>JAISLW010000273.1 GCA_031277105.1 Planctomycetaceae bacterium | reverse complement strand
TGCTTTTTATACTATTCGTACTTGAGTTTGCGTTTACCTTCGCCTGCCTAGCTTTCGGACGGCAGGCTTTGACGCTTTTAAATCGCTGAATTTCAAGTACGAGCAGTATAGAAGTTACCGTTAGGTTTTAGGGGTTAGGGTGTATGGAATAAGGAGTAGTTTTTTTGTAACTATTCAGCAATCGTTAGCAAGCGTAATTAATTTTTGTAACGATAATTGTAATTGTATTTCGCCGCTTAATTCGCTAAAAAAATTTTCGTGAACAGTTACAAATTATTTTTGTCAGGCGTTCACAAATATCCGTCTAACAATCTTAAAATAGAAAATAAAAAAACAATAATAAAAAAAACAGAATATAAATCACACGCTCAAAATATCATCTCCAAAAATTCATAACCGTTCACGGATATCCGGTTAGTTAAATACGTATTGGCAATTTTTTGAGGGGCAAGTGGGACCTGAGGGACAAGAGGGACAATTTTTGTTACAAAAAATCGTCAGTCCGAAGGATCGTAATCGTTTCGGCTGCAAGTTACCAACGGCAACCAATAAAATGGTTGAGGTAAAAACAGCCATCATTGGCGGTTGAGTACAACCGCATGCAGGCGAGACGCCCGCGATCCTTCTGACAATTTTTTTATAACAAAAAGCTGTTTTCTAGTTTTCTAAAAAAACTACTCCCTATCCACTACTCTCTTACTCTCGAACCCCTAAAATCTATCGCTTCAATTTCAATTAACGGTTACGAAATTTTTCGTGCGATTTATATTTTTTTATCTCATTGTTTTTTGTGTGCTAGACCAAGAAATTGTAAATCCGGTATCTTGTTTAAGATTTTTTGAGACCGGAAACGTAATTGAATTTTATTATCGGTTCAAATATTCGTTTACATAAAATTGATTCTAAAAATTTATCAGAACATAAAATCAAAAAACAACATAACCAAAACAATTACATTGTTTCTTACAATTCTGATTAGGTATTGTAGAAAAGATAGGCAAAATTTTTGTAACATACCAAATATGCTATCGACCAACTCAAAAGAAATCCGATACAATCCAAAAAACTATTCACTCAATTAACAAATTCCAAATAGACGTCTCTAAAAATTCATTTTTTTGCAAAAAGGTAGGCGGCGTTTCGGCGAAACGCCGCATTAGATTTTATGTTGCTAATAAATTTTATTATTTCACAACGTATAAAGTACATCTATTTTACACGTTATGAATTATTAAAATTTAATAATTGTTTCACACGTATTGCGGCGTTTCGGCGAAACGCCGCCTACCTGAACAAATGAATTTTTAGAGACGCCCTCAAGTGCGAACAGTTTAAAACTTATCATTTAAATTTCCGCGATCTGTTGCAATTTTGCGTTATTAATTTGTAACAATTAAAAAAATTTTACGAGTAAAAAAAATATGGGACTTGGTTTAACATCCGCAATTCATACTGCGCAAACAGGAATGGGCGCAGCCGAAAAAACTATTAACGTATCCGGTAATAATCTTGCTAACGCTAACACTTGGGGTTACAAATCCGAACGCGCGGATTTTTCGTCGTTTATATCTTACATTTACAATTACGGTTTCGGTCCCGGTCAAACTTATACCGCCGGTTCTAATCCATTGCAAATCGGCATGGGCGTTGAACTCGCATCAGTTACGACTGATTTTTCTCAGGGATCGTTCAAAGAAGGCATGACCGCTTCTGATATTGCGATTAACGGCAACGGTTTTCTTATCGTCAGCGATACAAACGATCTCAACTCGACGCGTCAAAATTACTACACTCGCAACGGCGCCCTTAAAATTAACAACGACCACGCACTGACAACCAATACCGGAATGTACGTTTTAGGATACGGAATAGACGACCAATTCAGAATCCAAAACGATAAATTAACGGCGCTAAAAATCCCCATCAACGAAATGCACATCGCACAAGAAACATCCGAAATTAAAATCGAAGGCGTCCTAAACGCAACCGGCGAATCCGCAACACAAGGAACTTTATTACGCACAAAACCAATGACCGATTTGTCAAAATCATCGCCGCCGTCAAATACCGGAAATATTCAACAAATAATCCAACCAAACATCGAAGGATACACAAATATTAACGCAACAAACACAAGCGCAGGAAATATCGACGAAGGAAAATATCTATACAGATTAACCTTCGTCGATACAAACGGAATTGAATCAGATTACTCTGTTCCGCTTCAAGCCGAAATTACATCAGGGCAAAATTCATTTGTCATTAATAACTTGCCCCTAATTCCCGCCAACTATTCCGCAATCAGAATCTACCGAGCAACCGAACCCGCCGATCCCGCCGTCAAACCGACGTTTAGATTAGTCGATCAAATTTCAAGCGCCCAGACAACTTACTCCGATACGACTTCAACCGCTTCGCTAAACGCAAAACCAGTTTTAAACGATAGCAGATTAAACGGCAGTTACGAATATTATGTTACGTATTTCGACGCCGCCGGAAACGAAAGCCGCCCCGTACAACTCGCCAACTCTTTCAACATAAACGGAGGTCAAACCATATTGTCAAACCTACCCGCCGACCAGACCGGCGAATGGATCGGAAGACGCATATACAGAAACACAACAAACAACCCGACTACCTATAACCTCATCGGCGAAATACAAAACATGAACACAAACGCAACATTGATCGACAGAGTCTCAGACGCAGAATTAAGCGCCGGAACTAGACTCGAAATGAACGAAGCAGGACGCGGAAAAGCAACAATTAACGGCACAACTAAACTTATCGACGTAGGTAAATTTGATAACGGAAATTTTTTAAACGTATTCGAAACCGGCGTTTTGACTTTTGCCCCGACCAAAGGCGGACTCACGCTCAAAACGGCGGCGCTCGAAATTACAAACGAAACTACCGTAAACGACTACCTAAAATTCCTAAACGAATCTTTCGGAATACGCACCGCCGCCGACGGCGTAACGCCCGATCAAGGCGGCTTGGGTAAACTAATCAACGGCGGCGCTCAAGGCGCTTACGTCATTGACGGCTCAATGTTCATACTCGGAAATTCAGGACGACAAAACGAATTAGAATTGCAAGTCGCCGATACTTGGCAACAAAGTCAAATCGATCTCGGCTGGACTGAAATACAACAAAGTCGCGGCGAAAGTATATCCAGCGATTTACAAGTTTTCGATTCGCTCGGAGCGCCGGTCAATGTCCGCATGACAATGGTACTGGAATCGAAAACTAATACCGAAACAATTTATCGCTGGTACGCCGATTCGCCGGACAATCAACCGCTCGACGGAGTAGCGGTCGCAACAGGAACAGGACTGTTGCGATTTGATCAAAACGGACGCTTAATCGGACAAACAAACTCGACAATATCAGTTGAACGTACAAGTTTGGCGTCAACTAGCCCGCTTGACTTCCAGTTCACAATGAACCTTGACGCTGTTATGGCGCTAGCGGCAAACTCGCCGGAAATAACACAAACATACCAAAACGGCGCCGGCGCCGGAACCCTATTCGATTACAACATACTTGAAAACGGAACTATCATGGGAATTTTTACAAGCGGAGTTGAACGACCGCTAGGACAAATTCCACTCGCAACCTTCATCAATCAAGAAGGTTTGTACAAAGCCGGAGACAGCCTGTATCAAGTAAGCGTAAACTCCGGCGACGCAAAAATCGGTATCGCAGGTTCAGACGGAATAGGTTCAATCAGAGGAAGAAGTTTAGAACTCTCAAATACAGACATGGGACAAGAAATTATCGACATGATACTCGCCTCCGCAATGTACCGCGCAAACGCAAAAATCATGACAACATCAAACGAAATGTACGACGCTTTACTAAGAATAAACTAAAAAGAAATTCGGAACTCAAAACTCGGAATTAAAAAAATCTGCCGTTAAATCTGTCCAATCTGTGGATCACTTTTAAAACGATCTACAAATTAAACAGTTAGTCCAGATTGTTTAAAAACGTTAAAAAAATAATTCCGAATTCCGAATTCCGAATTAAATTAACATAAAAGCCAATGAATGAAAATCGATCAAATGGAATTGGTACGAAATTTTTGGTAGCGGCGGCTTCGGTTGTCGTAATACTTGCGGGTTTGAAATCGGCACAATCGCTTGCGGCGCCGTTTTTTCTTGCGGTATTTTTTGCGATGGTTCTTTTGCCGCCGCTTCGATTATTGAAGCGTAAAGGATTTGCGGATTGGTCGGCGTTGCTTACGCTTTCGTTGTTAGTTTTTTTATTTGGGATAGGTTTAGTTTGGATTTTGAGTTATTCGTTGACTGATTTTGCCAATCGTTTACCGGCGTATCGCATCAAGGCGACTGCCGGAGTTACGCAAGTTGACAATTGGATTAACAACGTAATTCAAAAATTCAAATCAATAGAAGAATCGGTTCCAAAAATATCTGTTCCCGAAATACCGTTTGCCGAAACGTCCAATCCTAATCCTAATCCTAATCCTAATCCTAATTCCAATCTCAATCACAATCCTAATCCTGATCAAAATATTTCCGTTACAGAAATTCCTGTTGTGCCTGCCGAAGTTTCCGCCGATGTAATTCAACCGGTATCAAAAGGGGCGTTTGAAGTTTCGGAGCGTTTTTCGCTTTTTGATATTGTTCATGTTGACACGTTGATTGGTTTTATTCATTTTGGGGTAAGTGAGATTTTGAATATTGTTACGGTTTCGTCGTTGATAGTGGTGATGGTGATTTTTATGTTGATAGAGGCTGCGCGGATGCCGGACAAGATACGCGAAGCGTTTAGCGGGCGTGATTTGTCAAATGAATATTTTAGAAAGATTGCGGCGGACACGTGGAATTACATGAAAATAAAAACGATTATCAATTTATTGACGGGTTTTGTTACGGCGGTTGGGCTTTGGTTGTTGGGCGTCGAGTATGCGTTGTTGTGGGGCGTATTGATGTTTTTCTTAAATTATATTCCTAACATCGGTCAAATTGTAGCGTCGATTCCGCCAATTTTGCTTGCGTTAATTGATCACGGGTTAGCGTCGTCGGTTGTTGTTATGTTATGGTTAATTGTTGTCAATACGGCGTTTGGTTATGGCGTTGAGCCGCGTTATCTTGAGCGGGGGCTTGGGATTTCGGGGCTTGTTGTTTTGCTTTCGTTAATTTTTTGGGGTTGGTTGTTGGGACCTATCGGCATGTTTTTATCGGCGCCGCTTACAATGGTGTTAAAAATTGTATTGCAAAACGATCAAAAAACGCATTGGATCGCTGTCTTATTGAGTAACCACGCATCGGAAAATTTACAAAATAATCAACAATAGGGCGTCTCTAAAAATTCATTTGTCCATGTAGGCGGCGAAACACCGCCTACCTTTTTACAAAAAATGAATTTTTATAGATGCCCTATTGATTTAATTTTAGAGAAACATCGAATAATTGATCGTTTTTTCAAAAATGAATTTTTAGAGATACCAATACGTATCGTACTTGAAATACGTCAAATGTAAAAACGTCAAAACCTGCCGCCGCATGCCGGCGCAATGGTTGCGATCCGTCAGACAATTTTTGTTACAAAAAAACTAATTTAATAAAATTTAATAATATAAAATAAAATGAAATGATTCTTTTAACTCGTTTAAATAATGATGAATTTATACTCAATGCTGAATTGATCAGATATGTTGAGCGTTGTCCTGATACGTTGATAACGTTGACCAATGGCGATACGGTTATGGTTAAAGAAACATTGGATGAAGTAGTACGCCGCGCCGTCGCCTATCATCAATCAAAAAATTTAATCCCCAAACCGGAATATTTACCTTTTACAAATTAGAATTTACGAAATTATTTAGAGAATGTTTGAGGGACAAGAGGGACAGATTTTTGGAACGCAACCGAAACGGTTACGTTCCTTTTCGATTTTTTGTTACAAAAAAAACTTTCATTACCTAATCATAAATTATGGGATTTTCGACTGCGATTGGATTATTTTCGGGTTTTGCGATAATATTGTTGGCGGTGTTGTTTAGCGGCGTTGACAAGATATGGAATCTCATAAGTTTTCCATCTTTTGCAATAGTGGTTGGCGGATCGATTGCCGCTTTGTTTGCGGCTTATCCATTGCGGCAAATACTTAAGATAAGCCAATTTATTTCAATAACATTCAGCGCCAGAGAATTTAATCCGCTGAGTAATATTGAATTAATTGTTTCGTTTGCGGACGTAGCGCGTACCGAAGGCGTTTTAGCGTTGGAGAGTAAAATACAGACGTTGGAAGATTCATTTCTTGCTCGCGGCGTTCAATTGATTACGGATGGTTTATCGCCTGATGTTGTGGAATATTTATTACGTGAAGAAATGCGGGCGATAAACTTGCGGCATATTCGGAACAGAGGCGTAATAGCAATGTTCGGCAGAGTATTACCGGCGTTTGGACTTATCGGCACGTTAATCGGACTCGTACTTATGCTTGCTAATCTTGATCCGGCAACCATCGGCGAAAATATGGCAATCGCCGTACTAACAACTTTGTACGGAGCGCTACTGGCAAACTTAATGTTCAACCCATTAGCAGATAAACTCGCATTCATGAACGACGAAGAAGTAAAACTTATGGAAATCACACTCAAAGGAATACTAGCAATTCAAGCAGGTGAAAGCCCAAGAATGATCAGAAATAAATTGTTGATTTATATCGAACCAGACGACAGACCGCTAAACGATATTTAGAATATAAAATTCGGAATTCGGAATTCGGAATTAAAAAAATCGTAACCGTTCACAGTATTTTTTTATTATTTAATTTTGGTTAATGACTTGTCTTCGTCCCGATAGGGACGGTATTTTTTTAACCGCAGGTCGCTGACCTGCGGTTAAAAGTCAACACATAACTCTGCCCCGATATGGGCAGGACATTTTGCGTTAAATTACGTCAATAAAGTCCTGCCCTTTCAGGGCAGCAAGGATACGCCGATTTTTACCGCAGGTCACAGACCTGCGGTTATGAAAGTTACGCCCTTATCAGGGCGAATCATTGACGCCTACACATCAAAACAAAATAATCATAAAGATAATACTGAGTAGTTACAAAAAAACTAATTCCGCATTCGGAATTTAAAAATAAGATGTCTCAATTATCATTAAATAATTTGCCGCCTAATATTGAGCCGGAGTTACCGGTATCTTTATTGTATTCGTCGTCGTATTCGTCTGACAAATTTGACGGCGTGGAATATTTTGAAGTTAAACCGGCGGCGGATTGGATAGTGATTTATGGCGATATGATGGCGCTTTTACTTTGTTTTTTTGTGATGTTATTTTCAATCAGCACACTTCAAAAACCGCAGATACAAAACGTTATCACGTCGCTTCAATCCGGCTTTAACAACAAATCTACAGTTGACCGCAATTCGACTAAACGCCCCGCAATAAGCCTTACCGCCCGTCAAATTGGCGCTCTTAACAGCATCAATTCGACAATACAAACAGTAGTATTTGATTTGGAATCAATTCCGGGCGGTATTATTCGTTTTGCATCCGGCAGCGACGAATTGACAGACGAAGGCAAGTCCGAACTTTCTGCTATCCTTGACAAGTTGCGCTCGTCGCCTTATAAGATTTTGATTTGCGGTCACGAATCCAATAACGACGAAGGCGGCGCATACAGTCGGGAATTAGATTTATCTTATGCGCGTGCGGTTGCGGTTTATGAATTTTTGGTTTCGCACGGCGTGAAACGCGAGTCGCTGCAAGTTATGCCAATTGGAAAAAATGAACCCTTGAACAACGAAAATAACGCATTGGTCGAATTAAAACTCAAATTAGACGCCCCAAAATAAAACCTCGATTTATCGTAACAAAAAATATTCGCACAAACTATGAAACAAATAATTGTAACAATAAATATTACGATTTGCGTATTTTTGATCCATAATTTTTTTAATTCTACGGTTTGGGCGTCGCTTCCCGTAATCGATAAAGAACGTTTAAGATCAATCGCAGATGATATGCCGCTTTCGCGTAACGGCGACAGAGACGGCTGGAATTATCTGTTTAATATTTTGCAAAATATAAATCAAACTGATCTCGACAAATTAAAACCGTTTGAACAAAATAATACAACAAAGAGTACAACAAACGGCGGCGATTCTTGCGCGAATATGTATTGCGAAGTTGTAGGTTTTACGGAATTAGACCTTCAACCGGAGGCATATCGCGGGCGGCTTGTTCGTATTAACGGTAAAGTTATTCGTTGCGATAAAAAAACAGATTTTTATGAATCGTGGATTTTAGTTTCGGACAATCGCAACGTTCCGGTTTGCGTGTGTTCGCTTGAAATTCCCGATGAGTTGAAGGCTTGCATAACGCAAGCGCCGCAACCGCAAACTCCCGTATTCGTAACAGTTACAGGATATTTTTACAAACGACAACTTTGTATATCAGAAAAACTTGAAGAATTTACAACGCCGACAATATTGTCAAAATCTCTTCTTGTAAACCAGACAAATAACGCCGCCAAATCACAAACGCAAATTAACGTAACAAAAAATCAAAACCGATTTGCAACATTAGAATTTGTTTTGATGATATGTTCGATAGTTCTTGCGTGGATTATTTGCCGCTATTATTTCAAACGGATAATTACAAGACAACGAATTATATTCCGTCAAACAAATTTACCCGATAAAATTTCTATCGCCGATGCAAATGACGAAGCAAATTACGAATCAAATTCTGATGCAAATTGCGATATTGGAATTAACGTAACAGAAAATATTAACTCCGCCGAATGCGAAAAAAAACAATTACGTCAATTTATTTTTTTCGCGTTGATATTTGTTCAGATGTTGTTTGCGATTGCGATTGCGATTATATTTTGCGCTGACAATTCTTTTTGCGACGAGTTCGGCGGCGTTACGATTAACGCAGAATTTACGCGCAATCTTTTTGACATGAACGAAAATCAATGGCGCAATTTCGGCAACGATTCCGGCTTAGAAATCAAGTACCGCAAAGCGGCAATTAGTTTTTTGGGCGATCTTGGATCAATGGTTTCGCCTGTGATTTTGCGGCGCGGCGCTGTTGAATTGACGGGCAATAATCAAAAGAAACAAGATAATATTAAATTCAATCAACTCGTAACAATCCCCGAAAAATACAGAGGACGGACGTTTTATTTAAGAGGTTTTTTAACGCATATAAAAAAAATTCCGTTAAGCCGCAACGAACAAAATATTTGCCGCAGTCCGCTAATTTATCTTTCTGTTTTGGAAGTTCCTGATGGCGGCAAGGCGTTAATTTTATCGTCGTTTGTGCCGGACGGTTTGATAGAGTCAACGACAAACAACACGATTAAATATGACAATACGATTAAAAACGATGATGCAATCAAAAACGATGATGCAATCAAAAACGATGATACAATCAAAAACGATAATGCGATTATTGAAACGGTCAAGAGTAATCGTATTGTGCAAAATAAAAATAGCGGTCAAAATAATATTATCGGCGATCAAGCGGGATTATTTGGTATTTATATCAAGCGGGCGCGTGTTGGCGATAGCGTGTTGGGCGTAGATTTTGGCGGCGTAGATTTTGGCGGCGTTGAGTATTTGCCGTTGTTTTTTTGCGACGGCGTTCAATGGTTTTCGCATAATAATTTGGTTGGTTATCTTGGCGTTGATTTAGGATTATTTGAGTTAGCGCCTTGTTTTTCGATTATGGATTTACGCGGCGAGTTGAAGGTATCTACGGCGTTAAGTTTATTGAGTCGTGCGGAAATTATTAGTCGCGGTTTTAAGTTTACGATTTCGGACAGGGATTTATTTTATAGTTTGTTGAGCGCCTTGCGTAAGGTTTCGGTTGCGGAATTATTGAGCGTTGCGGAACAATTTGATACGGACAAAAAACCGGTCAAGACGGTAGAATTATTTAATAATCCGCGCAAAATACGAGGTAAACTTGTCAAACTTTCGGGCGTTGCAAAACGTATTTTGCCGACGCTTGTTGAAGATGCTACGGTAAAGGAATTGTATGGAATTGAGCGGTACTATCAAATTTTTTTGTACGTGGAAGGTTCGGGAGAATTTCCGGTAGTCGTGTGCGTAAACTCCTTGCCGGACGGATTGCAAACCGGCGCCGGCGCCGATTACAATGAACAAATTTCAATTGCGGCGATACCTTATAAGTTGTGGGTTTATGATACAGAGATTAAAATTGCGGATATAGAAAAATTACCAAACCAACAAACAAAAAAAGCAATCGCCGTACCCTTGCTAATCGGTAAAACCATAAAATGGACGCCAAAAAATCCATCGCAAAAAAATAAAATAAACAATACGACAACCTTCATAAACAGAACCATCACAATCTGCATAACACTATTTTGCATCTGGATAATAATAAAATTATTCAAACCAACGCCAAAAAAAATATTTTTTAAAAAATAAAAAAATAACGCAAACCCAAGTGTGAATAGTTTCAAAACACTTTTTAAAGTGTGAAGAATATACTATTTTTTACCTTAACATCAGAACATGAATAAACCCAAGTTATATTTAGGCGATTGTAAAGACGTATTAAAACAGATGCCGGATAATTCGGTTGATTTGATTTTTACGTCGCCGCCTTACGCCGATCAACGCAAAACGACATACGGCGGAATTACGCCTGATAAATATGTCGAATGGTTCTTGCCAATTTCAAAACAATTATTACGAGTTTTAAAACCGGAAGGAACATTCATATTAAATATTAAAGAAAAAGTCGTACAAGGCGAGCGTAGCACTTACGTTTTGGAACTTATCATAGAAATGAGAAAACAAGGATGGCTTTGGACGGAAGAATTTATATGGCATAAAAAAAATTGTTATCCTGGTAAATGGCCGAATCGTTTTCGCGACGCTTGGGAACGCTTATTGCAATTTAATAAAAACCGCAACTTTAATATGTATCAAGAAGCCGTAATGATTCCAATGGGCGACTGGGCGCAAAACCGCCTCCGTAATCTTAGCGAAACTGATAAAATAAGGGATATTTCAAAAACGATTAGCGGTTTCGGTAAAAATATATCGCATTGGTTAAAACGTGAAAACGCCTATCCGACTAACGTTTTACATTTAGCGACCGAATGCAATAACAAAAAACATAGCGCCGTTTTTCCCGAATGTTTGCCGGAATGGTTTATTAAACTTTTTACTCAAGAGGGCGATGTTGTGCTTGACCCGTTTATGGGCTCGGGAACGACTTGTATTGTTACGCAAAGGATGGGTAGAAAATCAATCGGCATCGAAATTTTACCGGAATATTTTAAAATGGTTCAAGAAAGTTTTAGTCCGAAATATTCAGTCTTGCCTTTAGCATGGGATATAGAACGGCAAACGTTACAAGTTACAAAAATAAAATGAATAATATAGATCAAAAAATTGTTATCGAATATGTACGCGAACATATTGGCTCGTTTCATCAACAACGAATAGATTGTCTCTCCAAATTGAAACTCCACGACGTACTCAAACGCAAAAATCCTTATCTATTTCGCGTCAAATCATTAAACGTGGCTTCCGAAATAGTCAAAGGAATTACCGACGCTCATATTTCATCAAACGAAGAAACAATTTTTGACGATTGGCTTGAAGGACTTGTAATTTTTGTCAACGAAAAAGCATACGGAGGCAGAAAATCAGGCGTTAGCGGAATAGACCTGGAATTTGATAAAGATTTTATAAGATATATCGTCAGCATAAAATCGGGTCCAAATTGGGGAAACAAAAGTCAAATTGATAAAATGAAAAGAGACTTCGCAACCGCTAAAAAAACATTATTGACAAGTAACAGTAAAATGAACGTTGTTGCGGTCAATGGTTGTTGTTATGGGAAAGATAAAAATCCGGTTAAAGACCAGTATTTTAAGTATTGCGGGCAAGAATTTTGGGAATTTATTTCTGGCGATCCAGAATTATATTGTAAAATAATTGAACCGTTGGGGCATAATGCGATAGAAAAAAATGAAGATTTTTGCAGATTATATGCTTGTCGTCTTAATTGTTTTATTCCTGAATTTGTGAAAGATTTTTGCAAACCGGACGGCGCTATTAATTGGGAAAAACTTGTCAAGTATAATTCAGGCAAAATTAGCGCAACGTTAAATTGATCAAAATTAAACAAATCCCTTTTGCGGTATTGAGAAAAATAAATATTCAAATAAATTAATATTGTAACAGTTCACGAGATTTTAGAAGCGTAGAGTTTTAGGGGCTAGGGTGTAGGGGATAGATTTATTGTAACAATAAATATTTGTCCCACCTGTCCCGCTAGGGACAACATGTTGGTAGAAAAGCAACGTCAAAAATATATTTGTCCCGCTAGGGACAAAATGTAAATACAACATTAACCGTCATTGCGTCCTTAACGGGACGCTAAAAATTCGTATCATTTTTTTCTACCAACATTCTGTCCCTAGCGGGACAAATATTTATTGTTACGAAAATTGTCCCCCTACTCCCTATCCTCGAAAATCTTTTGCTTAAATTTACGTGAACGGTTACTTTTTATTTAACCTTTAGCCTAATGAATTTTATTATGTATGATCGTAATTTTTTGAAGGAGTTGATAAGCGAGCGGGCGTTGCGGTTTGGGGATTTTGTTTTGTCCTCTGGTAAACGGGCGACATATTATCTTGATTGTCGTCAAGTTACGCTTGATTCAGTTGGCGCTAAATTGATTGGCGCTGGGATACTTGAGCAGATAAAATTACAACAAGTATTACCGGCTGCGGTTGGCGGCATGTCGATTGGCGCCGATCCGATTACAGCAGCCGTGATTACTGTCGCCGCTTATGAAAATATTCCGCTCAAAGGTTTCATGGTAAGAAAACAACCCAAAACGCACGGCACAAAACAATTCGTCGAAGGTCCAGTTAAAGAAGGCGATCACGTCGTGATTGTCGAAGATGTTGTTACGACTGGCGGATCGTCGCTTGATGCGATTGAGAAAGTTGAATCGATTGGCGCTATCGTCGATGGCGTAATTGCAATAATTGACAGACTAGAAGGCGGCGCGGAAACATTCAAAAATAAAGGTTACAAACTAAATTCATTATTCACGATCAACGATTTCAAAATAAATAAATAAAATGAGAATCGCTAAAATTTCATTGCTCTTTCCGAGCGTGTTATTGATGATAAAATTGTAATAGTTCGTGGAAATTTGTTTATCAAAAATTACGTTTTGGCAATTTAGGGGCAAGTGAGACAATTTTTTATAACAAAAAATTGTTATCTAGTTTTTTGTAGGTATAAATAGAACGATTTGCGTTTTTAATTTTTTGGTTTTATTGTTTTGTTTTTGTCGCAAAATGTTTTTTTTGCGCCGATAGAGCCGTTTAAAATTGGACGTTATTTATAAATTAAGATAGATGCCATTAACAACTTTAATAATTTTGGGTTTTATTGTTTTGTATTTTGTCGTAAGAATTTTTTTGCGTTGATAGAGTCGTTTAAAATTGGGCTTTATTTATAAATTTAGATATATGTCATTAACAGCTTTAATAACAGGCGTAACCGGTCAAGACGGCGCTTATTTATCTCGTTTTTTATTGGACAAGGGTTATATTGTGCATGGTTTGAAGCGGCGTAGTTCGTCGTTTAACACGGCGCGTATTGATAATATTTATCCGGATTCGAGCGAAAAAAATAGTCGTTTTAAGTTGCATTTTGGCGATATGACCGATTCGACCAATCTTGTCCGTATAGTGCAAGAAACGCAGCCGGATGAGATTTACAATCTTGCCGCGATGTCCCATGTTCGCGTCGCATTTGATATGCCGGAATATACCGGCGACGTTGACGCACTCGGCACGCTTCGATTACTTGAAGCGATAAGATTACTCAACTTGACCAAAACGACAAAATTCTACCAAGCCTCGACGTCGGAATTATTCGGCGGCGTCTCAAAAGAACCAAGCGACGAAACAACGCCGTTTTATCCGCGAAGTCCTTACGCCGTCGCGAAACTTTACGCTTACTGGATAACAGTAAACTATCGCGAAGCCTACGGAATTTTCGCTTGCAACGGGATACTGTTTAACCATGAAAGTCCGTTTAGAGGCGAAACTTTTGTTACGCGTAAAATCACAAGAACGGCTTGCAGAATAAAAGCAGGTTTGACAAAAAAATTATTAGTGGGCAATCTTGACGCAAGCAGAGATTGGGGACATGCGGCTGATTACGTCGAAGGAATGTGGCTAATGTTACAACAAAATAAACCAGACGACTACGTGCTTGCTACCGGAGAAACAAGAACAGTAAGAGAATTTATCGAAATCGCTTTCAACGAACTCGACTTAAAAATAGAATGGAAAGGAAAAGGTATAAACGAAAAAGGTATAAATAAAATTAACGGCGAAATTATCATCGAAATCGACCCAAGATTTTTCAGACCAACCGAAACAGATAACTTGCTCGGAAACGCAACAAAAGCAAAAAATATTCTCGGATGGAAACCAAAACGCTCATTCAGCGAATTAGTTACAGATATGATAAAACACGACTTAAAAGAGACCGAAATCGAATTAAAAAATAAAATGAAATAAAATTTTAAGTCGATTATTAAACTGTTCACACTTTAATTTGCGGTTACCGCCGTTTGCCTAACTATCAGACGGCAAACATTGACGCTTTTATACTTTTCGCACTTTAAATTGCGGTTGAGTACAACCGCATGCAGACGCGATGTCTGCGATCCTGAAATACAGGCAAAACGCCTGCGATCCAAAATGCAGACGAGACCAACGGATCGCGGGCGTCCCGCCTGCACTTTGCCGCAAGGCAAACAAAAATGCGGTTGAGATATTAAACCTCGCTCATTAGCGGTTGAGTACAACCGCATGCAGGCGAGACGCCCGCGATCCTGGGATGCATGCGTTCCGCCTGCGAACCTGAAGAAACACAGACCAGATGTCTGCAATCCTTCAGACAAATTTTTTTTGTAACAAAAAACTGTTCTCTAAATTTCTAAAAACTACTCCCTATACCCCCAACAACCCCTAACACCTAACCCCTAACCTTACACCCTAAAACCTAGCGATTAAATTTTCGTTATAAATTTATCAGGAGATTTTATGTCTGAATTAACAGAATCAGTTCAACAAATGATACAAGAATTTGCAAAATTACCCGGTATAGGTCGTAAATCTGCAGAACGAATTGCTTATCACCTTCTCAAAATAAATAAAAACGACGCATTGGCATTGGCAGATTCAATACGTAATGTTAAAGAAAACGTCCGGTATTGCGCTAAATGTTTTAATCTTGCCGAACAAGAACTTTGCGAAATATGCCGCGACCCCTCGCGCGACCAGTCTTTGCTCTGCGTCGTCGAACAATCACGCGACCTTATCGTAATAGAACAAACCGGTAAATATAACGGATTATATCACGTGTTGCTGGGTCGAATTGCGCCGTTAGATCAAGTTGAAGCAGATCAGTTGAGTATCGACGAATTAATTAAACGAATCAAAAAAGGAAACTTCAAAGAAATCATTTTAGGAACAAACCCGACCGTAGAAGGTGACGGAACGGCATTACATATTATTAACCGCTTGATCGACGTGCCAATAAAAATAACAAGACTAGCACGCGGCATAACAACCGGAAACGAATTACAATTCGCAAACAAAGAAATGTTAGCCGACGCAATATCAGAAAGACAAACCCTAAAATAATCGCTAACCGTTCACGGTAATTGTTAAATGTTAGATTTTAAGGGTTAAGGGATAGAGTTTTCTGTTACAAAAAATATTTGTTCAATCTGTCCCGCTACTCCCTATCCCCCTAAAATCTTTTGCCTAAATTTTTGTGAACGGTTACATTTTTCTTTATAAAACCATTCACCCAAAAAAACTCATTAGAAAAATTATAAAATAAACCACAATCTCATTACCTCATTAAAAAATTAGGTAATGAGGTTTTATAAAAAATATATTGAAACAACGAATGATTGATCTTTTGACCAAAAAATAATTTTTTGGAGACGCACAAATATTCTAAATAGAATTTCTAAACTGTTAGCACTTGAGTTTTCGTTTACCTTCGCCTGCCTAGTTTTCGGACGGCAGGCTTTGACGCTTTTAAATCGATGAAATTCAAATACGATCTGTATAAAAACCAGTTTTTTAGAAGTTGTCTTTATTTTTTTCATTAGCAAAGCGTCGATCTTGTTTTGGAAAAAAACTTGATTTTTGGGTTATCAGAAAAAACAAATTGTCCACTTTGTTATTTTGATAAAATTAGTATTGGCGTAAATATTGGTTTTGTTTTTTTTGGTATTTTTTATAAGATATTATTTTTAATATATTTAATCTATTTTACGTATTACAAAAAATCTTGTATTTTGTTTAAAAGTGTTTTATTTTTTTGTCGGCGTGCGGCGTAGTGGACAGTGATGGGTAGTTGACATTTTATATTTCTTGTTATAATACTCCGTAGTAGGTCAATGTGGCGATATTGACCTAATTGATCGGTCTTTTAGGTTTATATGATTTATTATTACAAGTCATTTACCTAAAATAGTATGATTAACTGGTCAAAAAAAGCAATTTGAACTAGGAAAATCCTACATTTTTGTTGTGAATTTGACTGAAAAATTTGCGCAACGGAAATATTTAGTTCAATAAAAACTTAACAATAATACTTGACACGTGGTTTTAATCTGTTCGTACTTTAATTTGCGTTTACCTTCGCCTGCTAAATATCGGGCGGTAGGCTTTTATATTGAAGAATTTCAAGTAAGAACAGTTTAGCGATACCTAAAGTTTCAATGTCAACATACGACTTACTTAACACAAGAGAAAGAGAATTGCAATGTCTAGATCAGCCTTAGAGACGCGTAATGCGATATTGACTGCGGCGTGCGAGCTTTTTGGCGAGCATGGCTTCGACGCCGTTTCGACCAGAATGATAGCGGACAAAGCAGGAGTTAATCTTGGCGGTATTCATTATCATTTCGGCAGTAAGGGTGGTTTGTATGAGGAAGCGATCAAGGCGGCTCATAGTTTAGAGCCTCCGCTTTCGGTTGAACGTTTGCTTGAGGAGATGCCTGATTTATTGAGTACGCCGGCAGGCAAGGCGCATGCGGTTTATCGTATAGTTACGGATTATTTCAGGCGTCAGCCGCTTAAAATTGAGAGTTGGCGTCGCAATATACTTTTCCGCGAATTGATTGACCCGTCCGAATATTATTTGCGTATCCACGAAGAGTACAATATTCAAGCGACTGAAAGTATGCTTAATTTATATTTTACGCTTGTACCGGACGGCAATCTTGCGGACGCTTGCACTTGGATAAGTTATCCGGTGTCGCAAGTTATTTTTTACATTTCGGGTAATGCGTTAAATAAGAAATTACTTGATGAAGTTACGTTGGATAATCTTTATCGTAGCGTTGTCAAGACGACGACACGGGCAATGATATTGTTGCTTGACTTGCCGGTGCCGGCGTTGTTGCTTAATCCTACGACGGATACGGACAAGAAATAAGAACAATAATATTAACGGCTAATTTTAAACTGTTAGCGATTTAATTTTCGTTTAACGCCGTCTGCCTAGATTTCGGACGGCAAGTTTTTACGCTTTTAAATCAATGAATTTCAAGTACGATCTGTATGCATCAAATGAATTTCAAATATGATACGTTTAGGATTTACCCACAATTGAATAATTACGTTTTTTAAACCGCAATTTCAAGAGTGGAAATTATAGTTTTAGAGAGTTTACCTTTTAAACAGTTCGCACTTTAGTATTCAGCGATATGCGATTGGAATATGGCTGTTGGCGTTTGGGTTAAATATTGGTCATGGTCGTATGATATTGCGTATTGTGTTTTACTGGATTTTAAGGTGGCTTAGGTACGGCAGGATGCTTGTCAGATAAAAAATAACGAATACGCAATTGATATTATGCGTTGTTTTGTCGTATTTGTTATTCAACCATGTCGGACAAAAAACATCGTGCAATTGTTCAACAAAATTAATCCCAAGGACGGAACAACGTCAACATCAAGGAAGAATATAGTAGGTTGCAAGATAGGAAAGCAAAATTTTTCCAAGTCCGTTATGGGGGTTTCACCATGAACCATAATTATCAGTTAAATGTTATAAGGGAGTTACGTGATCAACAG
The DNA here is from genome assembly GCA_031277105.1 of Planctomycetaceae bacterium. Lineage (GTDB taxonomy): Bacteria > Planctomycetota > Planctomycetia > Pirellulales > Thermoguttaceae > WRKP01. Next base: position 11,001 of record JAISLW010000273.1, on the reverse strand, counting down.
GTACGTTACGCCCCGCGTGAAAAAAAGATAGAGCAAAGCCGTCGAGCGGAAGCGCTATATCGCGAGGTTTCCGACGCTAAAGACCTTTCGTATATGCACGTCTGCATGAGCATAACTGAATTTAAGACGGAGATGTATCCCGATCTGATTTTGAACGGGAAACAATTGAAACATGATTTACTTCTTTTGATCGACGACTTGTATGATTCTGCTAACGTCGCTACCGACGAAGCCGGTGAGAAAGTGTGGACGATAGAAGAGTTGACCGCTAAATTCAAAGTTGCCAGTAAAACGATTTCGCGTTGGCGCAAGCAGGGTTTAGTTTCGCGTAAATTTGTTTTTGGCAGGAAGAAGCGCGTAGGTTTTTTGCAAAGTTCGCTTGATTATTTTATGGCGAATGATTCAGATCGGATAAAACGCGGCGAAAAATTTAGTCAATTATCGGCGGAGGAAAAGGAGTCGATTATCAAGTTAGCGCGTCGTTTTTCGTCGTCGCAATTATCGCCTACGGAAGTTGCGAAACGGATAGCGCGTTATATGAAACGTTCTGTTGAAACGGTGCGTTATACGGTAAAGTCTTTTGACGAAAATAATGTTGACATTCAGATTTTTCCTAATCGTCATACGCCGTTGGACGAGGACGAGCGGTATGTGATTTTTCAGAAGTATTGCGGCGGAGCGTCGATTGAGCAATTGGCGAAAAATTATAACAGGACGCGGGGCAGTATTTACAGAACTATAGGTCAAATGCGGGCGGCGAGAATTTCAGGTTTCAATTTCGAGTATATTGACAGTCCAGAGTTTCATGGTTTGACGAGGGAACAAGAAAAGGCGATTATGGCGCCGGTTACGACGACGGCAACGGCGACTGCGGCGGCGGCAACGGCGGCGGCTAATATGACAATAAAAGACCGCGAAAAATATTTTGCAAACGGCAATTTCGCAAATGAAAATTACGGCGTGCAAACTTCGGCGAGACGATTTGTAGCGAAACCGGATTTTGTGGAAATTGTGGACGAGCATACGCCGCAAGTTGAGCAGACGCCGAAATTGACAAACGACGAATCGGGAGTGTTGCCGTATATTTCGAGTTTGTATAAAATCCCGTTATTAACGAGCGAGCAGGAAGTGCATCTGTTTAGAAAAATGAATTACATCAAGTACAAGGCGGCAATGTTACGGGCGAAACATGATTCAACGCATCCGAAGGCGGTTCTAATGACGCGGATTGAGGAGTTGTATGAGATGGCAAATGCGACGAAGAATGAGATTGTAGCGGCGAATTTGAGGTTAGTTGTATCGATTGCGAAGCGGCACGTTGGAGCGTGTTGTAATTTTTTCGATCTGGTAAGCGACGGCAATTTGTCTCTTTTAAGGGCGGTAGAAAAATTCGATTACAGACGAGGCAATCGTTTCAGTACCTATGCAACTTGGGCAATTACGAGAAATTATGCAAGAACAATACCCGATGAAAAACGTCATAGAGACAGGTATCATTTGAACGAAGATGAACTATTGGAAAAGGCAATAGACAAGCGGAGTGATTTACAATTAATGGAACGTTATCAATTTGAACGAGAACAGCAAGTAGATATGTTATTGAATACGTTGAATGAACGCGAGCAGCGGATAATTGTGAGTCGTTTTGGAATCGGTCATACAAAATCGCCTTTGACATTAAATGAAGTCGGAGTTGAAATCGGAATTACAAAAGAGAGAGTAAGACAAATTGAAGCCCGTGCATTAGCAAAATTAAGAAAAATCGCAGAAAACGAAAAACTAGAAATACCAGGATTGTAAATTATGCCGCTCATACATGAAAGGCAACGATTAAAAAAATACGTAACCGTTCACGGAAATTTAAGCAAAAAAATTTTAACGGTTAGGGCGTAGGGTGTAGCGGCGTAGGGTGTAGCGGGACAATTTTCGTAACAATAGAGTATCTCTAAAAATTCAATTTTTTGTCAAAAAGGTAGGCGGCTAAAAAAATCAAACACCGTGCCGAAACGCCGCATTAGATATGAAATAATTATTAAACTTTAATAATTCTTAACATCTAAAATAAATATATTTTAAGCATCGTGAAATATTAACATTTATTAGCGTCTTAATCTCTATTGCGGACCAAATAATAAACACAGCGGCGAAACGACCGCCTACCTTACAAATGAATTTTTAGAAATACCCAATAAATCTATCACCTATCCCCTATACAGATCGTACTTTAAATTCAGTGATTTAAAAGCGTAAAAGCCTGCCGTCCGAAAGCTAGGCAGGCGAAGGTAAACGCAAATTCAAGTGCGAACAGTTTAAAACTCTACGATTCTAAAATTCCGTGAACGGGTACATTGTCTTTATTATTCTCTACAGACCATAATTCCGAGTAATTCTATTTGTTGTTCTGATAGGCGGTTTGCGATATTGTTGAAATTTACTGATTGACAATTTTTTTTGCTTACGACAAGAAAGATTCCGTTTACGAGCATATTTTGCCAAGTACTTACGCATTCTCCAAACGGAACGTCCGCAATACAACCTGCGTCAAATAAGATGAAATCATAATCGCAACTTAAAGCGCCAATAAACCGGAATAAATTACGCTCGCTCTCAAAATAATCGCCGCCGTTAGAACTTTGTGATTTATCGTTACAAAAATTATCGTTTGGATTAGTTGTAATTTTATTGTCAAAAACAGGCAGGAAGTCAAGATTGTTTTTCAATGTAACAACTTCAAATTTAGAAATACCGTCAATTTTCAATAAATCCGCCAACGCCGGATTACGCCGATTCGCATCAATCAATAAAACGCGCTTGCCGCGCAAGGCTAACTCTACCGCCGCAAATACCGCTGTTAAACTACAACCGTCGCCCGCAAAACAACCATTGACGCCAATTATACGCTTCCCCAAATTAAAAAAATCAATAAAACGATCTCCCAAATCCGAAACTTGACCGCAAACCTTGCCCATATAATCATCAACCCAAACCGGAAACTCATAACCGCACAACTCGCGACGCAATAAAATTACGCCAGAATCTATTGCATCTATATCGCCGCTAACAAAATCAAAATTGATATTACATTCGCAACTAGAAACAGGAAAAGGTATTATATTGTCAATATACTCGGTATTGACAACGCCGTCAGTAACGCCAATACCGTCAAAATTATCAACGTTGTCAACGTTGTCAACGCTGTTAATATTTTCAACACCGTCAACCTCGCCAACATTTTCAACGCCGTCAATGTTGTGAATGTTTTCGGCGCTGTTAATGTTGTCAATATTGTTAATGTTTTCGGCGCTGTTAATGTTGTTATTGTTGTCAACGTTTTCAATGTTGTCGTTATTAAAATTAGTTTCGTGATTATTTGTAACGATAATTCGGTCTGGTTTTTTGTTTTGTTTTTCGTGATTTTTGTTATTTTTTTTAATTTGTTTTTCGGCGTTGTTATATTTTTGATTTGGTTTAAACGGAATTGTTTTTGGCGTCGTATTAAAAAAATCCGGTTCTGAATCTAAAATAGGTATTTTTGTTGCGAGTACAATTTTAACAATATCAGAGGCGGTATTATTTCTCAACGGACGAAAAGACGACAATTTAATTTCCGTTTTATCGCAATTTTTTTTGGCGCAATTTGCGGCGGGTTTATTTTGACGAAATGTTTTTTGATTTACTTGACTTGATTCAGCGTTTAATATTGGCGAATTATTTTTTGCGACGGACAGTTTTGATTTAAAAATCTTATTAGCAATTGTATCGATGTTACTGATAATTTTTTCTTGAACCGTCGGTTGAAATTTTGTACAAATTCCGGTAACGGCGCGAATACGTCTGATTTTTTCGTCAAAGGGCAAATTTTGCGGCGGGATATTTTGCGGTACGTTAATTATAGGTTTAGGCGTTTCTAACGCTAGTAATTCAGCGACGGCAGATTCGCAATCGCCGCTAATTACGCGAAAACGCCGCGAAGAATCCGAATAAATCTCATCCTCAAACCCCAAACCAGACGACTCTATTTCATCAACATCAGACGTTTTGATTTCGCATGCGTTAATATCAGATTTATTGGAACGCATCAATTGGTTGAATAATTGATCCGCAAATTGATTTGGCGAGTCTTCAACTTGAATTTTTAATTTTTTATTATTTGGTCTATTGACGTTATTAACCTTTATTTCTGGCGCAAATTCTATTTCAAGTTTAGACTCAAATTTAGGTTCGAGTTTAGATTCAAGTTTAGTCTCAAGTTTAGATTCAAATTTAGATTCGGCATTAATTTTTTTGTTAATGTTGTTTTGTGTAATTTCATTTTTAGCGTAAGATTTTTTGGGATCAAATTCATCTGTTTCAAAATCGTCTAAAAGAAAATCGTTGCCTAGCGTCGGGTCGTCGTCGTCTTGAAACAATCTATAGACTTTTCCTTTCGACGAGATGAAAGCTGCGCCGGCTAAAGACGTTTTGAATGTTGTTGCTTGATTATTATTCACTTCTGCGTTTTTCGTTTTTTGTTATATTAGGAATTTCTAAACTGTTCGCGCTTGAGTTTTGGTTTACTTTCGCCTGCCGCCCGATAGTTAGACAGGCGAAGGTAAACGCAAACTCAAGTGCGAACAGTTTAAAATTTCCGTGCGATTATGTTTTGAGTATTTTGCTTGCGTAATCAATATTGTGTATTTGGGTTTGTTCTTGAATTTGCGTGCGGATAATTTGTCGGGTAATTATTTGTCGGGTAAGTTGTCGGGTAAGTTGTCGGATAAGTTGTCGGATAATTTTGTGTGTTATATGTTGCGTTGTTTGGGTAATTGTTAGGGTAATTGTTTGGCGGATAGTTATAGTTTGTGTAATTATTTGGCGGATAATTTTGGGGCGGATAATTTGTCGGCGGATAATTTGAGTTTATTTGGTATGCTTGGTTTGGGTATGTGTTGGCGTATGTTGCGGCGGTCAAGGGCGGTTGTGTTATGTTTGTCTGCGGTTGATTTTGGTATGGGTAATTATTGGGGCGTGCGTTATTTAATCCTGCGTTTAAGTTAAGATTATTGTAATAATTTCTGTACGTATCCGGCGTTTCGTTTACGATGATTTTTCCTTGTGCGGCGTTTTGCGGCGTTGTTATTGGCGGCATGTGAAACGAGTTTGCTATTGGTATTGATTTTGAGTTTGCGTAAGGCGGCGGCGTTGCTTTTTCGCGTTCTGGGGCGGGATTAGCGTAACGATAATTTGTTTCGTAGTAATAATTTTCGTTTTGCAATGTAGGGGCGTTTGTATTGTTTGGGTAGGGCGTTGATAATTTTGGTTGTTGAATTTGTATGTTGCTAGTTTGTGTGATTACGTTATTTTTTGTTTCAGTGTTTCGTGTATTTTTGTTTTGGTTATTTTGAGTTTCGGCGTTGTTGTCAAAGGAGATTTGTCCGTTTTTCATCCAAGGGGAATAATTATCAGTTACAGGTCTGTCCCAAAGGGAATTTTTATTTGTCGTTTGATTTATATTTTCGGTATTTGTTTTGTTTGGATTATTTGTTGGTTGTGGTTCTGGTTTATTTGTGATATTTTTGTTTATTGCTGTTGTTGTATTAGGGGCGTTATTTTGGGTGATATTATTATTTGTTTGGGCGTTTGTTTGATGCGGTAAATTGTTTGTTTTAACATTTTCGGTATTGGCGTTATTTGTTGTATTTTCGGCGTTATTTGCGGCGATTTCGGGAGTTGCGGCGGTATCTTGTGGGTTTTCATTTTTATTCATTTGATTTTGTACGATTAGTCCGGCGCCGCAAAAGAGGACGATTATTCCGACAATAATTAGACGTGAAAAAGCGATATTTGATCGATAAAATTGCGGCGTTAATTTTGGCATAATATCTGTTTCATTTGCGCAATTATTATCATTATAATTTGAGCGTATCCCAAAAAATCGTGCGGTCAATCTGTTTAACGAATCGAGTAAACTGTAACGTTTTATTGTTTCGTTATTATTATTGTAACAAGAATTATCTGCGGCGTTCCCGTTTAGTATTGGTTTGCAATCGCCTAAATCGGGCATACGCGCGATGATTATTCCTTGCGGTAAATTATTTTCAGCGGCAATATTATTTGCGTTTGTTTCGGTTTCGTTAGTATAGAAATTGTCTATAAAACTATTTTGAAATATTTGCCCAGAATAATTTTCTGTAACAAATGATTCGTTCAACGCTGAATTTATATTATTTTGGTCGTTTGTCATTGTTTTCTCGTTTCCTCAATTTCCTCTACAAATATGCCGTATTAAACCGGATCGCTAAAAATAAAACGTAAACCGGATTTTAATTAGGCGTAAATCAATCTTGTTGGTTGAATAGTTTAAGTCGAATAATTTAAACTGTTCGCATTTGAATTTTGGCAATTAAAGTAAGTTGTATTCCAATTTGAATGCAGACGGCGAAACCGAAAATTAGCTTAGCGATAGACGATTAAAAAAATTACATCAATTTATACGCATGCGCGCAAAACGCAATTTGAGGCATTCGCCAAAAAACTCATACAGTTAAATCGGATATTTTACAGTACAACTATAATGATTTTTACGATTTTTAATATTTTTACGATTTTTAATAAAATAACGATTAAACCAATAGGGCGTCTCTAAAAATTCATTTTTTTGCAAAAAAGGTAGGCGATGTTTCGCCGCTGTGTTTATTTTTTGGGCCGCAATATAGATTAAGACGCTAATAAATATTAATATTTCACAATGCCTAAAATATATTTTTATTTTAGATGTTAAGAATTATTAAAGTTTAATAATTCTTAACATCTATTGCGGCGTTTCGGCGAAACGCCGCCTACCTAAACAAATGAATTTTTAGAGACGCCCCACAGAAGAACACAGAGGAAAATTTTAATTGCAATCAAAATGTTATTGAATATTATAATTGACGTTGTATGTAAAATAATTTTTGAAAATTTTCTTCTCTGTGAACTCTGTGTTTTCGGCGCTTAATAAAAATAAATCTGTGTGATTTTTAGAAGTTTCTTTTAGAGTCGTCCAATTTGCGTAATAATTGTAACGATAATTCTGGTTGTTATTCTAAAGACTGACTTTAATCGTTATGTCTTGTTTTTTTGTGCAAAAATTTCGATAATATTGAACTGTTGCGTTTTTTGTAAACTATAATTAGCCGGATATTCTTAATAGTATTTTTATCCGTCAATATTTATTTGTCCGATTTATTTGCCCGTCGCCTTAACTTCGCATAATTCCTAACTTATACTCCAAATCAATATTCAGAAAAAAATGACAATACAAGTCCAAACCGATCAACAAATTAACCCAACGCACGATTGGCGGGTTTCGTTGATCCAATCCATCAACAGATCAAATTCTCATATCGTTTTGGCATTGACCGGCGGCGGTCAAGTGTTAGGCGATTTGTTGTCATTTGCCGGAATTTCAGCGACGTTGCTCGAAGCGACCGTAACTTACTCGCCCGAATCAATGCACAACTACATCGGCTATACGCCCGATCAATACTGCTGCCGCCAAACCGCCTGCCAAATGGCAATGACCGCTTTCAACCGCTCAATAAAAATTATACGAACTCGAAAAAATAATCAAAACCCAAATACAAATCTTACGCAAAATTTACACGACAATAATTTACATTACGCCAATAACAATTACTCGCAAATCAATTTGTCAAGACGCAAAATTCAACAACACGATCAAACTACGCTCGACGATTTTTCTAATCTGATCGGCGTCGGATGCGCCGTTTCGCTTGCTACGAATTATGAAAAACGCGGCGGGCATCGGGTTTATGTTGCGGTTCAAACGCTTCGCAGTACGTTTGCGTTTTCGCTAGAATTGAACAAGGACGAGCGGATGCGTAACGAAGAAGATCGTTTGGTCGCGGATTTAATATTGGGCGCGATTGGAGTAGCGTGCGATGATTTGGAATTGTGGAGAGGCAAGGTTGTTGCGGAAGTAGAAACGGTCAAGGAATTAGACAATAAATTTTTTGACGCGTTTGAATATAGTTCTAATGCGGGCGATGATTTGAAGGCGAAAATACCGTTGGCGCTAAAGTCCGGCGAAACGGTTGAGAGTTTAAAGGTAGTTGCGTCGCCGTTGCTTTTGGATTTATTTTTTGGCAAGTCAAAAGCGGTATTGTGGAGTCAAGGTAAGATCAGATATTTTCAACAAAATTCAGAAAATAAAACGCCCGATACCGTTGCGAATGCAGTTACCAATACCGTTGTAAATACCGTTGCGAATACCGCAGTGAAATCAGACGTTTTGCAAACATCTTGTGTGCAGACTGATTCGGTTTTGTGTGAAGATGTTGAAGTCGTAGAGGGGGATTTGAAATCGGGCGGGCGTGATAATGTGCAAGTTGGTTCGGCTGCGGATTGTGTTTTTAACAGGTATGCGGAATATATGCAAGCGATTTTTCCTGGCGCTTTTAATCCGGTTCATTTGGGTCATCTTGGCATGAAACGTTTTGCGGAGCGTCGTTTGGGGTGTAGGGTTGCGTTGGAGATTTCGATATCTAATACGGACAAGCCGATGGTAGATTATATTGATTTGTGGTTTCGTTTGTGTGAGATTGAGCGGGCGTGTTCGGATCAGATTGTGTGGTTGACGCAGACGCCTTTATTTGAGGAGAAGTCGGAGATTTTTCGCGGCGCTACGTTTATTGTGGGCGCTGACACGTTGCGGCGTTTTGCGGACGTGTGTAAATATTATAGGAACACGCATCATTTGCATGATGTTTTGAGGATAATTGCGTATTATGATTGTAGGTTTTTGGTCTTTGCAAGAAGGAGAGACAATATTACTGAATCGTTAAATTCGCTGAATATTCCAGATATGTTGAGAAGTCTTTGCGATGAAGTATTAGAATCCGAATTTACAGAAAATATTTCATCGACCGAACTACGCAAAAAAAGAGAAAAGTAAATTTTTATTGTTAAATATATTTTGTCTCTCCTGTCCCTCCAGTCATACTTGTCCCTTAAAAATAATTTTTTGACAATTTAACCTACAAAAAATAATTCCGAATTTCCGAAATTCCCTCCTTCCTTTAATTTCATAAAGTAATAATGATTTGGTGTATAATAGGTTACATGTGGCTTTTTTTGCATCGTCCGTTTGAGGTGTGGTATTGGCTTGGTATGTTGCATATAGAGCGTGTATATATGTTGGTTGTTCTTGTTGCTTGGTTTTCAGCGTCTAGCAAGCAGTTATTGGAGAACAAGGTTAATTTAGCGGTAGGTCTTTTTGCGTTTTCGATGCTTTTTTCGACGATGATGAGTCCTTATACGAATATATTTGACAATATATCGTTTCAATCTTGGATGAAGTATCTTGTTTTTTATGGTCTGGTGATGACGAGTGTGAAGAGCGAGCGTGATTTGCGTTTAGTTGTAACGGGTCTTGTAGTATGTTTTTTTATTTATATGTTGCATTCGTATCGTGAGTTTATGGGTGGCAGGTATGATTATGCGATGGGGACGGTTCGTATGGTTGGCGTGGATAGTACGATGGGGTCTCCTAATTCTTTTGGCGCTTCGATAGTGATATTTTTACCGATGTTGTTGCCGCTTGCTTTGTTGCTTAAGAAGAAGTGGCATGTATTATTTTTTGTATCGTATATTCTTTTGAGTTTACGTTGTGTTCAACTTACGGGGTCGCGTTCTTCTTTTGTAACGTTGGGGCTTTGTTTGGTTGGTTTAGTTTTGTTATCGAAGCATCGGTTTAAGTTGATTCCGTTAATGGCGTTGGGGGCGCCGTTGTTGTGGGTTGCGTTACCGGAAAATTTGAAGAACCGTTATAGGACAATTTGGGACCCGACGGTGAATGAGAGCGCTAATGTTTCGGCGGAAGGGCGGCTTGAAGGTTTTTGGGACGGTTTGCAAAACTGGCAAAATTCGCCCTTATGGGGGGTAGGACCGGATTGTCATGGGTTAGCATTGGACAAGAATTTTTTATCTCATTTTTTGTATGGTCAAATTCCTGGCGAGTTGGGAACGCTTGGCGTGGTTGCGTTTCTTATGCTTTTGTTTTGTTATGTCGCCAATCATTTTGAGATTTTGAGTTGTCGTAGTTTTTTGAAACAGCGAGGTATGGGCAAGGAGTGCGAGTATTGTTATGCTGTTTCGTTGGCGACGTTGGGATCGGTTATTTTAATGTTATTTTTAGGTTTCAGCGGGCATAATGGATATAGGTTCACGTGGCTTTGGGTCGCCGCATTCCAAGCCGTCGCCTTATCAATTTTAAAATCAAAAGTAGTAGCAATTCAACAAAAAGAAATGTACGGAAAATTTTAAACTACGCAAGAATGACGCAGACAATTTTGTTTTGACGTAACTGTTCACAAAAATTTAAACGACAGATTTTAGGAAATAAGGGTTAAGGGTTAGGGAGTAGTTTTTTAAAATTAGGATTTGTGATTTAGAGAATAGTTTCTTGTTACAAAAAAAATTGTCCCACTTGTCCCTCATGTCGCACTTGTCACTAAAAAAAATTTCGATCCAAAAAAATTTTCTGAAAATTTTTACAGACTGGTATTGTGTTATTTTGCAGAATGATTTATACTACCGCCCTCGTGTTACAAAAATTGTGATCAAAAAAGATCAATTTTTTTTGTCCACAGATTAAGCAGATTAGAAAGATTTTTTAAAATAATCTTTTTAATCTTTGTAATCTGTGGATCAAATTTTTGTAACAAAAAATGTGTTTGGTTTAATTGCGACGAATTTAATTTTTTAACTTACGCAAAAATGTTTTTTGCGAAATTAGATTTTGTTGCGATTATACTGTTCGTACTTGAAAATCATTGATTTAAAAGCGTCAAAGCCTGCCGTCCGAAAGCTAGGCAGGCGAAGGTAAACGAAAAATAAAGTATGAACAGTTTAAAATTGTTGTTTATTGCGTGTTAATTTTCTGATTGTCAATGGAAAATTTTTTTATCGCAATAAATTTTACTAAAATTTACTTAACCTTTTAATTGAAAAGGAGTAGAA
>JAISLW010000234.1 GCA_031277105.1 Planctomycetaceae bacterium | reverse complement strand
TGACGCTCAAAATTATTACTCGGTAAATAAACCGTATTACGAAACGTTAAATCTGCAATCTTGTTGTGAGCGGGCAAAACAGAATTAAGAAAATCTATCAATAAATCCTTATTCGCCTCCTCACCAAACAACTTCTTAAAACCAAAATCCGTGTAAGGATTAATATACTTCGCCATAATAATTAACCTCCAAAATAAATGAAACTAATTAACAATTATTTAAACTATTAGCGCTTTAATTTGCGTTTATCGCCGTTTGTGTAGTTTTCGGGCGGCAGGCTTTTACGCTTTTAAATCGCTGAATTGCAAGTACGAGCAGTATAGATATTTTCTATTTTTTTCTTTGATTTTTTTCTGGCGTTGGCAATTTATTTTTTGTGTTGTTCATCATGTCGTCTAATTCTTGTGCGAAATCGCGGGCGTCTGAGAAGCGTAAGTACACGCTTGCAAACCGTACATACGCAACTTGATCTAATTCTCGCAAATACGACATTACGCGTTCTCCTATAAATCGACTCGCAACCTCCGAATAAAATGTGGAATTGACGTCTCCTTCGACTTGTGCGATTAAAGTCGTGATTTGATCGGCGCTAACAGGACGCTTCCAACACGCTCGCTCTAAACCGCGACGCAACTTCTCTCGATCAAAAGACGCTCGATGACCATCCTTCTTGATAACCTGAATCGACGTAACTTCCACTCGCTCAAACGTCGTAAAACGCTTGCCGCAATTACAACATTCACGGCGACGGCGAATCACACTGCCGTCGTCACTCGTCCGAGTATCAACAACTCGATCATTGTCTATATGACAAACCGGACAACGCATCTCAACCTCCCATATATTCCTTGATCTTTCTGTAAAGCGTTCTTTCGCCTATTCCTAACATATTAGCCGCCGCTTCTCTGTTACCGCTTACGGATTCCAACGTTTGCATTATCGCAAGCCGTTCTATTTCCGCCATCGTTTTACCCGCTAACTTTAACGCTACATCCGCCCTGCCGTCGTCGCCGTCGTCGTTGCCGCTAACCTTATCGTCGCTACGAATATCTCCATTGGCATTGACGTTAATATTAACTTTGTCATTATCATTGTTGTTGATTTTAACATTATCGTTACAAAAATTATCGTTAATATCATTATTACTATTGTTGTTATTATTGTTATTGTCGCCGCCTGCGAAAGTCAACACGCCGCCTAACTCTTCCGGCAAATCATCTATATCTATCATCCCGTCATAATCCACAACCAGCATACTTTCCGCAACATTCCGCAATTGACGAACATTGCCCAACCAATCATATTCAAAAAGAATCCGCCGAACTCGTTGAGTTATTCCGTTAAACTTCTTTGAGTACCGCTCCGAAAAATACTTCAAAAAGTGATCCAATAAAACCGGAATATCGGTTTTACGTTCCCGCAACGGCGGAATTCGTAATGTTACCACTTTCAAGCGGTGATATAAATCTTGCCTAAACACGCCTGATTCTACCGCTTCTTCTAAGTTTCTATTTGTCGCCGATAATATTCGCACGTTTACTTTTATTGTGTTGTTTGAGCCTACTCTAGTAATTTCGCCGTTTTCTAATACGCGTAATAATTTGACTTGTGTTGACATCGGCATATCGCCGACTTCGTCTAAAAAAATTGTCCCGCCGCTTGCGTATTCAAACTTGCCTACTCTGTCAGCCAAAGCGCCCGTAAAAGCGCCGCGAACATGACCAAAAAACTCACTCTCCAATATATTCTCACTCAAAGCGCCGCAATTTAACGCTACAAACGGTTTATTTTTACGCGGGCTATTTTGATGCGTCGCTTGTGCAAAAAGTTCTTTACCCGTACCTGTTTCGCCTTGAATAAGAACCGTAACATCCGTTGCCGCGACGCGTTTCAATCTGTCAATAATCGCCAACATCTGCGAACTATTGCCAATAACGCCGTTAAATCCAAACTTCTCATCAAGACGCTGCTTCAACTCTCTATTTATACGCCGTAATTGCGAACTTTCCGCCGCGCGTTCCGTAATCGTCCGTAATTGTTTTAAGTCAAGCGGTTTTTGCAGGTAATTAAAAGCGCCCCGCCGCATCGCTTCAACGGCACGTTCAACAGAACTATGCGCAGTCATTACTATTACTTCGGTCTCTTCGGAGACTTGTTTGACTACGTTAAGTATTTCTATGCCGCTGTCTGGATTCTCAAGCATAAGGTCGGTTATTATCACGTCAAAGTAACGAGCGCCAAGCATTGATAACGCCTCGCGCTGCGAGTATGCAACCAAACAATCCGCATTGAGTTTTTCAAGACTTGCAACTACTACCTCCGCATGACTAACATCGTCGTCAATCACCAATATCGATAAATTATCAGACAAATCAAAACCCCTCGCAAAAAAAATTTCGGAATAAAAAATCAGTTATTCAAAAAATACAATTTAGTATCATTCTAAAAAACATACGTAAAAACAAGCCTAAAATTGTAGTTAAATTTCAAATTTCAACAAGAAGGGTTAATATCTCTAATTTAAAATAATCGTAACAGTTCACGAAAATTTAAGCGCCAAGTTTTAGTGGATAGGATGTTAGGTTGTAGGGAGTAGTTTTTTAGAAAACTAGAGAACTGTTTTTTGTAACAAAAAATCGTCTGAAGGATCGCAACCATTCGCCTGCAAGTTGTCTGAACTATGATTTATGTTGTGTGATTTGTATAAAATTACAATAATCATAAAATCAAAGTTTAGCAACATTGTCCCACTTGTCCCTAAAATAATCCTTCTAATCCATGTAATCTGTTGATCAAATTTTTTTAAAAC
>JAISLW010000224.1 GCA_031277105.1 Planctomycetaceae bacterium | reverse complement strand
CCGTACGACTTGCATGCCTAATCCATGCCGCCAACGTTCATTCTGAGCCAGGATCAAACCCTTCAATTTATTTCATATAGCAATCGTTCCTTTGCAGAAACGGCTAATTTCAAACTGATAGAGATCGCTCTCTGGTTGCCTTAAATGATGGTCATCATTTAAGGACTTTTTATTATTTACCAATCCTCATTGGATTTTTTGGGTTCACAAAAATTCGTCAAAATTTTTATGAGCTGGCCAATAGTAACATGCTATAAAATTATCTCAAACGCACAAAAAAAGATCGCACGCCCAAAATAACCTTAACGACATTTCTATCAACCTGCCGTTTTCATCACTACCTAATTTTAAAAGAACTCGTTATCAATCAAACATACAAAAAAATCAATTTTCAAAAACAATCGCCTCAAAAATCAATTCGTTTGCACGTCAAATCAACAACGTGCGAAATTATATCTCAAATGATTATTCACACAATGGGGGGGTAACTCGTTTTTCAAAATTTTTTCATAAATATCAAAAAAACCTTAAAAAAGCAAGCAAAAAAAATTTTTCTCACTCCCCATTATCAAATCAAAATTATTATTGAATCAAAAAATAATCAACAACAATCATAATTCAAAATTTTATTTACCCATCAAAAAAACTCAATCGCTCCAGAATTCGAGACCGGAATAATTGTGTAATTCCCAAATGGTCGCGAAAGTATATCACCGATCAAAATACCGTCAACGGGGGGGTAAAACGAGAGAGTAAAACGGAGAATAAAATAAGGAAATGAAAATAAACAATGACAATCTTTAAAACTCCATTTGAGTATCTCTAATAATCAAGGGCTTATCTAAAAATTCATTTTAGGAAACTTCTAAAAACCACAAATTTATTTTTATTAACCACCGAGAATCCAGAGGAAATTTTTAATTGAAATCAAAACGTTATTTAATACTATAATTGACTTTTTGATTTAAAATATTTTTAAAAAATTATTCTCTGTGAACTCGGCGCTTAAATAAAAAACTGGTTTTTAGAAGTTACCTAAAATGAATTTTTAGAGACGCCCAAATGAATTTCAAGTACGAGCAGGTATAATTACAAAAAATAATACGGCTATTGAATAATTACGTTTTTTTAACTTGCGACGACTTGTAATAATCTTAATTGTTCGTTATTGATTTTTTTGTGTCCGCTTATACATTCTTCAAAAGGCGTGAGCGTAAGTTCGCCGCGTATTTTTCCTGCCATTTTTCCTGTTTCGCCTTGTACTATTGCGCTGACGGCAAAGTTTCCTAACTCCGACGCTAGTATTCTGTCCAGCGCTATCGGCGAGCCGCCGCGAAGTATATGACCCAATACGACCGCCCTACTATCAAACGGATTCCCCGCTTCCTTTAGAATACGTTGCATTTCAACAGCGCCCTTTTGACATCCCTCCGCAACAATCGCAATAACAGACGCCTTACCCGTGTCTTTTATCCTTTTTAACTTGGCGACAATATCCTCCGGCGTCTCCGGTTCCTCCGGCAAACAAACGATTTCCGCCCCTGATGCTATTGCAGTTGCCAATGCTATATCTCCACAATGCCGTCCCATTACTTCGACAAAAAACATTAAATCGTGACTGCCCGCCGTGTCCCGCAACTTGTCAACCGCATCAACCGCCGTATCAACCGCCGTCGCAAATCCAATCGTATAATCCGTGCCAAGTAAATCGTTGTCTATCGTACCTGGTAAACCTATTATTTGACCGTCCCACACCTTGCCCAACTCGCTAGCGCCAGTAAGCGTGCCATTGCCGCCTATAGTTATTAGTGCGTTGAAACGATATTTTTGCAAAATTTTAGCCGCTTGCAAAACGCCCTCCGCCGTCTGAAATCGCTTTGAACGACTACTATGCAAAATCGTACCGCCAAGACGACCCAACCCAGAAACAGAACGAAGCCCCATCACAAGCGTACCATCTTTCGCTATATAAAATTCTTCATTCAATATACCTTCATATCCATGCTTGATACCAAAAACCTCGTCGCCGCAAACTATCGCCGTCCGAACTATCGAACGTACCGCAGCATTCATACCCGGCGCATCGCCGCCGCTACAAAGAACCCCTATTCGCATTAAATAAACCTCTCATAAAAATTTTTATACCGTTCACACGCTAAACTAAATTACCGCATCACCAATATCAATTATCAATTCGCCAAAATTCTATAAAACAACGCGTATATCTCTTATACCGTTTATCTCTTATATCATTGCAAAAAAAATTGACGCAGAAGTATAACGTTACTATAAAACTATGTCAACCGCAATTTAACCAAAAACAAAAACACATAAGGTAACTTTTAAAAACTTATTTTTTGTAAAAAGGTAGGCGATGTTTCGCCGAAACATCGCAATACGTATGAAATAATTATTAAATTTTAATAATTCATAACGTATAAAATAGATATATTTTAGACGTTGTGCAATATTAAAATTTATTGATAACATAAACTCCATTGCGGCGTTTCGGCACAGTGTTTAATTTTTTTAGCCGCCTACCTAAACAAATGAATTTTTAGAGACGCCATTATGATTTTATTTTAATGAGGTAAGAATGTTTATTTTATAATTTTTCTACTGATGTTGTTTTGTTCAGAAAAATTAGGTAGAAATTAAGTTTGTTAAAAAGCGTATTAAAATTTTAGAGAAGCATCGAATGACTGATCGTTTCTTCCAAAAATGGATTTTTAGAGACGCCTTTTTGATTTAAAATATTTTTAAAAAATTATTATCAGAGTTCTCAACGTTTAAATAAAAAAACGGTTGTAGAAATTGTATTATTAGCGATTTTTTGTTGTGGAGTTTGGTCGAATTGGCGTATTGTATTTGTTTTGGATTTTGTTATTATTTTTAAGGTTTGATTTTGTCGGCTTTGTTTTTTATGTTTTTTTGGGCGAGTTATTGGCAGGCAAGTTTAATTTTGCGTGTTGCGGCGGGCTGAAACGTATTATTTTTTCGCTCCATCAGGGCAATCAGTATTAGGGTATCTTTAAAATTCATTTTTTTTGTAAAAAGGTAGGCGGTGTTTCGCCGAAACGCCGCAATGGAGTTTATGTTACCAATAAATTTTAATAATTCCTAAAGCCTAAAATACGTCTATTTTAGACGTATGCAATATTAAAGTTTATTGATGTCGTAAACCGTAATGCGGCGTTTCGGCACAGTGTTTAATTTTTTTAGCCGCCTACCTGGACAAATGAATTTTTAGAGACGCCCAATAGTTACCAAAAATTTACACTAATTTAAAAATTATGCGAAGAGTTTATTTAATTTTTGATTTAATATTTGTTGTTTACATTTTAATTTTTTTGGCGTGTTCGGTTAATGCTGAACCTGATACGGTCGCTGTCAATGAGAGCGTTATATTTGACGCTCGTCTTGAGCAGTCTTATAAATCGACTATTGTAATATTTGCCGCTGATCCCGCAGGTCAAGCAGGGGGCGGTAGCGGCGTTGTAATCTCGCCCGACGGTTACGCAATAACAAATTTTCACGTCGTACAACCTTGCGGTCCATCAATGAAATGCGGCATGGCGGATGGTAAACTTTACGACGCCGTACTTGTCGGGCTTGATCCTGTTGGCGATTTGGCGTTGATAAAGTTGCTCGGACGCGATAATTTTCCATTTTCTCCATTAGCCGATAGCGATAAAGTTAAAGTTGGCGAATCTGCGTACAGTATGGGCAACCCGTTTCTTTTAGCGGTTGATTTGAATCCGTGCGTTGCTCGCGGTATAGTTTCCGGCGTGCATCGTTATCAGTTTCCTAGCGGTACTTTTCTTGAATATACGGATTGCATTCAAACAGACGCCGCCGTTAATCCGGGCAATAGCGGAGGTCCTCTGTTTAACGAAAACGGCGAAATCATAGGCGTAAATGGAAGATGTTCTTTTGAAAAACGCGGTCGCGTGAATGTTGGCATCGGTTACGCAATTTCTAGTAATCAAGTTCGGTATTTTCTTGGCGTTCTTAAAAGCGGTCGTATTGTCGATCATGCTACGATGAATGCTGTTGTTTCGATGGATACGCACGGTCGCGTCAAGATTGACGACGTGCGTGAAATATCGGACGCTTATCGTTCTGGGTTATGTTATGACGACGAGTTGGTGCAATTTGCCGGACGCACTGTTGATTCGGCTAATACGTTTAAGAACTTGATCGGTATTTTTCCTAAAGGTTGGCGGTTGCCGGTAACTGTACGCGGAAACGATAATGAACGTTACAAAATTTCCGTCAGGTTAAGCGGATTACATAGCGAAGCGGAACTAATCGAAATGACGGAAAAAATGATCGAACCGCCTATCGTTAAACCAGAATTTAGAAAATTACTCGAAGAACAAGAAAAAAAACGTAAAAACGAAAAAGATAATAATAAAAAAATTCCAGAAAAAAATAAACGTAACGAAAATGCAGACGATAAAAAAAATAACGAAATCCCTGAAGGATTTCAAGAAGTCGAAATCGAAATAGACGGAAAAAAAGTAAAAGTATTGCAACGTAAGCAATTCATTTCAGACGCAATTAAACCGTATTACGAAAAGAAACGCGGTTACGCAAATTTCTATTTTAACCGTATCGAGCGCGATAGAGTTCTAAAAAAATGGCGAGCCGCTTTCAACGCTAAATCAAAAGAAGCGTGGAAATTTTCCGGTAAAATTCGCGACAGAGTTGAAACGTTTGATTTCACGATAGACGATAAAGGAATAACATACAAACTTCCGGTCGAAGGCGGTTTTTGGGACGTTGATCAAATGAAGCGGACGGATGCGTTTTTGATGGCGGCGACGGCGTTTTATCAATTGCCGAGAGGTTCGGGCGGCTTGTTTTCGGCGCTGTATGTTTGCAGGCAAATTGCATTGAATGACGCAATTGCGGACGCCGAATTTTTGTATCTCGGCACGGCGCCGGTTGGAGGAAAATTAGACAAATTATACGACGTTTGCGTCGTCGAGCATTGGAAGATAAATAATGATATAAAATTTTATTTCGATTCTGATAGCGGCGAACTTGCCCAAATTGAGATGTTTGCAGACGCTTTAGAATCGCCTTGTGAAATCTTATTTAACCAAGTTGACGGCAAGCGTGAAATGGAAGTCCGATGCGGTCGTTTGACATTTGGAGTATTCGTATTAGATGATAATTCAACTAAAATACCTTTTGCACTCAAGGGCGGGATTGCGGCGAATAAGGCTAAAGCGGACGAACAGTTAAAAGGCAACGTAACATTGACGGCAAACAATGTAATTTCAGATATATTGCCAAAAATAGTAAAAATTTACGGCGCCGGAGGAGTTCCCGGAATGCACGGCTATCAATCAGGAATAATCATTTCGCCGGACGGACATATATTAACCGCAATTACGCCGTCGTTGCAAACAGACTCGATTACGGTCGTACTCGATTCAGGTAAAAAATACGAAGCCGCCCAAGTCAACGGCGACCCGTTGATGGAAATTGCGCTATTAAAAATTCAAGAAAAAAATTTACCGTTTTTTGATCTCAATTCTATTGACAAAAAAAATACGAATTTAGCGGGCGGCAATATTGACGTTTCCAGCGGCGGCGGTAACGGCAGCGGCGTTGCGGCGGAATTAGTCGATAGCGGCGGCGACAATGTTGAGCGTTTAGGCGGGCGGTTTAGCGATGATGTTAAGGTTGGCGATCCGGTTTTGGCGGCGTCGAATATGTTTAATATCGCCGAAGGCAACGAAGCGGCAACAATACAACAAGGAATTATCGCCGCAAGAACGACGCTTAAAGCGCGGCGCGGCGTATTTGAAACGCCGTATCGAGGCGAAATTTTCGTCGTTGATATAACGACAAATAATCCCGGCGCATGCGGCGGCGCGCTTGTTTCCGCTAAAACGGGAAAGTTGATTGGAATGTTGGGTAAAGAGTTGATGAACAGTGAAAATAATTGTTGGTTAAATTTTGCAATTCCGACTTTTGCGTTACGTGATAAAGTTAAGCAACTAATTGAAAATGCCGCAAACAAAGCGACTTTTGTTAATCCAGAACTAATGAAAGCAAAAGTTGAATTGATACCGGAGGACACAATTCATCAATTTCAAGATTGGGGAATTTTGTTAGTTACGCCGGTAAGTAAAAGAACGCCGCCTTTTGTCGAAACTATAAAACCAGAAAGTGAAGCGGCAAAATTAGGCATGCAACCAGACGATTTAATCGTAATGATAAACGATCGCCTCACGCCGTCGATTAAAGCGGTAGAAGAACAAATAAATCAAACAGAACCAAACAGCATTGTTACGATTACAATCGAAAGAAAAATGACCCTAATCGATATTAAATTCAAAAATAACAAAAAACAATAGGTAGAGATTAAGGTGTAGTTTTTTTGTAACCGTTCACGAAACTGTAGAAGCGTAGAGTTTTAGGGGATAGGGGATAGGGGATAGATTTATTGTAACAATAAATATTTGTCCTATCTGTCCCGCTAGGGACAACATGTTGGTAGAAAAGCAAGGTCAAAAAATATATTTGTCCCGCTAGGGACAACATGTAAATACAACATTAACCGTCATTGCGTCCTTAGCTGGACGCTACTGCTAGTACTTGAATTTCAGCGACGATTGAAAAGCGTCAAATCCTGCCGTCCGAAAACTAGACAGGCAAATGTAAATCGCAAATTAAAGTACGAACAGTTTAAAAATTCGTATCATTTTTTCTATCAACATGGCGTCCCTAGCGGGACAAGTATTTATTGTTACGAAAATAGTCACGCTACAACCTACGCCCTATCACCTAAAATCTTTTGCTTAAATTTACGTGAACGGTTACGTTTTTTGTAATGCAAAAAAGTTCTACCCTCTATTCCCTAATCCTTTTATTGTTGAAATTCAAATACGATTTTAATATGAAATATTTATTTAATTTTTTTGTTATAAGTTTTTTTATAATTTTTTTGTTGTCTGGTTTAACGTTAGTTTTTTCGCAGGGTTCTAATTTACCGTCTTCGTCTAAGTCTTCTCCGCCGTCGTCTTCTTCAACGAAATCGCCTTCTAATCCTTATTCGGTTTTGCAAAAATTTATGGCGCCGCCGTCGCAGCCCGCGACCTCCGACAAAAAGCCGCCAAGTACAAACGAACCAAAACCAAAAGCGCCGCAAAAATCAAATTCTAATTTAAGTAATATTGAGTCAATTGCGCCTTACAATACAGGACGCGATATTTTCTTGGACTCGAATAATTCATCGTCCGATCAACTTAATCGCAGAACGCGAAATCATGTTCTTATCGAAAAAGAGCAAAAATCGAACTCAAAAAATGAATCGTCTGAATCGTTGCGATTCCGAAGTCTTATTTTCGACTATGATCCCGATCAGCAACTTTACGAAACTGATCTCGCAAAATTAATTGTTATTGAAAAAATTACGTCGCCCAGTGCAAAAATTATAAATCCCGTTACAAAAAAGCAGAACTCGCATGAAGGAATTATTACGGCGTTGCGCGATCCGATTTTCAGCGACGGCAATTTGTCGGCGTCAACGTCTGATCCGCTTATTGCAAAATGGGAGCGTGAGTTGGCGGCGTTAATGAAAAACGACGAAGTAGAAAATAAATCAGATAAAATAGCGGCGATTTCGTTGCGGATAGATCGCCGTAAACAATTTATAATCCGTCAAGCGGAAGCCTTGAAGGGCGCTGATATTTTTCGGATTGATGCGGCGGCGCAGTTATCGCAGCGTTATCTTGAAGACGGCTGGTGTAATTTATTTGACGGTAAAACGCTGTTCGGGTGGCGGGTTCAAGACGGAGGTTTTTATGGCGGCGGGCGTTTTACGGTAGAGAACGGCGAAATCTGTAGTGATCCTTATTATCCGGGTTTGTTGTACACGACTAATCAATTCGGCGATTCTACGATAGTATTTGAATTTTGTGCGGATAAAGAAGCGGAGGTTTTTTTTCTGTATAGAACGTCGCCTAATCCGCGCGATTTGAATTCGTCGTGTTATGCGGTTGTTTTGAAATCGTCTGATAGCAAGCGACCGCGCGGAACTATATTAGGGCGCGTTAAACTTGATAGCGAACAAATTGAATCAATGAATAAAAACAATCCCGAAAACGTAAACGAGTCCGAAAATGAAACAAAAGAAATGTGGCAGCGTGTGAGATTTAGTTGTGATAGCGGCGTAATTTCGTGTTCGATTGACAATCAGTTGCCGACGACGTTGATAGATGCTGCGCCGTTGGGGCGAGGTTATATTGGGCTTTTGGTAACGCGGGGCAAGGCGCGGTTTCGCAATATAATTTGGCGACCGGCTTCTTCGATTTCGTTATTTGATGGAATTGACGTTGACGTTGCGTGGCGTTATAAACGCAGTGAAAAATTCACGGTAGCGGCGGCTAATACGGCGATACAATTTCGCGGCGGTCCCGGAGTAGTGGAATCAATTGAGTTATTTTCGGATTTTGTGTTGCAATTTGAGTATAAGATTAACAATGTTTATGGCAAAGCCGGATTATTTTTTAGGGCGAATCCGCGAGAAGAGAAAACGGGGTATGAATTATCGTTACAAAATTTCCCGACTCGCAATGACCGAGATAATTTTTTTGCAATTGATGCGGGTTCGTTTATCGGCAAAAAGAGCGGGCGTTTTGTAGGCGCCGAAGATATGCAATGGAATTATTTCACGCTTGTTGCTGTTGATAGACAGTTTCAAACTTGGGTAAATGGAGTTGCGGTTTGTGAGATGACTGATAAAAGTAAGTTGCCAAAAACCGTCGTTGTTGTAAGCGCTCGTGATAGTATTGACGGCAAGGAAATTGTAGATTACGCACCGCCTGAAAAAAATGAGTTTCATAAAACGGGAACGATACAATTTCATCTGCCAACTGAAAATTCAAACTTTGACGTCCGAAATATAAAAATAACAAAAATCGCAAAAAGATTATATCAAAAACAAACATTTGAAGACCATAAAAAAACAACGTGGAAAGCAAAATTAAAAGAACATGAAAGAATAAAAAATGAAAATAAATTAGACGAAGAATTAAGAAAAAAATAACCGTTCACGGAATTTTTAGGGGTTTAGGATGTAGGGGATGGGGAGTAGGGGATAGGGAGTAGTTTTTTTAGAAAACTCGATAACGAATTTTTGTTACAAAAAATCGCCAGCTGGATCGCGGGCGTCTCGCCTGCATCCCAGGATCGCGGGCGTCTCGCCTGCAAGCGGTTGTACTCAACCGCAAATGAACGAGGTTTAATATCTGGACGTCTCTAAAAATTCATTTCTGTCCCGTTAGGGACAACATGTTGGTAGAAAAACAAGGTCAAAATATATTTGTCCCGCTAGGGACAACATGTCAATACAACCTTCACCATTATTGCGTCCTTAACGGGACGCTAAAAATTCGTATCATTTTTTTCTACCAACATATTGTCCCTAGCGGGACAAATATTTATTGTTACAAAAAATACCAGATTCGCAGGCGGAACGCCTGCATCACAGGATCGCAGGCGGAACGCCTGCAAGCGGTTGTACTCAACCGCTAATGAGCGAAGGGAACTTCTAAAAACTCATTTTTTTGTAAAAAGGTAGGCGGTGTTTCGCCGAAACGCCGCAATACGCACAAAATAATTATTAAATTTTAATAATTCATAAAGCCTAAAATATATATTTTAGACGTTGTGAACTAATAAAATTTATTGGCGTAATAAACTCTACTGCGGCGTTTCGGTGCAGTGTTTAATTTTTTTAGCCGCCTACCTGAACAAATGAGTTTTTAGAACTTGCCCGAAGTTACATCTCAACCGCCTTTTTGTTTGCCTTGCGGCAAAATGCAGGCGAGACGCCCGCGATCCGGCGGTCTCGCCTGCTTTTCAGGATCGCAGACGCGACGGATGCGTTCTTTCAAATTATTTTATCTCTATTTTTACGGCTTTTCCTACGTCGATAGTTTTTTCGTTTTTTCCTTTTGTGATTTCAATTTGTTCTGGAGTTGTTTCGACTTTTACGAAAATTGGATCGACTAGATCGAATTCTTGTCTTGTTGCGTTTGCTTTTTCTAGGGCTTTTGAATAGCCTTCGGGATCGGCGTTTGGGTCTGGAATAGCAATTTCTGCCGATGTAACTTCACGCTTAGTTACAAGGATTTTATATTTGCCAGGCGCTACGCCGGAATATTGACCTTGCGTCGTAAGTACGGCAACGCCTGACGGATCAGTTATTGCGCTAGCGTACCATTTGCCGCCATCGATTGGCGTTAATGTAACATTGGCATTCGCCAATTTTTGACCTTCTTGAGTTACCGTAATTGCCGTAAAATATGTTTTAGGCAAATCAGAAGGAACATTCCG
>JAISLW010000187.1 GCA_031277105.1 Planctomycetaceae bacterium | reverse complement strand
AATTGTAATAGGCTTCGCCGCGTTCTTTTTGATCCTTAACTTGAATCAAAGACGGATGGAACAAACCGCGATCCAACGCTCCAAAATGAAACTCGCCGATAATAACCGGTTTGTCAATTCCATCAGGTAATTTGAAATCGGCAAGCGATTTTGCATAAATATTGTAACTAATTACATCGCAATATTTTGCTGCAATAGAAAGGAACGGAGCATGATTTCCGGCAAAACGGCAACCCATGTACAATTTTTGCGGAGAGACTTTTTTAAGTTCTTCGCGGATATTTTTGTAATACGCTTCTGCTATTGTTTCGGAAAAATCACGGCAATCAGATTCGGCTCCGGCAGACGGTAATTCCATGCTCTGAAGCAAAACATTCCAGTCCGCATAATTGGATTTCCAATTTTCGTTCAATTTTGAAATATCGCCGTATTTTTCCTTTAATCGTCTCAAAAATTCGATTTTTGCCGGCTGTGATGATGGAGAGCGGAGTGTCCATTTTGCCAAGTCGGATAAACCGCCCCAAGCAATTTCGTTATCGACAAAATAACCGAAACACCATGGATCATCAAGACGTTCTTTTCGTTCAATAAGTTGTTTGTTCAAATTTGTACGAAATTCAGGATGAAACGGGTCATTAAATTTCCACCAAGCGTCACGCGAACCTTCAATGAAAGGCGATTTGAGTTCAACCCGTTCAATATACGGAGTTTTACGCATCAGGCAGATATGAACATCGCTACAATTTCCAATCGTATTCATTCCCCAACTACGAAGCCGTCGATGTGTTATTTCCGCATATTTGATACGCCAATCTTGACCATATTTTCTGTAAATATTGGCAGCGGAAAAATCGTATGTTTTCTGAATATTCCGTTTGACGTAATAGAGATAAAGCGAATCGTCGTAAGTTTTATAAAATTGAGCAAAATCTGTTTCGGGTTTTGGAAGTTCTGCGAAGTAAAATTCGCGTCCGTCGAGCGGTGTTACCGCGCAAGACGGTGTAACACGAACAGAACCGTGCGACCACCACAAACAACCTTCAGGATCAACCAGCCACCATTGACCGTCAATCTTTTTTGTATAAAAATATCCGGTTGCTTCTTGTTTTAGTCCTTTCGTCCAACCGCCATATTGATTCCAGTTGTCAGGTCCCGGATGAGCGGAAATGTCCGTCTGCTCTTTTTTATACGAATTTTGTAAATCCGTATCGGAATGTGTTTTACCGCACCAATCGGAATGAATAAACTGACCGTAACAATCAATAAACGGAAAGAATTTTTCCGATGAATAATTCAAAAAATCCGGTTTATCCGTTGCTTTTAGTTTAATGGCTTCGATTTTTGTTATTTTAAATTTTCGCGGTAAACTATTTTGGTACATAGTAAAAACAATTTGTTCAACAATTCCATTTACGGAATTTGTTTTTGCGTAGCGCCGTCGGACGGTATCGCCAGGATAACCGCGCATTCCTTTTAATTTTTCAAGAACATCTTGTTTAAGGTAGGAATCGGTAAAAGAAATTTCTTTTTGTACTTTTTCTCCTACCGAAATATCAAGATAAGGTTGTTGATCAATCTGGTTGTTTTTTTGTTGCGGATTAAGTTTCAAATAAAAACGAACCAACGCATTTTGATTGAGGTTTTCCGCTTCAACACAGAGAATAGGATATTTTTCGATATCCCATGTAACATCAATTGCAAACTGAGGCAAATCACCTTTTACCGCTTGCTGACAAACCAACGCATTGTCTGTAAATTTTACATCAATACCGTTTGTTGTTACCTTGTTAAGATTGAATTGTTCCGATGGAAAAATCCGATACGAATCATTTCCGTATGCAAAAACAGAACAATTGACAAAAATTAAAAATAACACAATTAAACGTTTCATAAAATTTTATTCCTTGTTTTATCAGAGAATTTAAAAAAACTAAAATGGATTCCAATGAGGTATATTTGATTACCAATTTCATATTTGTACATTTTGAATCGTTCGACAACCGTATGAAACACATTGTTTTGTAATGTTAATCCATATAACCCAAAACGTCAATCATAATTTTGCGCAATTATACTAATAAAATTGCGCAAAAAATCCCGCTTTTTTTGTACCCGTTCACGGAGATTCGTTTAACAGATTGAAAAATCATCAACTGTACTAGAGACGCAATACATTGCACCTTTACGATTTAAACTTGTTACCGTGAATGATTACGTTTTTTTTGTGTTTTCAAAAATCATCTGCAATTATCCGCGTCATCGCGGACAAGTTTTTTTCTGTGTTCTCAGCGGTTAAATAAACAATTAGTTTTTAGAGTTTTCTTTTATTCTGTTTTGAACCAGAGGGATTTCCAGTATTTTTGGTCTAGGTCGTAATAATCTACCGGCGTTGTTTGGTCAAAATCTTTTGGCAAAATTTCAAAACGCTTCATTTCCCTAATATATTCAGGTCGCGGTTGGAAATTCGGCATGTCGAATCGCTTGATTTTGTCAAGTTGCACTTTGGCACGCTCAATACCCGCCAATATTGTTTTGTAATTTTCATCGCCCTTTTTCAAAATATCCTTTCCACACAAACCATAACCCCCGTCCTCCTTCGATAACGGCGACAACAATAACGCTGATTTTTCCGGTTGCGTTAAATCAAAAAACAAATGCCGCGAATATTTTCTTCGACTGTCATTAGGATCATTAGGATAAATCCACCAAGTATGCCGTATCTCATCCGAAACAGACGTCGGCAACTGTTTTTGTTGCGTATGACACGAAACGCAATTATTTTTTAACGCCGTTTGCATCGCCTTCGTTTCCTGCCAACTCAAATCAGAACGGTCAAGCATGTTCACCGAATAACCGCCAATCATGCCCGTCCCCAAACCTGCATACGTTCCAATATACGTAGCGCCAGTATCAAGCCAAAGACGAACAAGCGTCTTGTCCCGTTCCGAAAGATTGACGCCGTAATGCTCTTTTTGACAATATTTTGTGTAAATTGCACTCGCGGCGCTGCCAAGTGTTCGCGGCGGATAATTTCCTAGCGGCTTGTTCCTGCCGTCCGCAACCAACGTCTCCTTACCATAACGATTATTCTCCAAAGCGCTATGCGTCCTCGCCATAATATTAGAATAACTGATCGAATACATCACTCCTCTGTCGCCGCTTAAATTAAAACGCCCTTCACGCTTTTCCGAACTATGACACTCAACACAATATTTATCCCATACAGGTTGAATATCACGCGGATAATCAATAACATCTGGAATTGCATTTTCATTAGTTATGTTTTCATTAGTCGTGTTTTCAGCGGCGGCGTTTTTAATGTTGTTGTTTTTAGCAAGTCGGTTTACGGTTTCGGTAATTTTTGTTATTGGACTTGCGGAACGTTTCATTGCAGACGGCATTTTGGGTAAAATTGTAACTGCCGTTCTTTCCTCGTGACATCCTACGCACGAAGTTGTTTCGCCAGGCATTACGGTTAAAAAAGATTGCATTCGTTTTACTGCCAAATTATTTTCGTCCAATGCGACAAAGAAAAACGCCCGTTTTGCCGGTAACTCAAAACGCGCCGAACCATCAGGATCAACCGGAACCGTACCAACAATCCGCTCCAACGTAAACGAACCGCCATAAGTCATCGGCTCCATTCCGCCCGTGTAATGAATCGGCATCGGCAACGTTTCAAGAATTAAAAGTTTTTTAATTTCGCCCCGTTTTACGCCTTTCATGTTGCGACCATTATAAATATCCAAAAGCGTCAACTCGCCGGTTGTTTTGGATTCGTCTGTTTGTTTTGTGATAATTCGCTCGCGTTCACGCTTGATAAGCGGACGCGGCTCGTGAACCAAAAGAGGACTCAACGAAGCGCGGGCTTCCGATCTATCACGAATTACTTTGCCGGTATTTGCGTGGCTCTTCCATTCGTCGGGAATTTGAAATAGCGTTTGAGTTTCGCCGCTTGCGTCAATTAACTCAATTCTATTCCCTTGCGCCGCCATAAAACAATTTTCCGAAAACGCCCACGGATCACGATAATCAATTTTTGCCGTAATCTGTTTTGCCATTCGCAGATCGTCGGGACCGTTTCGCGGGTCGATAATTCCAACAGCGCCGGTATGTTCAACAGCGCCGTGTCCGGGCGAAAAAGATGCGACAATTTTATCGCTATTTGGAATCGGTTTAGCGTCGATATACACGTTATCCGGATGCATATTTCCAAAAAATACCATCTGTTTTGTGCCGTCGGGATTCATTGTCCAGAGATGATGATAATGAACTTGCGAGCGGTCAACATATTCCCAACGCATGTAAAGAACTTGCCCGTTAGGTAAAAACCAAGGCGTGTTGTCTTGTTCGATATTAGCGGAAAGAGCGTGAATATTGTCGCCGTTCAAATCGCAACCGTACAAAATCGCAACTTGCGTCAACCAACAATTTACCCAACGCTTCGCCCGTGTTGAAACAAAAATGATCTTGTCATCCGGCGTATAAACCGGTTCAATATCGTCAAATTCGCCGTTAGTGATCCGGCGTATTTTATTGTTATTGTTCAAATCGATTTCGTAAAGATGAAAATATTTTGTTCCGGCGGGTTTGTAAGAATAAAGAATTTTGTTACCGTCGTAATGCACGCAAGGATCGCGAACTATTCCTAATCTGTCGTCGATTAAGACTTCGGTTTGTTTTGTATCAATATTATAAATACAAAGTTTCCCGCCTTCATTTGGGGCGGGCAAGTTATCGCCGACGTGTTCGTTGTGGGCGTAATAACCGATATTTGCGTACCAATGTTCGCTTGTTTGAGTCCGCGTCGTAAAGACGATTTTTTTAACGTCCTTCAATTCAGCCTTCTTAAATTCAGACAATAAATC
>JAISLW010000134.1 GCA_031277105.1 Planctomycetaceae bacterium | reverse complement strand
CAATATTTATTACGACAACTAGCGAGGACTTCCTGATCCGGCAATAAGACGTAAAATAACCGACTTTCAAACGAGTTGTTAAACAGACAGGCTGTATTTTGGCATTGTCTTGATTATTGTTTTGATTGTATGATAATTAGGCTGTTCGTATTTGAATTTTCGTTTTATCAGGCGGTAGGCGGCGGTAAACACAAACTCAAGAGCGAACAGTTTAAAATGCGTTGAAGTTTAGGTAGGTACGAGCAGGTATAGAAGTGTTATTGGTTTGTTAAAATTCAATGATAAATTTTTATGGGAGTTTATAATTATGGTTGATGTTAAGTCGGAATCGGAGGCGGATGTTAAGGCGGTTACGTCTTTTTTGGTTGGCGATCCGTTTAAGTTGACGTGGTCGCATTGGACTAGCAAGGAGAATCATAAACAAGTACGCGATATTCACAAGAGTATAATACGCTTGAATAGCGTGAGTAGTTATTTATTTGTTGATGAGTTTTTTTTGTATAGTTTGCGTAATTGGGTTGATTATGGTTTGGCGCCTTGTCGGGATGATAAAGTTTGGTATTTTTTGTCTAGTAAAGTTCAGGACAAATATAAATGTCCGCCTGATACGTTTAATTATGCGAAAATTAGCAACGAAGTCCAGCAACATATTTGGATATTGAAAGGCGACAGAAAAGAACGACTGGCACACGCCAAAAAAAAGATAAAAATAGTAAACGATCTGATAAAAAAGAGCTCAGACGAATCCGTAACAAAAGCATTACAACAAGAATTAAGTTTGTTTAAGACGGCGTATGAGTGTTTATCGGCGACGTTTGACAAGAGCGGTCGTTTTGACGTAATTGAGGATATTGTCAATCAATCTGATAGTATGTTGCAGCCGGAATATAGAAGTTTATACAAGGCTATGATTAAATATGCTTCAGAATTAATTGTTGATTTATGCGAATGTAAGAAAAAAAAATCTATACCGGCGAAAGAATTGGGCGATATATTATTCCCGTATTTTTTTGCCGGAGACGCAACAGGCGATACTTATGATTTGTGGATGGGCGAGTCGTGTATGCCGTTTTTTACTTGCGAACATAATGACATAGATTTGTTCGGAACGTATTGTATGATGTCGGAAGCGGGACCTAGCGAAGTCGATTATAGTATTTTATTTTTGTCGTTATTCATTTTAATGGAATCGGAAGAGTTCAAGACTAATCGTAAATCGTATTTTAGCGGTAATTATATGGTAAGTAGTCAATCAACTAAAATTGAGGATATTTGTATTTTTCTGATTCATATCGCAGCGGGATCGCTTCTGGCACAACTAGAAGCAAAATCAGAAAAAAATAATAGCCGTTCAAAAAAATCAAAATAATCGTAACCGTTCACGGAAATTTTAATCGCAAGATTTTAGAGGTTAGAGTGTAGTGGATAGGGTGTAGGGTGTAGGGTGTAGCTTTTTAGAAAACTAGATAACAGTTTTTTGTTACAAAAAATGGTTTCACTTGTCCCGCAAAAATCGCCAATACATAATTCGCTAAAAAAAATTCCGTGAACGGATACAAGATTTTGATTTCAAAATTGTGAATTAACTTTGTCAACTTGTCCTCCCTGATCTTAAAAAACATAACGATTCCGAATTAAAAAAATATTCTGAATTTTAATAAAACTAATTTTTAACCTGATCCTAATATTATTTTATTTCTATACAGATCGTACTTGAAATTCAGCGATTTAAAAGCGTCAAATCCTGCCGTCCGAAAGCTAGGCAGGCGAAGGTAAACCGCAAATTAAAGTGCGAACAGTTTAAAAAATTGATGTTGGGTTTTGTGGTAATTTGATATAGAGATGAAGACTCGTCATTTAGGCGAGCGGTCAATATTATTGCTTCTTGCGGAGTTTTCGATTCCGTCGATAGCAGCGACACTTGTAACCGCGTCGCATGGGATAATAAATCGTATATTTGTTGGTTGGACGCTTGGCGCCGATGGAATAACGGCGGTAACGATAACGATTCCGATATTTACTTTAATGCTTGCGTTTGGGATGACGGTTGGTATCGGTTCTAATACGCTTCTTTCGATACGTCTTGGCGAGCGTCGTTACGACGAGTCGGAGCGTATTATAGGTCAATCGATAGCGCTTTTTGCGATTTTAGGCGTATGTTTTATGGTGTTTGGTTTTCTTGCGCGGGAGCCTCTTTTGCGATTTTTTGGCGCCGACGACGCTGTTATGCCTTATGCGAAGGAGTATCTTTCGGTGATGGTTTGCGGCGCTTTTTTTCATGAGATGTCTTTTGGGGTCAATGGTTTTTTGCGCGGCGAGGGCAAGCCTAGACTTGCAATGGCGACGATATTGATAGCGGCGTTATTGAATATATTTTTTGACTGGCTTTTTTTGATTCAATTTAGGACGGAGATATGGGGCGCCGCTTATGCGACGGTGCTGGCACAATTTTTCTCAACTTGCTGGGTCGCATTTCATTATCTTTCTGGCAAAACCGTGCTTAAATGGCGATGGGAATATATTCGTATAGACTGGGGTTTATCGCGGGAGGTATTTATGTTAGGTTTACCGCCGTTTATTATGCAAGCCGTAGCGTGCGTATTGCAAGCGTTGCAAATGAATCAACTCATGTTTTACGGGAACAGGTTTGGCGAATTGCATGGGATTAAGGAAGGCGGTCATATTGCGGTGAGCGCTTTTGGGATAGTGTTTATTGTTTCGATGTGCGTTTATTTAACTATTATAGGATTAAATCAGGGAGTTCAACCGATAGTAGGTTATAATATCGGGGCGGGCAAGTTTAACAGAGTTGCGAGGACGTTGAAGGTAGCGATAATTTGCGTAACTATATTTACGTTTGTGTGTGCGGTATTATTTTTTATTTTTCCGCATTTTATTCTTTCGTCTTTTGCGGATCAATCTGTGCCTGCGAATGCGGAGATGTTGAAGTTGTCTATTTATGCGGTCAAGGTTCTGGTTAGTATGTTGCCGTTGGCGGGCGTAGTGATAGTTATGACGGGATATTTTCAATCGAATGGGCAACCGCAAATTGCAATTATGTTGACCTTAATTCGGCAAGCGGTATTATTTATACCGTTGATTATTATTTTGCCGTATTTTTTTGAATGGATAGGCTGCGACGGTCTGGATGGAATTTGGTACGCAATGCCAATATGCGATATAGGTTCGTTTATCTTTACCGCATACCTGATAAAACGCGAATTTAAAAGATTAAAATTATTAGAAAAAAACTCAAAAGAACGACTAAACACAAGTGAAATTCCGAACTTTATTCAACCTTAATAATTTAGAGTTATGTTTACGAGAAGTAGCGTATTGATATTTTTTTTATTGTTAATAATATCTGGCGTGCTGCGTTTTTATAGTCTTGGGGGCTGGTCGTTTGATATGGACGAGCTTTTTACGACGTTGGAGGCGAAGATTTTATTTGGCGAGTCGGTAGTACCGGACGAGTATCTTAAGAACGGTCAAGTCAAGGCGGAAGACACTCAATTGTATCGTTTGCCGCGATTGATGTTTGTTTCTTATTTTGTGCATTGGGTCGGTTACAAGATATTTGGCGAGGACGAGTTTGGTTCGCGAATAGTTCCTGCATTTTTGGGTTCTTTGAGTGTTGGCGTGATATTTCTTTTTGGTCGTTTTTTGTTTGGTTTTGTTGTTGGTTTAGTTCTTTCGTTGTTGGCGATGTTTTTGCCGGAGCATCTTTTGCATAGCCAATGTAATCGTTTTTATGTTCAATCATTTTTTATTATTTCTGTTGTATTTTTGTCTGGTTATTATGTTTTGCTTTTTCGTTCTTTTCGTTCTGTTTTTTTTCTTGGGTTATTGTCGATATTGATGATATTTATAAATTCGTTTGGCGGTCTTATTTGGGGTGTTGTTTTGTGCGGCGTAATTTTGGGCGTAATTTTTTCAAGCAATTACAGTCAAATGATTGTAGTAATAACGACGACGGTAATGGCAACGACTGCAAAGACGACTGCAACAACGACTGTTTTGCATAACGGCGTTGATAATTGTTTGCATTATGTCGAGCGTGCGGAGTGCGGCAAGAGCGGCGCGCGGGTAATTTTATTTATGTTTTTTTGGTCGGCGTTGTTTCTTTGTGCGGCGTATTTTTATATTATTCCGATGGGGGCGTCTTGGAATAAGTCTTTATCTTGGGGTTATTCTCCGTTTCATGCGTTGGCGTCGTTTGTCAATATGATTAGTTGGCCGGTTTTTTTGTTTAGCGTGATGGGTTTTTGTATTTTATTTTTTGGCGGTAATATTTCTTGCGGCAATATTTTTAGGCGTAATATTTTTTGTGGTAATATTTATTGGTTGGTTTGTATTTTTGGTTGTGGTTTTATTGTTTTTGTGTTGCCTATGGTTATAGTTTACAATTCTAATTATGGTTTTCTTTTTATTTTTCCGTTTATTGTTTCGGCGGCGATATTTATTGGTAGGGTTTATGATTTTATTTTGAGGTTGTCGTTTTCGTATAAGAATGTTTTGGGTGTGATTTGGGTGTGTGGTTGTGTGTTGTTAAATTTTCCGTCGGTAGCGAGTTATTATTGCGACGGTAATCGTCATGATAATAGGGCGGCGTTTTATTATGTCGCTGAAAATTGGCGGCAAGGCGACCGTTTAACTGGAATTTTAATGGGCGCCGCCAAATATTATATTCCTGACAAAACGCCCCGTATTCCGTTGCATCCGGAACCGGATAAAACTATAAAAGAATTGCAAAATATAATTGATAATAACATCGGCGGTTCGGGGCGACTTTGGATTGTTTTGACAAGTTCACGCGGAGGTATTGACGATAAAGTAAGAAAATGGCTAGGACAAAATGCCAAATTCGAATACAGAGCCGCAAAAAAACGTTTCGATTACGCCGAAAATAACGTCGAAGTTTTCATAGTCGATAAGAAAGAAATTCGGAATTAAAAAAATAATCTTTCTAATCTGTGGATCGTTTTTTTTGTCCGCAGATTACGCAGATTAAAAGGATTATTTTAAATTTGAAATTAAAATCTTTGATACCGCATTCCGAATTTCCCATAACTTTTAACCTTTAAATTTTGGCGGATGTAAAACATTCAGCATTGGCAAAAGAGTAAACGTCGAAGTTTTCATAGTCGATAAGAAAGAAATTCGGAATTAAAAAAATAATCTTTCTAATCTGTGTAATCTGTGGATCGTTTTTTTGTCCGCAGATTACGCAGATTAAAAGGATTATTTTAAATTTGAAATTAAAATCTTTGATACCGAATTCCGAATTCCGAATTTCCCCTATAACCTTTAACATTTAAAATTTGGCTGATGGACAGTATTCAGTATTGGAAAAAGAGTATTCGTTATTCGAGTGTGAGTGATATTGGGATGCGTCGTTCTAATAATCAGGATTCTTTTGGGGTGCATATATCTGGTACGGTTCGTCAATGGCTTTTGCGTGGTCATCTTTTTGTGGTTGCTGATGGGATGGGCGCTCATGCTGCGGGCGAGGTTGCGAGTAAGATGGCGGTGGATATTATTATGCAGAGTTATTTGAAGCGTACCGGCGAAGCGGCGTGCAAGGCGCTTGTTAGCGCCGTTATGGACGCTCACAACCGGATACGCGAGCGGAGCCGGCGTGAAAATGCGTTTCACGATATGGGGACGACTTGCGACGCTTTTGCAATGACTCCGCAAGGAATAATAATTGCTCATGTAGGCGATTCGCGGGTATATCGTATTCGGGCGAATTATATTGAGCAGATGACGTTTGATCATAGTTTGGTCTGGGAAGTATGCGCGGCGAGCAAGTTATCGTTTGACAATCCGCCTTATCATATTCCAAAAAATCAAATAACGCGTTCTTTGGGACCGACGGAGAATTTGCGGATTGACGTTGAGGGACCGCATCGGATACTTGTTGGCGATGTATTTCTTTCGTGTAGCGACGGTTTGACGGGGCAGGTTAAGGATTATGAGATAGGCGAAATTGTAACAGTTTTCCCGCCTGATCTTGCTGCGGAAACGTTGGTAAATATAACAAATTTACGCGGCGGTCCCGACAACACGACAATTATTATCGCCCAAGCGACAAGCGACGCAAAAATCGAACAGGAAGTCGACGACGGATTAAAAATGCCGTTGAAGAGTATAGCGTTAATTTGTGTTACGATAATTATGGTAGGGGTAATATTTGTTGCGTCGTTGTTGGGCGATATTCTTGTGGGGATTGTTGCGGGATCGATTGCGGCGGCGGCAATAATTGCGTTTTTTGCAACAACGCAATTATATCTAATCGGAGCGTCGCCGTTTGCACACACCGAATTCGCAGGAAAAGCCCCATACGTCTGCGCAAATTGTCAACCGGAATCAAATTTCGCTAACTCGTTGGCAAAAACATTAGGAGAATTACGCAACGCAATAAAAGAAAAAAAAATAAATATCACAACAAAAGAAGCAGACCAAAAAGAACAAATCGCAAAAAACGCCATAAAAATTAACGATTACGCAAACGCCATAAGAAACTACGCAATGGCAATAAACTTGCTAATGAGAGAATTAAGAAATTAAAGAAGATCTTTTTTATGCGGAATACGGGGGAAATTCGGAATTCGGAATTCGGAATTCGGAATTAAAGATTTTGATTTTAAGTATTGTAAATTAAATTTGTCCCACTTGTCCCTCCTGTCCCACTTGTTCCTAAACCAATCTTTCTAATCTGAGTAATCTGTGGATCGTTTTTTTAATATTGATTAAAGAGATTTAAAAAATTTTTTGATTGGATATATAAAAATATGAATATGAATATGCGTAGTAGGTTTCGGGCTATAGTTCTTTATTTTTTTGTGATAATATTGAGTCCTTTGTTATTTTTTGTTTATTTTCGTCTATTTGATTTTCAATCTGTTGGAATGTTTTTATCTTTGTTTCCTGGATTTTTTGGTCATTGGTTTCGTCGTGCTTATTATTTTATGATGCTTGAATTGTCGTCTGGCGATCTTTCGGTTGGTTTTTGTTCAGTATTTTTGAGTCGTTGCGTCAAGGTAGGCAGCGGCGTATCGATTGGCGGATGGAGTAGTATTAACGAGTGCGAGATTGGCGATGGCGTATTGATTGGGTCGCATGTTGATATTTTTAGCGGTCGTCATCAGCACGGTAATATTGACACGTTGCAACAGAACAAGGCAGATTTTAGTCCGGCGCAATTTGATTTAGACGACAAATTATCGGCAGATAAAAATTCAGATAAAAATAATAATATTGTCAAAATAGGCGATAACGTATGGATCGGCAACGGCGCAACTATTTTCAATAACATCGGCAAAAATTCAATTATCGGCGCCGGTTCCGTCGTCGTCAAACCAATACCGGCAAACTGCATCGCCGCAGGAAATCCGGCAAGAGTAATTAAAAAATAATTCGTAATTCGGGGCAAATTCGGAATTCGGAATTCGGAATTCGGAATTATAAAAAAAATCCTTTTAATCTGTGAAATCTGCGGATCGATTTTTTATCCACAGATTACACAGATTAAAAGGATTACTTTAAATTTGAAATCAAAATCTTTAATTCCAAATTCCGAATTCCGAATTCCAAATTAAATTAATTCCGAATTTAAATTTAGTATTTTTCTAGTTCTTTTGCGAAAGCTTTTGGCGAGAGTGGTTGTCCTGTTGCTTTTTTTACGAAGTCTTGCCAGTTGTATTTTGAGCCTGGCGCGAAGACTTTTTGTTTTAGTATAATTCCTAGATTTGGCGTATCGTTTTCTATATTTTTTCCTAATGATTCTCTTAATTGTGCGGCGAAAAGTTCTCCTAACATGTAATTATGATAATACACCGGCGCAATAACGAAATGCGGTTTTGCCGCCCAGTCGCCGTTTTTTCTTCCGCGTGGTTTTTTGAGCAATTGATATTTTTCGACCGTGTCCCACCATAATTTTTTTAGGTCGGCATTCGGATTTTCATACAAAGTTTTTTCAAAGTGTAACATTACAAGCGTCCA
Source organism: Planctomycetaceae bacterium (assembly GCA_031277105.1). GTDB lineage: Bacteria > Planctomycetota > Planctomycetia > Pirellulales > Thermoguttaceae > WRKP01. The sequence goes on along the minus strand of JAISLW010000134.1, from coordinate 2,253 downwards.
GCGGCAAAAGATCAATTGTTCTCTTATACGTTGTTGTTGCAGGGCTTTTGCGGCGTTGTTTGCTGTTTTTTTGTCAATTCCTGCAAACTTGACCATCCATTTTGGGTCGCGTGCTTTTGCGCCGAACATCATTGCTATGCCTTCTGTTGTGAAAATATGCGCTTCGGTTCGTAAGTTGAACGGCAGCCGTTTGTCAATTCCAAGCGAGTAAACACCGTGACCGCCTTCGTGTAAAATCGTATCCATCCATTCGTCCGTAGGTTTAACGTTGCAAAGATTCCTCACGTCTCCGAGCGTATCCATGTCAATACTAAACGCATGTTGATTTTTTCCGTCGCGGTCATACATATCGCTTTTTGCCAGTACCTTGTCATACGGCAATCCCACGCGCCGGTAATATTTCAACGCAATATCAACTAGCTCTTCGCGTTTTTTATTTTTGTAAAAATCATTCGGATTGACTTCTTTTGACGGCGGCGCTTGTTGAAAAAACGGATTGTCATAATGCCAAGGCATAAGTTTATCCGCCGCAATTCCGAATTTTTCCGCTAATTCCGCATCCAAGTCGCCTTTGACTTTGGCAAACAGCGGCGTCGTCAAGCGTTCAAGTTCGTCAAATATACCGACCAAAACTTCCGGCTCATAATCTTGAAAAACAACTTGCATCTCCCAAAAATTCTTAAAACCTAACTTCTGCGCCGCAATATTACGCTCTTTGGCAAGTTCGATAACAAGTTCGTCAACCTCGCCGCCAACTTGCTTCAACGCCTCCCAGATTTTTTTACGCTTGTTAGAATCAGACTCTTTTTCAAGAAGTTCTAAAAGATCGTTATTCGTGTATTCTTTGCCGTTAAGTTTGCCGCGATGATTTTGGAATATCATCTCAATTTTAGACGATTTATCGAAAATACTTTTTTGCAAGTCTTCGGGTAATTGATTCTGCCGAAAATTGAGTTCCATCCGGTCAATCGCCCGCAAGTCTATCGCCGTCAATCCGCTCGCATTTGTCCGCAAACGTTTTATTTCGGCGTATTTTTCAGCGTCGCTATGAAATTTCGCATAACTCAATTTCGCCGCCGCAGATTTAGCGAATGCTTCTTCTTTGCCGGTCGTCATTGCTTCCCATTCGGCGGAAGTGGACGCCTTGAATAACTTCAATGCGTCTTTTTGATAATTGTCAAGTATCGTTTTAAGTTTTTTACCGTCGTCGTTCATTTTCTTATTGGTTTTTTGGATTCCGGTTTGCGGGTCAAAAGGACGCCGCCCAAAAATTTGAGCCTGAACAACAGGCGCAAATACAAAAGCAAATATTACCGGCAAACATAAAATTAAACAAATTCTAATCATCACTCTCATTTTTATTTTATTCTCCTAATTGTTTGGAAAAAAAGTAAACATCGTAAACTACAGCTAATCAACATGACTACAAAAATTCATCTTTTGGGAACTTCTATACTGTTCGTACTTGAAATTCAGCGATTAAAAAGCGTCAAAGCCTGCCGTCCGAAAGCTAGGCAGGCGAAGGTAAACGCAAACTCAAGTACGAATAGTTTAATAACCGGTTTTTTATTTAAGCGCCGAGAACACAGAGTTCACAGAGAAGAAAATTTTCAAAAATTATTTTATATACTACGTCAATTATAATATTCAATAACATTTTGATTGCAATTAAAATTTTCCTCTGTGTTCTCTGTGTCCTCTGTGGTTAATAAAAATAAATTTGTGGTTTTTATACTGCTCGTACTTGAAATTCAGCGATTTAAAAGCGTCAAAGCCTGCCGTCCGATAGTTAGGCAGGCGAAGGTAAACGCAAACTCAAGTACGAATAGTTTAGAAGTTACCTAAAATCAATTTTGCGGAATGATAATCAAAATCAGAATAAATACAAGGGGATACGTAACTGTTCACGGAAACTAAAGGCGATTTCTAATAACCAGTTTTTTATTTATTAAGCGCTGAGAACACAGAGTTCACAGAGAATAATTTTTTGTAACCGTTCACGGAAAGTTAAGCGCTAGATTTTAAACTGTTCGCACTTGAGTTTGCGTTTACCGTCGCCTGCCTAGCTATCGGACGGCAGGCTTTTACGCTTTTCAATCGCTGAATTTCAAGTACGAGCAGTATAGGGGCTAGTGCGTAGGGCGTATCTGGACAATTTTCGTAACAATAAATATTTGTCCCGTTAGGGACAACATGTTGGTAGAAAAAAGTTATACGCGAATTTTTAGCGTCCCGTTAGGGACGCAATGAGGG
>JAISLW010000117.1 GCA_031277105.1 Planctomycetaceae bacterium | reverse complement strand
AGACAAGCGGCATAGATCGTGATAGGCTATATAATCATTTTGGGACTTAAATTCGCAGAGCGTGTAGTTGCGTAAATATTTTCCTAGTCTTGTTAATTCGGCGTCGTTTGACGTTTGTTCTATTTTTTTGATTAGTATATCTATTTCAAACGATCTTGACGTTGACGGGACGTTAGAAGTAACTTCAAATTTACAACCAACATCGCGAAGTTCCACTTCCAACGTCTCAACAAAACCCTCATGCCAATTGATAACTTTACGTTTATTATCGGTTAAAATTTGGTTTTCGTTATCGTTAATTTTTTTAATTTTTTTATTTACCATGATCTGTTTTTAAAAAAAGTTATTGTGATTGGGTATCTCTAAAAATTCATTTTTTTTGCAAAAAATAAGTTTTTAGTAGTTCTCTTAAGACTATCCACATTTTTTACGATATGTCAACTACGCCGTAAATTCGCCGATAGAAAAACGATTACGCAACCCTAATACAATTCACACTGCAAAAAGAAAAAATATAACCGTCCACGAAAATTTAAGCGCTAGGTTTTAGTTTTAGGGTGTAGGGTGTAGATTTATTGTTACGAAAATTATCCCTCATGTCCCATTTGTCCCTAAAAAATTGCCTATACGTAATTTGCTAAAAAAATACCGTGAACGATTACAATTAAAATAAGAACAGTTTAAATAGTATAGAAAAATGGAAAATGAATTTGTTGATTTTGGTTTTGTGTTTGCGATGTCGATGGAGGCAGGCGGGCTTGTTGATTTATTGGAAGGGCGCGTAACAACACGCGGCAACGGACGCATATTTCATAGAGGCAAGTTACACAACACACAAATCGCTATAGTTGAATCCGGTATCGGTCAAGTCAAAGCGGCTTCGGCTACGCAGGCGTTATTGGAGATTTTTTGTCCTGCGTTTGTTGTATCGGCAGGTTATGCGGGCGGGCTTTTTTCTGACTTTAAGCGGTTTAGCGTTTATCGACCTGAATTATTGTTACGAAAATCTGACGGCGCTACGCTAGATATTTCAAATAACATCGTACAAGACGCTAAAAAATTTGCCGGACAAAATTTAATCGCAGATAATAATATTGTAACGAAAAATCGTTGCACGCTAGTTACCGTAGATCAACCTGTCGAATCGCCGGAAGAGAAATTATTATTGGGAAAAACAAGCGGGGCAGGACTTGTCGATATGGAGACGTTTGCGGTTGCTGATGTTTGCAAAAATTGGCAAGGCAGAAGTTGGCGAAATGAAATAACAACAGATAATCCAAAAAATAACACCAAAAATAATTCAAATAACAACAAAAACAACGAAAACGCCGAAAACAACAAGAATAGCGAAAACGACAGGAACAATAATGACGGCGTAAATTTTAGCGCTTTGCGTATTGTTTTGGACGCGGTTGACGATGAGTTGCCAAAAGAAGTCAAACGAATTATCCAATCTTATGAACGCAGCGCCGCAAGATTGATCGGAACAACTATCGGCTCGTTTTTCAAAAGACCATCTATAGTCTTCGATCTATACTCGCTCAAAGAAAGAGCATTGCAAGCAACAGATATTCTAGCAAAATATATCACAACAAATATCATTGACTCGCAAGAAGGGGAAATTCGGAATTAAAAATTCGGAATTCGGAATTCGGAATTAGAAAAATCTTTTTAATCTATGCGTAATTTACGGATCTATTTTTTTGTCCGTAGATTATTTTTTTGTCCGCAGATTATACAGATTAGAAAGATTATTTTTTGGGAGTCTCTAAATTTTCTGTATTGTTTTTCTCAAGAGTAATAGTCGATATAACCGAAATAGTTCCTATCGCTACATAGATAATCGTTATAATCATTACAAACGGAATTTTAAATACGACCATTTTTAGGAAACTATACCGCCGCTCGTACTTGAATTTCATTGATTTTTAAGCGTCCAAACCTGCCGTCCGATAACTAGGCAGGCGAAAGTAAACGCAAATTCAAGTAAGAACGATTTAAATTACCTAAATTTCCCTGTCCCCCAAACAACACACAAAAAAATGAAATTCATTAATAACTTAAAAATAACCGTTATTACATTTTGTATTATTCTCGCAATCTTATTCAACAGATTACTTGCGGATAATAATTCACCCGCAGATACTGCACAAACCACAAATACAACCAATAACGCCGACAACTCCAACGCCGCCGACAACACCGCACCAGCAACCAAAAACCAAACAACAACTACGACCCTAACTCCATCAACTAAAACTCCATCAACTAAAACTAACGCCACAACAACCACGACTCTAACTCCATCAACAACTCCATCAACTACATTTCTATCGCCCAATCATGGCTCATCTAGCGCTATTACCAAAACTCCGGCAAAAAATATTATTACGCAAAAAATTGATAATAACGCAAAAAATAATACGACAAAATTAGCCGCAATTCCAAACCAAACCAAAAATAACTTTACAACAAATAACGCAGCCACAAATAACGCAAACAATAATGATACAAACGATAATAACGGATGGACAGCAATCGTACCAAATAAAATTGAACCAAAAGATAACAATTTTGAACAGAACCAAAATATAAAAATCGCAGACAAAAAAAATACCGGCACAATAAATCAAACGCCGAATAATAAAATCGGCGTCTGGGACGCATTGCCGGAAAACGTTACAAAAAATAAAGACACAAAACAAAATAAAACAAACGAAACAAATATTAATCCCTTCGCCGCAAAACCAAATATTGATAATACCAAAATTGATAATATTCAAACCGACAAAACGCAACTTGATAAAACTCAACTTGATAAAACTCAAATTGACAAAACGCAAATTGATCATAATGTTGCGCCAAATCTTACAAATCCTAACCTTACGCAGATAATAGAATCCAAACCTTTGGATAATTCGCCCGATAATTCGCCCGCATTTTTGCCCAAAGATTTAGGCGACGAATTGCGTGAACCGCCGCCAATTAAAGCAAACTTAAAAACAGACGACGCTGAAAATATTGTTGATGAGAAAAATACGCAACAAAAAAATTCCGCCAATATCACAAATTCCGAACCCGTCAAAGGCGAAGTCAAAAATCCATTCAAACCCGAAGTCATAAACGAAAACGAAATCGAAACGCCTGAATCCGCAAATGCAGAATCCACAAAATCAGAAATTGCGAATCCAGAATCAGTCAATTCTGAAATTATTACTACGGAAAAAAAATCATTGACCGACGTTCAAAAATTGACCGCCGATGAAATCACAAAACGCATCAACGATCTCGAAAAACAAAAATCCGACCTCGAACAATTACTAAAAAACGGAGTTGAAAAAAGCGACGCCGCCCAATCAGAAGCAAACGAAACAAGTAAAACAAGCGAAACAAACAAAGCAGACGAACCCGCCGGAGTCGCAAGTTCCAAAAAAATAACTGAAAAAACAATAGAAATGCCCGCCGAATTATTGGCAGACGAACCGACGACAAAATCAGATGAAGTCGACGAAAACAAAGAAGTTGACGAAGACAAAAATGACAAATTGCCAAAATCCGCTAAACCCGCCGAACCAGCCGAAAAAATTTCAACAGATAAATCAGAAGCCAAAGAATCAGACGATAAAAAATCAGACGACAAATCAGAGACTTCGACAAATAAATCAGACGACGCTGAAAAAACAGGCGCTAAAACCGACGGCGATACCGAAACAACAGGCGATGAAACAGAGTCTCAAGTCGAGGTTGAAGAGGCTGAAAAAGTGTTGCCAGATTTTGACGAAGAACTTCCAGACGAGCCTGTTAAGAAGTTGATTAATCCGCGTCGTGTTGGCGATAGCGACGGCGTTGACAAGTTGAAATTGATGTACGATGAAATTATTAACGGTCTAAAAAGCAGGAATATTACCGGCAAATATGAACGTTGGAAAGAATACGCACGAAGCACAATCCGCAACTCTTCCGGCATCAATACGGGCAGCGAACTCGACGGTCGCAGCCGCTTGAATTGGTATAAAAAATTATACAACGAACCTATTTATTCAGTATTCGAAGCCGAAGAATTTACCCGCCAATTACACGACGGTTTACGCGGCAATCACCGACTTATCGCAGAAACAATGTCAATAATCCGCGAAAAACTCGACGTTGCCGCACGCAACGATAACGGTATCGTATTCCCGAAATGCGAAACGCCTATCGACGCCGTCAACGAAATTAAACGCGCATTGATTGCCGCTCAAATGCATCACGCTCGCGCTATGTCAACGTTGACTTCCGCCGAGCAGACGGAGCTTGTTGGTAATCTTGTGCAGACTTTTGCGGGTAACGGTTGCGTCAACGGTCATACGATTCCGAGTCGAACTTACGGCAGGCGTTTGCTTGACATGATGACAAAAATAGACAAGTCTGCAATGCACGATGCGGCTGAAGTTTTTATTCCGTTGTTAAATAAGAGTCTGCTTGACCTGCTTGACAAGTTGCCGGAAAATGCGTTGTCGTCAACGCTTATCGGCGGTCAGACTTTTCAACGTTTGGTAACTTCGGCGGGCGATATAGTAATCGGCGGTCGCGGCAACAACGCTTATGATCTTGACAGTCCTGATTTTCGCGATGTGATTTGCATAATTGATCTTGGCGGCAATGACAGTTATCGCGATGGCACGTGCGGGTTGCATCGTCCGGTGTTGTTAATTATTGACTTGCACGGCAGCGATACTTACACGGCGACGCGACCGGGCGTGCAAGGCGGCTCAATCATGGGCGTTTCAGTTTTGATCGACGTTGAAGGCGACGACCGTTATAACGCAGTCGATATTGCTCAAGGGTCGTCGATTGGCGGTATAGGTATGCTTTTTGATTTTGCGGGCGATGATACTTACAGAGGTTTGCGGCGGGTTCAGGCTCATGCGTTATCCGGCGTCGGCATAATAGTTGACCGCGACGGCAACGACGATTATCATGCGGCGATGTGGGCTCAAGCGTTTGGCGCTCCGTCTGGTTTTGGCGTGCTTGAGGATACTGCGGGCAATGACCATTATTATTGCGGCGGTCTTTATGTTGACTCTTATCCAGAGCATCCGGGTTATGACGGTTGGGGTCAAGGTATCGGCGCGGGAATTCGTCAAGTTGCCAATGGCGGTATCGGCGTATTGCTTGAAGGCGACGGCGACGACGTTTATGAAGTTGACTATTTTGGTCATGGCGGCGGTTACTGGTTAGGCGCAGGTTTCGCAAGAGATTTCAAAGGTAACGACGTCAGACACGGCACAACATTAACCGCTTACAACGGCACAAATAGACGTGAAAATAAATGGACGCGGTTTGCCAACGGATTTGGTTGTCATTATTCGGTAGGCTATTGTTTTGACGACGAAGGCGACGACGTTTATGGCGGTACGATTATGGGAACTGGAATGGCATGGGATTTATCGATGGGTTATCTTTGCGATTTTAACGGCAATAATAAATTCACGGCAACCGGAGGAATGACGCAAGGCGTCGGCGCCGAAGGCAGTATTGGCGTATTGTTCACTTACGGCGGCAACGACGCGTTTAGCGGACGAAATCAAGCGTACGCAAGCGGAAATATTTCTTATCATTCCGTCGCAAATTGCGGAAGTAATTTCAGTTTTGTTATCAATTACGGAGGAACTGATACTTACGGCAGCGGCGCAAAAAATAACGCATACGCACAACGAGGCTCAACCGGAGGATTCCTAATTGACAGACCAACAAGCAGCGAATCCGTCGTCGAGTTAGAAAAATTGCAGAAAGCAATTGAATTAAGAAATAAAGAAATCGCAGAATACGACGCAAAACATGATACCTTACGAAAAGAAGCCGCAAAAAAGGGAAGACGATATTACCCAAGAACAAAAAGACCGACGCCAATACCGCAAGAACAACAAAGAATTTTAACCGGCGTCCCCGATTTCAAAAAAACTACATCGACAAAAGTTACATCGACAAACATAGAAATAAAGTAACCGATCACGAAAATTTAAACGATAGGTTTTAGGAAATAGTGAGTAAAGGTTAGGGTGTAGTTTTTTTAGAAAACTAAAGAACAGATTTTTTGTTACAAAAATTGTCCCTCCTGTCCCTCAAAAATTGTCAATCAAATATATTTTGCTAAACATATCTCCGTGAACGGTTACCAATACTGAATAGTTACACAAATTTACTGATTCCAAATTTAACATAATTCCGAATTTACCAAATTCCCCTCGTAAACTTTAACAGAAAATTAATTAGAAATGAAACGTTTAAGTTGTCTTTTAGTTGTTTTAATTGTTCTTGCGTTTTGCTTTAACTTATCGAATGGTTTTACGCATACGCGTCAAACGGACTCGTCGAAGCTTGTTTCGAGTTCGTTGACATATACGCTTGACGATACGCTTGAGCCGGATGAGATACCTGATTTTGTTTCGGATGTTCCGCAACAACAATTATCGGATATGACTCCGCTTCGTGTTGATGCGCCGGTTAAGTTTAAGGAGTTGCCTTTTAAATTTGTCGGCGAAGAGACGGTCGAGTCTGATTTGGCGGTCAAGATTCATCCGCCTATTTTCAAATTGACTGAAAGTATATTGCCGGAGTTTAGCAGTCCTTATGCGCTTGTCCAATACACAGCCGAAAAATCCAAGCCGCAACTTCACAATCATAATCGCCGTCCGCAAAACCGAGTCAATCGCGAATTAGACAACGAATCTATTTCGGCGCCGGCGCCGAGTTATTCGGGCAAGGAGTCGTTTAAGGTTGCGGCGAATGCTAAAGCGAATAAGAAGTCGGAGGACGAAACGATTTCAGAATCTAAATCGAAAGCAACGCCTAATATTAAACCTGCCGAACCGCCGGATCAACTTTTCATGGCGATTCAAACGGCGCTTAAAGCAAACACGACGCGGGCGATTACAACCGTCAATAATACGCCTGGCGACGTGCTTTTAGCGGCGTTGCCTTATGGCGTCGATGCGAAAATTTGGCAGCCTGACCCGAATGCGGCGGCGACTAGGAGTTCGCGTAACAAGAAAGTGCAACAAGGCAATTATATTTATTCGATAGGGGCGCTTTGTTGGAATTATTCTTGCAACAGTAAGACGCTTTTACGAGGCGACGGCAAGAATGTTTTTGCACGCGTCGGCGCCGGTTATCAATTGCGTCCGGGTTCTTTTTTGGCGTTGCTTGCGATGTCGAATATTATGCCGAATTATGAGTTGAAGGTTGGCGGCGGTATTTATACGATTGCTAATTTAATTGCGTCGGAAAAACGCGGCGTATCGCGCGGCAGTAATATGTCAATGATATTAGTCGGGTTATCGTTTTATGGCACGCCGTCGGATTCATGGAAAAATGATTTAGGCGAGGTTTGGAATATTGAGCGGATGGTGATTGAAGAGTTAAATCGTCCGATAGATCAAGGCACGAGCGACGTTACAGATTGGTTGTTAGGTTTAACGGCGGCGGTAAATTTATATGAAGCCGAAGGCGTATCGTTACGCGGCGCGGTTGCGTTGGCAAAGAAACAAATTGGAGTTTATCAAGAGTGGGTGTTATCGGTGCAAAATGAAAATTATCTTTGGCATCCTAAATTTTTCTTGTATCGCGGAGTTGGCGCCGATAATTTTGACACGCTTTATGCGAGTGGTCATATTTTGAGATGGTTAGTTTTATCGTTATCAGACGAGCGTTTGCAAGACGTAAGAATTAAACGATCCATCAGTAGTTTAATTGCCGCAATAAATCGTATTCCAACAAACCAAAACGCCGGAACATTAAGCGACAGACAATTAGAAGCGTTAGCCGTATCCTTACAAACTATCTCAATCTACAAACAAAGAGTTTACGGTATAGACGAAGAACAAGATTAAAACAAATTTTATAACCGTTCACGAGATTTTAGAAACGTTGAGTTTTAGGAGGTAGGGAATAGAGGATAGGGTGTAGATTTATTGTAACGAAAATTGTCCCACTTGTCCCTCAAGTCCCGCTTGTCGCTTAAAAAAATTGCCAAACGTAATTTAATAAACAAATTTCCGTGAACGGTTACACTATCAATTTCAAATTTAAAGAGAATATAAAATGGAAATTTGTCCAAATTGTGGAGCATTTGTAGAGGATGATAATCAGGGAATCCGTTTTCAAAATTCAACGTATTGTAGCGTTAAATGTTTAAAAGAAAGGATTCCCGACGCCGAAGTAATTTTGGAGAATCAAGACCCGATTGAGAAGCAGGCAACCCAAATACACGAGGGCCAATGTCCGATTTGCGGGCGATTAGGTTCTGTCGATATTTATTCATCGTATCGTGTCATGTCGTTTTTGTTTGTTACAACTTTCCAAACGATTCCAGAATTATCGTGTTGGCGTTGTGCTGTAAAAGCAAAAATCAAAAACGGGTTGATTACGTTGTTCATTGGTTGGTGGGGGACGGCGGGAATTATTTTGACGCCAATTTATTTATTACGAAATCTATTCGGTTGCATTATACCTGCAACGCGTAAACCTTCAAAAAAATTAAAAGAGTTCGTAAAAAATCAAATAGAAATAAACAAAATAAACAACGAATAACCGAAAATTTCTAAAAAACTATTTTAAACTGTTCCCGCTTCAATTTTAATTTACCAAACATCAGCCAACTTCTATACAGATCGTACTTGAATTTCATCGATTTAAAAGCGTCAAAGCCTGCCGTCCGAAAGCTAGGCAGGCGAAGGTAAACGAAAATTAAAGTACGAACAGTTTAATAACCGGTTTTTTATTTAAGCGCCGAGAACGCAGAGTTCACAGAGAAGAAAATTTTCAAAAATTATTTTATATACAACGTCAATTATAATATTCAATAACATTTTGATTACAATTAAAATTTTCCTCTGTGTTCTCTGTGTCCTCTGTGG
>JAISLW010000113.1 GCA_031277105.1 Planctomycetaceae bacterium | reverse complement strand
CCAAACAACCCAAAAAACACCCCAAACAACCACCACTCCTCTCCCCGCCCCCGCCCCCCCCCCCCCCCCCAAAATCCGTAATTCGGAATTATTCTTAAAATAATCGTAACCGTTCACGAAAATTTAAGCGCAATTTTAAGGGATAGGGGATAGGGCGTCGGCGCTAGGGGATAGTTTTCTAAAATTAGATGGTTGAGAGAAAAAATTTTTTGTTATAAAAAAATGTCTCACTTGTCCCTCATGTCCCACTTGCCCCCTTGTCCATCAAAAATTGCCAAAACGTAATTTAATAAAAAAAATCCCGTGAACGGTTACAAATAAATAATAAGCTAATAATCTGGTGGATCGTTTTTTTGTCCACAGATTACACAAATTAAAATAATTATTTTAAATTTGAAATCAAAATCTTTAATTCTGTATTCCTAATTCCGCATTCCGAATTTCTTCGTATGTTATTGTTTCTTTTACGTGTGGGTTAAAGTTTTTGAGTTGTTCTTCGTACCATTTTATTAGGAAAGGTATCAACAATATAAACCATAACGTCATACCGATGACGCGGTGTATGTGAAAAAAGTTATGATCGCAAAATGGATTTAATATTGACAATATGTTAGTTGTGTAATCATCGAACAGATTAGGAAAATTAACATTTGCCGAAACAGCGACCATAAATAATAAATAAAGTAAGAAACTGCCCAACGTAAACGTTAATAACAAAATAAACGCAATAAGTAAAACATACGCCGTACTAAATTTCTTAAAATACCGACTACGAATCAACATCGCCGTTACGCAATAATTATATGAGAAAATAGTATAACCGAATGATTGCGACACGCCGTTGTTAAACACAAATTGCGATTCTAGCGGTTCATTTCTGATTAAAATAGCGCCGATTAAAAATATTGCCGTTATGAATAAGAAAAACCAAATTATTCCACACGCTGCGCCGGAATAAAAAGGAAATATAATTATGCGATGTAAAATCGGTTCGGGTAAATTTTTGCGGATTCTGTTTGACCATTGATCTCTTTCGCAAGTTATAGCAATTATAAGAAACGGCGCAACTATCATACAAACCATTTTGAAACCTATAAGCGAAGCTTCTATCGAATATTCATTAAAAATTCCCATACATGCCGCTAAAAGTGAGATTATAAATATTAATGTTAGCAATATTCTAAACGGTAAAATTCTATTTGAAGTAGGCGGCGAAAACATTACGATAGAACCGCGAGCGAATATTGTAAAAAATACGCCATAACAAAAGAATAAAATAATAAATACTTCAAGAGAAAAATTGGTACTGTGATAAAGAAAAATATCGAACAATGATATGTTGCCGCCGATTACTGGCAATGCTGCGATGGAAACTATAACGACTGTTAGGTACATTGAGAATCTTATTTTATTCGACGCCGCAACAAGAATAGCGAAACTGTTTAGTAATTGTATTCCTAAAAAAACTGTAGCAATAAGCAATAAAATTGTCATCATATCGATTCCGCGCAACGTATAAGCGAGCGTAATAAACGGCATTGTTACGCTCATTAGGATAAGCGTCATAATTGCGCCGGACAAGAGTTTTCCGAATACGATTGTCGAGGGTTTCATTGTCGAGTAGAGCATTAGGTCTTCGTTAATTTTATCTGTTGCCGTAGTCCAAGCGGTACGAATTACGATTACGATAAAACTTGTAATATAAACTATAATCGTCAATGCGAATAAAAGATTTATACCGCCGTTTATCTCGTCAATATCTATTGTGAATGTTAATATAGACAGACAAGCAATTACTATTGCGAGAATATAAATATTGATCAAGACGATTATAAACCGGTTGCGCACGAACTGCCGGAGCTCTTTAAGCAATAACGGATTTAATATATTGCTAAAAAATAATCTCATAGTTTGGGGAAGGGGGAAAGCCGGAATTCGGAGGAACACAGCCGCCACGGCTGCATGTTTACAAATAATCTTTGTAATCTGTGGATCATTTTTTTCTCCACAGATTATACAGATTAAAAAGATTATTAGAAAATAATTCAGTATTCCGTATTCCGAATTAAAAAAACTATTCTCTAATGATAATATTTTTTATTACTAATTTGTGTAAATTTTCATTTGCGGCGGCGCAAAAAGGGGTCGGGTCGTTATTGATATTTATTGGTTTGTTGTCTGGTTGCGTAATTTTTCCGCCGGCTTCGTTTACAAGAATTACTCCGGCGGCAATATCCCAAGCGTGACATTTTAACGCCCAACCTGCGTCAAAACGTCCGGCGGCGATATAGGCTAGATTCAACGCTGTCGAGCCGGTTCGTCTTATCGCTTGGCATTGCGGGCAAGCATGTAGTAGTAATTGCACTTCTATTGAATCGGTTGAAACTATCGTCGGAAAACCAACGGAGACTAGCGCTTCGTCAAGTGTTTGGCAGGCGCTGACGCGGATAGGTTTATTATTTAGGAATGCGCCTTTGTTGTGTTCGGCGTAAAAAAATTCGTTTGTAATCGGGTTAAAAATAGCGCCGCAGATTATAGCGTTATTTTGTGCGAGCGCTATTGACGTGCAAAAAAACGGCATACCGTGTACGTAATTTGTAGTGCCGTCAAGCGGATCGACTATCCATTTAAATTCAGAATTTTTGTTAATATTTTGTTGCGTTAAGTTGCCTTCTTCGCCGAGTAATTGGTGATCGGGAAATGCGTCGAGTATGATTTGTTCGATTATTTTTTGTGCGGCGACGTCGGCTTCGGTTACGAGGTCGAAACGATTACTTTTATGCCGGACTGATACCGTTCCCAACTTATCGCACAACACCGCGCCCGCAACACGAGACGCCTCTTCACAAATAGATAAATAATTTGAACTCATCATAATTTAATTTTGTTGTTACCGTTCACGAAAATTTAAACGCTAGGTTTTAGGGTGTAGGGAATAGGGTGTAGGGGGTAGTTTTTTGTAAGTATTCAGCAGTCGTAATTATTTTTTGTAACGATAATTTTAAACTGTTCGCACTTGAGTTTTCGTTTACCTTCGTCTGCCTAGCTTTCGGACGGCAGGCTTTGATGCTTTTAAATCGCTGAAATTCAAGTACGATCTGTATAATTGTATTTCGCCCCATCGGGGCAATAACATTAGCGTAGGGCAGCGCCCTACGACAAAATGCAAAAAAATATTAGCCCTGTAAGGGCGATAGCCGTCAGACGTTTCATCCAGTGTGATTGTGCTTGCGCCCTTACAGGGCTTGTGTCATTCGGTAATCATTCCAGATGGCGCTGCCCTACGCTAATACTTGTCGCCCCGATGGGGCTAATATAAATATAATTTTTGATTCAAAAAATAATTCCGCATTCCGAATTTTTTCCTCTTAATTTCTTGTATTTTTAAGTTTATTTATTACGGTTTTAACTATAGGTTGCGGTAGGAATTTTGCGAATTCGGTTTCGTCTGCGATAGACGAAATTTCTTTTATTAGCGAACTTGAAACATGCGCTAATTCGCCGTCGGCAACCATGAATAACGTTTCGATTTCGGGCGCCAGTCTTCTGTTTGCCATCATCATTGTCAACTCCGCCGGAATATCCGTAATCGGACGCACGCCGCGAATCATTATATTAGCGCCAATCTCACGCACAAAACGAACCGTCAAACCCGAATAAACTTTAATTTGTATATTATGTAAATGCGACGTCGAAAGCCGCACCAACTCCGTCCGCTCATCCGCCGTAAAAAGCGGACGCTTGTCATAATTCACGCCTATCGCAATAACAAGATATTCAAATAAACGACTCGCACGCTCAACCACGTCAAGATGACCAAGCGTAAAAGGATCAAAAGAACCAGGATAAACTGCCCAAGATTTCATAACAAAATATAAAAATATAAAACAGGATTGTTAAATTCGGAATTCGGAATTCGGAATTAGTTTTTGATTTGGAATTTTTGTAACAAAAAATAATCGTAACCGCTCACGAAAATTTAAGCGCTGGGTTTTAAGGGTTAAGGAGTAAGGAGTAATTTTTTTGTAAGTATTGAGCAGTCGTAATTATTTTTTGTAACAATAAATGGGTATCTCTAAAAATTCATTATTGTGAGAACCGATCAATCATTCGATGTTTCTCTAAAATTCTAATACGCTATTTAATAAACCTCATTTTTACCTAATTTTTCTTAACACAACAACCTCAGTAGCAAAATTATAAAATAAACCTTCTTACCTCATTACCTCATTAAAATAAAGGGCATCTCTAAAAATTCATTTGTTTTAGGTAGGCGGCTAAAAAAATTAAACACTGCGCCGAAACGCCGCATTGCGGTTTATACCATCAATAAATTTTAATATTACACAATGTCTAAAATATATCTATTTTATACGTTATGAATTATTAAAATTTAATAATTATTTCATACGTATTGCGATGTTTCGGCGAAACATCGCCTACCTTTTTACAAAAAAATGAATTTTTATCGCAAATCAATAAAAAGTATATCGCCCAAACCCTATTTCGTCAATTTGTAACCTTAAAGAACATTTTGATTCCAATAAAAAATTTCCTCTGTGGTTAATAAAAATAAATAATAACCGCTCACGGAAATTTTAAGCGCTAGATTTTAGGGGTTAGGGGTAGGGGGTAGGGAGTAGGGAGTAGGGAGTAGTTTTTTAAAAAATGAGAGAACAGTTTTTTGTTACAAAAAATCGTCAGAAGGATCACAGGCGTCTCGCCTGCGTGCGGTTGTACTCAACCGCCGTTGAGCGAGTTTCTATCTCAAGCGATTTTTTCGTTTGTCTTTCGGCAGGGGATAGATTTATTGTAACAATAAATATTTGTCCTACACGTCCCGCTAGGGACAACATGTCAATACAACCTTAACCCTCATTGCGTCCTTAACGGGACGCTAAAAATTGGTATCATCTTTTTCTACCAACATGTTGTCCCTAGCGGGACAAATATTTATTGTTACGAAAATTGTCCCGATACACACTACGCCCTATCCCCTAAAAATCTTTTGCTTAAATTTCCGTGAAGGGTTTAAAAAATTACTTAATTGTAATAACGGCGTTTTTAGGCGTTTTTTTGTACAGTAATGTAATTTTATTTTAAATTAGTTTACGGCGGCGCAACACTAAAAAAAATTTTTTATTACTTTCAAATTATGAAATTATAAATTTATATTCCGCAATAAAATTTTTGTTTTATCAGTTCGGCATAATTATTGAAATTATACTAATCGCACTTTAAGATGCGATTTTTAATTTAAATTTTTTGTAATGATAATTGTCAATAAATTTTCGCCCCATCGGGGCAACAATAGCATTAGCGTAGGGCAGCGCCCTACGACAAGATGCAAAAGAATGTTAGCCCTGTAAGGGCGATAGCCGTCAGACGCCAATAATTCGTGATCGTTGCTTGCGTCATTACAAGGCTTGCGTAATGGAAATCATTTTCCGTATGGCGCTGCCATACGCTAATGCTTGTCGTCCCGATGGGGCTAATATAAACACAATTTTCGATTCAAAAAATATAATACCGGATAGTTAAAAATCGCCAATACATAATTTGCTAAAAAATTTCGTGAACGATTACAAAAAATTTTATAAAAAATTTAATCTACAAAATTGTGTGATTTAATTTACTTTCAGATTTTAAAATTTAATTAACTTGACATGAAAAAATTTGACAATAGGTTTGCAAATATTTATGAATAAATTTTTTATTTCTTTTTGTTTTGTTGTTTTTTATGGTGTTGTGCGTTTTAGTTAAGATTATTATTTTTTTGATTATGTTACGAAAATGTGAGATATTCATTTTGCGGGATAAATTTTTTGCGTTTAACATAACTCCCCCGCTTGTGCGATTAGCAAAGCGTGTAATAATCGTAATAATATGTTTGATACAGTAAATAATTCAACAGCACAAATACTACTTCACAGGTTTCCAATAAGATTTTTTTACGTTTAACCCAAAATAACCCTAAATTTGTACGGAAATTTGCAAAGTAATCAAAAAATTTACAACGCTACGCGAATACAAGCGGAGCGTTATTTTTCAACAATTTAATCCTTATGAAAGGAAAAAAATATATGTCGACGTTTAAGAATTTCGATTTAGAAAAGATGATAAGTCCAGTTGCGTTGATTGGACAAATGGATTGTGAGAAGAAGGTTGAACGGAGTTATAAAAACAATTCCCATCCCCCCAAGAATGTTAAAATAGGCAGGGGGGGGGGGGCTAGGATACGGCTTTTTGGCGTAAATTTTGGATTTACGCTGGTTGAATTATTAGTCGTAATAGCAATTATCGGCGTGTTAATCGCAATCCTTCTACCCGCCGTACAAGTAGCAAGAGAAGCCGCAAGAAGAATAAAATGCGCAAATAACATGAAACAATTAGCGCTAGCATGCCACAACTTCCACACGGCAGAAAACATATTTCCAAAATGGACAGGATGCGGTTCAGACGGCGTATCTGGCACGGGTTATGCTACTACAAGTATATATGCAGGTTTTTCTGCTCAAGTCGGCGTTTTGCCATACATTGAGCAAGAGGCTTTGTTTAATACAAAAGGTTACTATTACGAAAACGGAACAACGCCTGACGGCGTAGAACGATCTATTGCACAAGATTACGGTTTAGATGCAGGCGAGGCTGATTACGATAGTAACCGTGACCAAAAAGCATATTCAGCAGGACATGGTAATTCTTTTCTTGTTGCTACGTTTTTAGCTGGTCCGGCTTTGAAGACGTCGGGGCAAGGAAGAAATATAGCAGGTCAATATATGGAAGTCGTCGAACTTGCCAGAGTTGTAATTCCTACGTTTATTTGTCCGTCCGAGACGCAGACTAATTATTACGCGGAATTTGACGTTAGAGGCGTGCGTATTGATCAACACGGACTCGGCGCTGCGACAAATTATATGGCATGTAACGGTTCAGGCACGGGCTACAATTACGATAGTTGCGCAAGAAATAGCGACGGTATTTTTGTAAGCGGCGCCGCCAGAAGTTTCGACGATATTACCGACGGCTCAAGCAATACTCTCATGTTCAGCGAGGCTAAATTAGGAAATAGAGATATGGGAGGCAACGGCGCTTCTTATCTTGCTCCGCCTGCGGTTAATAGACCTTGGGATAAAGTCGCCATGCCTGAATTAGAAAGTAATTATGGTGGTCTTACCCAAAGAGATGGACCAAATAGAAAGGGATTAGTTGGTGTTTATTTCACGGACGACATGGATTATGGGACATTCGTTCAAGATTATACTCAATCGTGGTACGGTTCTCGCGGTTATCTTTGGGTAGTTGGTATTAGTCATGCGACGGGATTTAATACGTTTTTGCCGCCTAATCCGCCTTATCCCGATTGGGGGACGCGTCAAGGACGCGGGATTTTTTCGGCGCGCAGTTTTCATATTAGCGGCGTCAATGCCGCACATGCCGACGGCTCGGTTACGTATTATAACGATTCAATTAACCGACAAATTTGGCATCGACTCGGCGCAATGAACGACAACGGAATGTTATTGCCAAATGAACCGGAATAATTTTTGAAAAAACAATAGAAATTATGTGGGACAAGGGGGACAATTTTTTGTAATGAGTATGATCGCATTCGTCCGAATGCAAGCATCCGAGACGGTTGCGATCCTCAATTTTCGTTACAAAAAATGTAACTATTCCGTAGGCGTATTATTTTTTGTAACGATAATTGTAATTGTATTTCGCCCCATCGGGGCAAATTTAGCATTAGCGTAGGGCAGCGCCCTACGAAACGTAGCGCAAAAAATAATAGCCCTGTAAGGGCGATAGCCATCAAGCGTGCCATTAAACGTGATTTTGCTTGCGCCCTTACAGGGCTTGCGTTAGTTGACAATCATTTCGTAGGGCGTTGCCCTACGCTAATGCTTGACGCCCCGATGGGGCTAAAATATATGTATCGTACTTGCAATTCAGCGATTTAAAAGCGTAAAAGCCTGCCGTCCGAAAACTAGGCAGGTTGCGGTAAACGCAAATTAAAGTACGAACAGTTTATAAATCCTTAAAAGGAGAGATGAAAGATGAATTATTTAAATAGATTTTATATTAGGATTTTGTTATTTTTGTTTGTTTATGTTTCCGGCAAATTACGTTTGGCTCATATTCGATATTTGTTTTTTTGTGTTTTGTTATTTTCGGCGTTTATATTTTTGGGTTGCGGCGGCAAGAATTTACCTCCGCGTCCTGACGGTTTGCCTGCGCTTTATCCTTGCGCGATTACGGCGACTTTTGGCGGCGTTGCAAAACAAGACGTCCGCGTTGTGCTTTTGCCGAAATCCGGTAACGACAAATGGAAACCTTCCGGCATTACAAATCCTGAAGGTTACGTAGAACTTTCAACAAGTTACGGCTTCAAAGGCGCGCCGGCTGGAACTTATACCGTAACTTTTTCACTCATACACGAACCTGACGAAGAAGAAATAAGACGCGGAACGCCAAAAACATCGCTAATACCGCTAAAATATTCGCCAAGCAAATCAACTGAAACAGTTGAGGTCAAACCTGGAAAAAATAACTTTACTTTTGACCTTGACGCAGGCGAAGAACCAATTCCAAAATAGGAAAAAATTCTGAATTATTTTTAAAAATAATCTTTGTAATCTGCGTAATCTGTGGACAAAAAAATTTGATCCACAGATTACACGGATTAGAAAGATTATTTTTAAAAAGTCCTTATTCCGAATTTAACAAAACTAACCTTTAACCTTACTTTTACTTTTTTAACTTTTAATTATGAAAAAATTAATTACGGCTTTTTTTGTTGATTATTTTTTGACGTTTGTTGTTGGCGTAATATTTGGCGGTATTTTTATGTTGTTTTTGACGGGCGATGGAATTGACGGCGACGATTTGCCGTCTTTTAATTTTGCCGACCGTAACAAAGACGGCATTGTGAGCAAAAACGAATTTAAAAAAGTCCTCATTCAACAAACCCGCCTCAATAAACAAAAACTTAACGCCGTTACTTCAAACTCAACGCCGCCGTATTCAACGCCGCCGGTTGCGTTTAATATTGCGGATAAAAACAAAGACGGCATAGTTGACAAAGACGAGTTTAAACGAGTTCTTGCCGCCGCTAACAAGAACGGTAACTTTAACAACTTGCCAATATCCGTAACAAATAATCGCCCAGAAGAACACGATAATTGTCCGATACCAGATATGCCGTCTGATGTTAAACCGGCTTCCGGTTTTACTTGGCACGGCGCCGATGAAACGGCGATCCGCATAAGCCCGATAGCCTTGACCGCAACACGCGACGGCTTGACCGTATTCGCAGTTTTGAACGGCGTTAATTCTATCGGCGTTATTGATACGTTGCAAAATAAACTCGTCCGCTCTATCCCCGTCGCCCAATCTCCAAACGGAATCGCAATCAGCGCCGATGATAAATTTCTTTACGTAACAAGCGGCGAATATTACGGACAACTCCAAATTGTCAATATCGATACCGGAAAAATTATAAAAGAAACCAGAACAGGTCATACGCCCGCAGGCGTCGCAATTACGCCGGATAATAAACGAATTTTTGTCTGCAACCGTTTCAATAACAACGTTGCCGAATATGAATTGCCGTCCTTGTCGCCGCTTCGCCAAATCAAAACAATACGCGAACCTACCTCCATCATCGCCACACCCGACGGAAAACAAATCTTTGTTACAAATTCGCTGCCTGACGATTTGAACAATTACCCCGAACAACCAGATAAACAACCAGACGCCGCCGCCGAAATCACCGTCATAAATACAACAAATTCCGAAACAAAAAATATCCGCTTGCCAAAAGGAACTTGTAACGTAAACGGAATTTGTATTACGAAAAACGGAGAGTACGTTTACTTGACGCATCTGATTTCGCAATATTGGAACAGCACGGATAAATTAGATTTCGGTCAAATGAACATCAACGCAATTAGCATAATTAACTTGAAAGAATACGCCGCTACAAATAACCCGCAAATAAAAACAATTACATTAGACGATCCCGAACTCGGCGCCGCTAACCCTTACGCTATCGCCGCCACTGATAAACAGATTTTCATTACAATCGCCGGCACAGACGAATTGATAACTATCGACGCCGATAAATTACAAACAAAATTACAAACCGAAACCAAAACAAACCTAGCCTCAAATTTTAGATTTCTCGACGGCATAAAAAGACGAATAAAATTGTCCGGCAAAGGCGCAAGGTCTATCGCTCTGGCTGGTGAAAAAGCATTCGTCGGATTGTATTTTAGCGATCTAATCCAATCGCTAGATTTCCAAATCGAAGACGAAGTAACCTTGTCGCAAATCTCATTCGGACAAACCGCCGAACTATCACTCGACCGCGCCGGCGAAATGTACTGGAACGATGCGACCTTGTGCTACCAACAATGGCAAAGTTGCGCAAGTTGTCATCCGGATGCGAGAATGACGGGGTTAAATTGGGACTTGCTGCACGACGGCGCCGATAACCCAAAAAACACAAAAAGCCTAATTTTAAGCCACCAAACGCCGCCCACAATGTGGCTAGGAGATAGAAGGCACGCAATGCAATGCACACGAACCGGATTCAGATTTATCATGTTCTCAACGCCTTTGCGCGAACCGTGTTTTGCAATCGACGAATACACAAAAAAACTAAAACCCGTAACAAGCCCGCATCTGCACAACGGTAAATTGTCCGAAAAAGCAGAACGCGGTAAAAAATTATTCAACGATCCAAACGTCGGATGCGCCGATTGCCATAACGGAGAATACTTCACAGATCTGAAAATGTACGACGTCGATAGCAAAGACCAATTTGCAGATCAAAAATTATTTGACACGCCAACGCTAATCGAAGTCTGGAGAACAGCCCCATACATGCACGACGGACGTTACAAAAACTTAAAAGACCTATTAAAACAAGGTAAACACGGAAAAGAAAACGGAAACGTCGAAAATTTAACAGATACGCAAATAGAAGAATTAGTCGAATACGTCTTGTCGCTGTAATGATACGGCGCATGAGAAAAAATTCGGAATTAAAGGTTTTAATTTCAAATTTATACAGTTCGTACTTGAAATGCAGTGATTTAAAAGCGTAAAAGCCTGCCGTCCGAAAGCTAAGCAGGCGAAGGTAAACGCAAACTCAAGTGCGAACAGTTTAAAATAATCCTTTTAATCTGCGTAATCTGTGGACAAAAAAATTCGATCCACAGATTAGAAAGATTATTTTAAAAAATTCCGAATTCCGAATTCCGCATTTCGGATGCTTGTTTACCTTAATCTCTTTTTCCTAAATTTGCTATTGTTTTTTTTTTTGTCGTTTGCTATACTTCGCAGAGTTTATTCTGTTTGATCGGCGGTATCGGACGGTTCAAGTTTATGCTTCTGATCGATAATTTTTGTACCGGAAATGATTATGCGATTCGTTTTTTATTGCGTAATTATTTTTTGGATTACATGCCAAAATTGCTTTAATTTCATTCTAATCGTAAAATACGGGACGTAATTTATTGCGTTTTTTTGCGGCGGTTGATTGCGGTAAATTCGGTGAGATTAAAGCGTTCAAAATATTAGTTAAACGTATCGTATTTGAAATTCATCGATGTAAAAGCGAAAACGCCCGTCGTCCGAAAGATAGTCTGAAAGATAGACAGGCGTAAACGAAAATTCAAATGCGTGCAGTTTAAAATTAACATTATGCGAAAAACATATAAAAAGAATATTACGTATTCGGTTATTCCGTTTGGCGCTGCATTACAGATGTTTCTTATTGCGGAACCGGCTGAAAATTTTGTTACGCTTCCTGAAGACGACACTCAAGGTCACGGTAAATCAGTTCCCGATTGGCAACGTCAAATTCGTTCAACATTCGACGCTATCCGTGCGACGCTTGTTGCGGAAGGATTTGATGCGGGAGTTGTGATGAGTAATTTTTATTTGACTGATATAGCGATGAAGGAGTTGTTGCGTCAAATAGCGGCGGAGTTTTTCCCCAAAGGTCTCGGCGCAATGACAATCATACCGCAGGCGCCGGTTAGCGGCGGCGTATGCGGCGCTGAAATCTGGGCGCTTAAAGGCAGAAAAATAAAACGTCAAGAGTCAAATTCAGACAATATAATTATTGCCGAATCGGATTCGGTGCGTTGGTTTTTTGGCGGCGATTTTCGTTCTGATAATTCTCCCGTTGGCGCTTATAATCGTTCTTTGAACGCATTCAAGAATTTCGGCGATAGTTTGACGGCAAATAAATTTCGACTTGACCAAGTAATCCGAACATGGATATATCAAGGTCATCTGGTGTTGCCGGACAAGACGACGGCGGACGGCGTTTTACAACGTTATCAAGAATTAAATCGCGCGCGTACAGATTTTTTTGGCGAGACGAAATTTTTGAGTAAATACTTGCCTGTCGAATGCAAGTCAACCGCTTTTCCGGCAAGCACGGGAATAGGCGCCGACGACGTTGATGTTGTGATAGCGGCGGTTGCGGTCGAAGCGGCGCGTGAAGATTTTATTGCGGTGCCGCTAGAAAATCCGCATCAAACGTCCGCTTTTTCATACGGCGTAAATTATAGTCCGCAAAGTCCGAAATTCGCACGCGGAATGGCAATCGCATTTGACAACTGGTGCCAAATATTCGTATCCGGCACCGCAAGTATTACCGATTCCGAAAGCCGTTACGGAGGAGACCCGACATTGCAAACCGAACAGACTTTAGATAATATAGAAGCCTTAATCGACGGCTCAAACTTGACGCAACACGGCATTCGCGGTTTCGATTCAAGTTTAGCCAATTTAGAATGCGTCAGAGTTTATATCAAAAATCCAAACGATTTCAACGTTATAAATGAAGTTTGCAAAAAAAGATTAAGAAATACGCCAATTCTTTACACAATTGCAGACGTATGCCGACCAGAACTACTAGTAGAAATCGAAGGCTTCGCCGTAACAGTCAAGTAAAAGGGAAGAGGGCGAAATGCGGAATGCGGAAAAAATTCGGAATGCGGAATTCGGAATTCGGAATTAAAGATTTTGATTTCAAATTTAAAATAATCTTTGTAATCTATGTAATCTGTGGACAAAAAAACAATCCGCAGATTACATGAATTAAAAGGATTTTTTTAATTCCGAATTCCGAATTCCGAATTTTAACTAACTATGCGAGTTTATGATTAATTTTCGTTGTGTTCGTTGTCAGCATGAGGTGGAGGTTTCGGACTCTATGGTTGGCAGGAAGATGTATTGTCCGGTGTGTTATTTTGAGATAACAGTTCCGCTGGAGAGTACGATTAAACCTGTCGATGAGTCGCAGCTTTATGCGACAAATTCTGAACCTGTCGATGTTCGTCAGTTGGCAAACCGTAAAAAATTCGTTTCATTACGTTGTCCAATTTGTAATACCAATATTGCCGTAACAAAAGAACAGACAGGTCAAGTTCTGGTTTGCCCCGAATGCGAAACGAAAGTCCGCGTTCCGCAATCTATATTAGCGAAATTCAAGCGTGCGGAAGAAGAATGGGACAGAATCGACCGGCGTCAAGAACCAAACGATAATCTACCGTTTCAACCGTCCGAACAATCTTATAAAGACGTTTACGGCGTCAGCGGCGACGGCGATAGCGACAATAATAATCCGCAACAATCATCTAAAACGATTCGCGTTTATTGTAAACTTTGCGGTACGATGATGTATGCTTCGCAGTCGCAGATAGGCGTTGAGTTAATTTGTCCTGATTGTGAAACGCGGACGCTTGTAGTCGCGCCGCATAAATCGCACGGCGCCGCCTCTACTACGCAATCGCAAATTCCGCCGCCGCCTCCGCCGCCGTTAAATTTTGAGGGCGGTAAAGTTTTCGGGCTTGCGGGCGGCGTTTCGCAGGCGGAGACGGGTTTGCTTGTGCCGGTAGTCTGTTCGTTGTGCGGAACGCGGATGTATGCTAATGAGAGTGAAATCGGCGGTTATAAAATTTGTCCTGATTGCGGTCGCCAAAATGAAATTAAAGCCGTACCGAAATCGCAGAAGATCAAGGCGGACGTTATTCAAGGCGGCGCTTACGGAGTCGGGCAAGCGGACGATTTGGGCAAGCGACCGGTTTTGAGGACGTTGACGGATTATCGTTATGTCGAGGGTTCGGTGGATAATTATGATAACGGCGATGAAACTACGGACGACGTTAATTCAGCGGCAACAGATACGGCGACAAATAAAACAACCGGCAAAAATAATAACGCAAAATCATCGCAAGGTCGCGGCGGATTGAGTATGATTGGACGAATGAGAAATCAGCAAACAACAAATTATTATGAAACGCCGAAGTTACCAAAATATCCGTTTATAACGCGATTTTTTTTATCGTTTACCAGCTCTATGTTGTGGATGCGGATAATTATTACGGTGTGGTTAATTTGGGCGGGAATTTTTATTTGTTTGATTTTGCCGTCTAGTATGATTATTTTGAGCGCTGCGTTTGGGTTTATGATAGCGTTGTTTGGTTTTCTTTATTTATCGGATACGTTTTATACGTTGTTTAATTTGACGGTAACGGGCAATGATTTACCGGACAAGGAGGACTGGAATGATTTTAGGATAATTGAGTTTGGCGCTGTTATGTTGTGGATATTTTTTCTGAATATTTTTTCGGCGTTGCCGGGTTATTTGGTATTTTTGTATTTGGAAAATTATTTATTGCGGGCGGTTGGCGGGGCGGGCGTAATGATAGATTCGTATTTGTTGTCGGCGTTTTTGTTGAATGGTTCGTCATTAATTTTTTTCCCGATATTTTTTCTTTCGTGCGTCGAGGGCAATTCTGCTTTTATGTTGATTTCAAAGGTAACTTTTTGTTCGTTGTTTAGTTGTTTTTTTGTCTGGTGTAGATTTTATTTTATGTCGGTTTTATTATTTTCGTTTTTTTGTTTAGCGACAATTCTGATTTCTTGGGCGACAAAAAACGACTCTATTACTACGTCAATTTTGATCATTCCTGTTTGGGTAATTATTGCAATGTTATACGCAAGATATCTAGGACGACTAGGATGGACGCTAGAAGAATTTTGGAATAAAGAATAGGGAAGGGAAGGGGGAGTAATTCGCAATTCGCAATTCGGAATTAAAGAAACAGATTTTTAGCCCTAATCAGAACGACCCAAAATAACGTAGGGTTTTAACACTACGAATCACAGAGTCGATTTTTTGTAACGAAAAATAAAAAAGGATCGCAGGCGAAACAGTTGCGATCCGTCAGACGATTTTTTGTAACCGTTCATGGAAATTTAAGCAAAAGATTTTAGGGGTAGGGCGTGGGGAGTATTTAAACTGTTCGCACTTTAATTTGCGGTTTACCTTCGCCTGCCTAGCTTTCGGACGGCAGGCTTTGACGCTTTTAAATCGCTAAATTTCAAGTATGATCTGTATAGTAACAATAAATATTTGTCCCGTTAGGGACAACATGTTGGTAGAAACAATGATACGAATTTTTAGCGTCCCGTTAAGGACGCAATGAGGGTTAAGGTTGTATTTACATGTTGTCCCTAGCGGGACAAATATATTTTTGACGTCGCTTTTCTACCAACATGTTGTCCCTAGCGGGACAGGTAGGACAAATATTTATTGTTACAATAAATCTATCACCTAACCCCTATTCCCTATCCCCTAAAACTCGACGCTTCTAAAATTTCGTGAACGGTTACCGATTTTTTGTAACGAAAATTGTCCCTCCTGTCCCTTTAATTGTTAAACAAATTTTTGTGAATGGTTTTATATGTGCGGTTTGAAATCAAAAGATAGTATTGAACCTGTTTATCAGACGGCGGAAATAACTTTGTATAACGGCGATTGTTTTGATGTTATGTGTAATTTTGCGGATGATTATTTTGACATGATTTTTGCGGATCCGCCTTACAATTTATCCAATGACGGCGTAACTTGTCAGGCGGGAAGGATGGTATCGGTAAATAAAGGACAATGGGATAAAAGCAACGGTTTTGAAGCGGATTTGAAATTTCATGAAAGTTGGATCGGCGAGTGTAAAAGAGTTTTGAAACCTGGCGGTACAATTTGGATTAGCGGGACAAATCATAGTATTTATCAATGCGGTTTTTTGTTACAAAAATTAGACTTTCATATTCTCAACGATATTGCGTGGTTCAAGCCGAATGCCGCGCCTAATCTTGCTTGTACAACTTTTGCTCATAGTCACGAAACTTTGCTATGGGCAAAAAAAAACAAAAAAGCAAAACATATATTCAACTATACCGCAATGAAAAACGGAACTTTTCAAGAAGATAAAATAAAAATTCCAGACAGACAAATGAGAAGTATTTGGAGTATTCCGACGCCTGCGGCTGCCGAAAAAACTTTTGGCAAACATCCAACACAAAAACCGGTTGCTTTGTTGAAACGAATTATTCTTGCTTCAACGAATGAAAGCAGTTTAATTCTTGACCCGTTTAACGGCAGCGGAACTACTGCCGTCGCAACAAAAATTATCGGTAAACGAAAATATACCGGAATCGAAATAAATAAATCCTATATCGAACTCACAATAAAAAGACTAAATCTATTAGAAAATATTAACGAAAATCTATTCAGCAAAATACAAAATTCAGAATAGGAAAAAAATTCGGAATTCGTAATTACAAAAAAATCTTTCTAATCTGCGTAATCTGTGGACAAAAAAATTCGATCCACAGATTGCACAGATTAGAAAGATTATTTTTAAAAAACTAATCTTGATATTTTTTCAATGCGACGACGCTATTGTGTCCTCCGAAGCCTAGCGACATTGAGATTGCGGCGTTTATTGTTTTGTTTCTTCCTTTGTTTGGCACGTAATCTAGGTCGCAATTTGGGTCTGGTTCGTCTAGGTTTATGGTTGCGGGCATGAAGTTATCACGGATTGCCAAAGTTGTTATGATAGCTTCGATACCTCCGGCTGCGCCTAGCGTGTGTCCTGTCATTCCTTTTGTCGAGCTTACGGCTAATTTGTATGCGTGTTCTCCGAAGGCGTTTTTTATTGCTGCTGTTTCGATGGGGTCGTTTGTTGGCGTTGATGTTCCGTGTGCGTTGATGTAATCGATTTCGTTTGGTTTTAGGTTTGCGTCTTTTAGCGCTGCAATAATTGCTCTTGTTCCGCCTTCGCCGTTTGGGCTTGGCGCCGTCAAGTGGTATGCGTCTGCGCTTGCGCCGTATCCGACGAGTTCGGCGTAAATTTTAGCGTTCCGTTTTTTTGCGTGTTCTAGTTCTTCTAGTACGAGTATTCCGGCGCCTTCGCCTAGAACGAAGCCGTCTCTATTTTTGTCAAAAGGTCGCGAGGCGCGGTTTGGAGTATCGTTATAATTTGTGCTGAGCGTGTTAATTTGACTGAATCCTCCGATGCCGTATTCGGTCATTGCGCTTTCGGCGCCGCCGCTTAATATTACGTCTGCTCTTCCGCAGCGTATCCTGTCCATTGCAAAACCTATCGCATCGCAACTAGACGCACAAGCGGTAACAACAACATGAGCCGAGCCGCGTATTCCAAGATAAATTGACAGATTGCCGGCGGCTTCGTTGCAGATCATTTTGGGTATTGTCATTGCCGGAATTTTAGACGGTCCTTTGTCAAATAGTTTGTAATGAGAATCGTCGTCGACTTCGAGTCCGCCTACGCCGTTGCCCAGAAGAACGCCGCAGCGGTCAGCGTCGTCAAATGTAAATTTGTCAAGTTCCGCATCCGTCCACGCTTCTTTGCCCGCTATCATTGCGAACTGGGCAAATACAGCCGTCCGCAGAACCGTGCGACGATCAAAATAATCTTCGCCATTGTAATTTTTGACTTCGCCCGCAACACGGCAAGGCAACCTAGAAGCGTCAAATCGTGTTATCGAATCAATTCCGCAACGCTCATTACGAATAGATTCCCAAAAATTATTCAAACCGATACCAATCGGACTAACAACGCCCATGCCAGTTATTACAACTCGTCGAATCATTTGATAAACCTCGAAATGAAAATGTAAACCTTAAAATCAAAACCAAAAATCTCGGCAAAATACACACGCCGCATTCGCCAAAATTAAACACAGTCGCTATATTTTAACCTATTTTCAAACAACATGGGATAGGGGTTTTTAAAATTCGGAATGCGGCGATAGTTTTTTGTTGTAGAAAAATTGTGTAACCGTTCACGAAAATTTTGTTTATACTGCTCGTATTTGAAATTCAGTGATTTAAAAGCGTAAAAGCCTGCCGTCCGAAAGCTAGGCAGGCGAAGGTAAACGAAAACTCAAGTGCGAACAGTTTAATAAGTTGTCATAACCAAATTTTTAGGGACAAGTGGGACATGAGGGACAAGTGGGACAAGTGGGACAATTTTTTGTAACGAAAAATCGAGCAGGATCGCGGGCGAGACGCCTGCGATCTTGAAAAGCAGGCGAGACCGCCGGATCGCGGGCGTCTCGCCTGCACTTTGCCGATAGGCAAACCAAAAGTCTGTTGAGATTTTAATCTCGCTCATTAGCGGTTGAGTACAACCGCATGCAGGCGAGACGCCCGCGATCCTGTGATGCAGGCGTTCCGCCTGCGAATCTGAAGAAACACAGACGCGACGCCTGCGATCTTTCTGACAATTTTTGTAACAAAAAATTGTTATCTAAT
>JAISLW010000110.1 GCA_031277105.1 Planctomycetaceae bacterium | reverse complement strand
TATTTTTTGGGCCGCAATACGCACAAAATAATTATTAAATTTTAATAATTCATAAAGCCTAAAATATATATTTTAGACGTTATGAAGTAATAAAATTTATTGGCGTCATAAACTCTACTACGGCGTTTCGGCACAGTGTTTAATTTTTTTAGCCGCCTATCTGAACAAATGAGTTTTTAGAACTTGCCCGAAGTTATATCTCAACCGCCTTTTTGTTTGCCTATCGGCAAAGTGCAGGCGAGACGCCCGCGATCCGTTGGTCTCGCCTGCTTTTCAGAATCGCAGGCGATATGCCTGCGTTCCTTTTCAATTTTTTGTTACGAAAAATTTATCCATCCTGTCCCTAAAAAAATCGCCAATACGTAATTTGCTAAAAAAATTCCGTGACCGTTTACTAAAAATCTAATTATTGACAATTTTTCCTAACAAATTAACCTCAATAACAAAAATGATAAATCATATCAAAATCAAAAATTTCCGTAGTTTAGACGTTGACGTTAAACTTGAACCAGTAACAGTTTTAGTCGGGCGAAGCGGAACAGGTAAAAGTAATTTCGTAGACGCAATTCGAGTTCTGCGCGATCGATTAAATAGTCCACATCTTCCGTTTAATAATTCCAATATTCAACCAATAACCTGTAAAGATAATTCCTTATTGGAATACGAAATCTCTTTCGACGTTTCGCATTTACAGGGTGTTTTTACCTATTTGGTAAAATTCAATTTTGATGCGCTGGTTTATGAAGAAAAATTATCTTTTGAGAACGAGACGCTTTTTCATTATGACAAGGGACGATGGATTGTTTGCCCCAATATTATTTCGGCAAATTATCAACTGCGCGATATGACTGGGCTTACTAGTATCCATGGTATGCAAAAAATATCTATTGCAGCAGTTGCGCTTTCAGAGGGGATTGGTTGTTATGATTTTCCAGAAAATGTTTGTCGTGAATATACTAGCAATCAAGATACTACAAACGGATTACTTGACGATGGAAAAAATACTAATGTTATTTTTGGCAAAATTAAGCATGATTTGACGCGTCTTTCTTCTTGGAATCATATTAACGAATCAATGCGTTTTTTGAATGATTCAATTCAAACGATTGATCAGCAGTCTGATCGTTTCGGTAATATTCTTGTAACGCATAGTTTCGGCGATAATTCTATTGTTTTGGAATTAGCCCGTGAATCGGAGGGTTGCCGTCGATTTTTTGCTTATATGCTTGCTTTCAATCAGTCGCCGCCCAAACAAACGATGATTTTTGAAGAACCTGAAAAAGGACTTTATCCCGCCGCTTTTGCAGCGTTTGCCCAAGAGATGAAAAATTGCCCTAAATCAGGTCAAGGGCAAATTATTTTAACAACGCATAGTCCCGATCTGCTCAATAGTTTTGAACCGGAATCGTTGCGTGTTGTTGTGATGGAAAACGGAACGACGCGTATTGGACTCGTATCGCAGGATCAAATGCAATCGTTACGGGATTATTTGTTGAAACCGGGGGAATTATTGACAGTTGATGATGCGCGAATTGATTCGCCGATTATTTCTCCTGCATTCTTGGAGGGACAAACCGTATGAAAAGATTGGTACTTATGGTTGAAGGCGAAGGCGATGTAAAGCCGGCGTTGAATATCACGTCAAAAGTATTGCGACGGCTTTTTCCTGATTCCGCAGAGCCGTTTTTTATTGATAGCGCCGTCATAAAAGTCGGCGACGTCAATGCGCTTTTATCGCCAAAAGACGACGACGATAAAATAAAATTGATACGATTGCTCAAAGCAGTTGAAAAACGCGCCGATTTGGGCGGCGTTTTATTATTGCTCGACGGCGATACGACAAAACCTGTATTAACGGCGGCAGGTCGCCAAAACTTTTGCCCTGTAACAACAGGTCGCTATCTCGTAGATTTGGCAATTAAAAAAACTTGTGCAGGTCAAAATTATTCTTTTGCGGTTGTTTTTGCCAAACAAGAATTTGAATCGTGGATTCTTGCCGGAAATCCATCATTTGCAGAACAGACGGTCAATGAAGATTTAGAAAAACATCCTCGCAACGCAAAGAAAAAAATCGAAGAAATTACAAAACAACCTTATAGCGAAGTTATAGATCAAATTAAATACGCAAAAGATATTGATATAGAATCACTTTTGATCCGCCAACCGCCAATGCGATCTTTTCGCCGTTTTAAACTGTTCGCACTTGAGTTTGCGTTTACCTTCGCCTGCCTAGCTTTCGGACGGCAGGCTTTGACGCTTTTAAATCACTGAATTTCAAGTACGATCTGTATAATCATGCCATCGAACAAATAAGCGAATCAATCCGTTTAAACCGCTTCGTTTGCTCGCCATCGAAAAATACTTGAGAACAGGTTAATATAATCTGTGGGCGACTCTAAAAATTCATTTGTTCAGGTAGGCGGCTAAAAAAATTAAACACCGTGCCGAAACGCCGCAGTAGAGTTCACGACATCGATAAATGTTATTACTTTACAACGTATAAAATACATCCATTTTACACGTTATGAATTATTAAAATTTAATAATTGTTTTAAGCGTATTGCGACTTTTTACAAAAAAATGAATTTTTAGAGACGCCCATTAGGTAACCTCTAAAAACTATTTTTTATTTAAGCGCCGAGAACACAGAGTTCACAGAGAATAATTTTTTTAAAAAATATTTTAAATCAAAATGTCAATTATAATATTAAATAACGTTTTGATTCCAATAAAAAATTTCCTCTGTGTTCTCTGTGGTTAAGAAAATAAATCTGTGTTTTTTGGAAGTTTCCTATTCTAATTATTTTTCGGCGATGTTTACTTTCCATTCGTTTTGTTGACCTTTTATAATTTCTTTTGTCAAGGTTGATGTTTTTGGGTCGGTTAAATTTGGCGGGATAATGCGGGGTAAGGCGGCGTTTTTTATTGCTTTTTCGTTTTGGTATTCCGCTTGTTCGTGCATTTCCATTTTGCCCAATTCTTCAGGCGTTTTCCAATCTGGAACAACCGGTTTCTTAAACAACGTCATAATCGCTTTACCGATTGGCGAGCCGGTTTTGGAATAATTTCCGGCTGACGTTTTTATTATTGCCTTGCCAGATGAGTCTGTCTTGGCAGTAATCGAAACGCCGCCAACAGACGGACTCATCTCAATTACAACAAAAACTTCTTCTAGCGGTTTTTCGCCGTCAGTTACAAAAACCGTAAGCGGCGCAACCTCTGGAAAATTGTCCGGCGTCTTAACGCCGCCACAACCGCCAAAAGCAAATAATAATACCAAACACACACAAATAATTTTTTGAATTTGAATTTTCATTTTAGTTTTTAGTTTTTAAAAAGGTTAAAGGTTAAAAGTTAAAAGTTTCACGGCGATTTAAGGGACACGTGGGACAATGTTGTCTGAACTTTGATTTTTATGATTTGTGTGATTTTTTTACTAATCACACAAATCACAATAATCACCAAATCATAGTTCAGACAACTTGCATCCGAAACGGTTACGATCTTTCTCTCACCATAATTTTGCATTCCGAATTTCCCATTCTTATTACGGCAATGTTACGGGTTCGTCTCCTGAACGAGTTCCCAAAGCGCCCCAAACGCCGAAATCACTTACGCCAGACGTTTTTGGTCTAGCGGCGCTTGCGGCGACGCCGCTTGTTAAGCAGTTAATAGACTCGTTGATAAAATGCACGCCGCCATCCGAAAACGCACAATTTATACCGCCGGCGTGATTACTTGACGACGTAATAATCGCCGGCGTACCAACATTATTTTCGTTAGAACAAGACGGCGAATTAGGCGGATTAATAGTATTAAAAGAAGTGTAAGTTGCCCAACCGCTAGTCCAACAACCGCCCATTTTACAGCGATCATCATTAAGATAATCACTCTGCCCAACAAAAACCGCCGTAGTGTTATATTGGTTTCCGGTACGCGTTGCCATACACAAATCAGCGCGGGCATCCATAAAATTCGCGTGTGCAAGACCGCCGGTATCTGGAACGATCGTATTACTGACTGCCATACCTTCTTTAACTATTTTTGAACCTATTACGCTTGAAATGAGGCGCTCGCCAATTAAAATAGTATTTGATGTTCCATCAGAAGTTGCTGAAAAACTTAAATAGCACCTGTATCCCATTGCCCCACGACTTTGATCTTTACCGGATAAAATCCAAAGATAAGAATAATCAGCGGCACAAGCCCGATAACTGTTCGGTTGTGAAGCGTTGTCGGGAAATATTCTGTTGTCATCTGATGGACAAGTGAAGCAAGCGATTTTTGCTCTCGGCGTGTACGGCGAAGTATCTCTAGGCTGCGCTTCACTACCAACTGTTGTAATACTTTGATTGTACCCTGCGTCATAAACTGCCGCCTGTTCAATAAACGGCAAAATCTGGAACAAGTACGACCAAGCGCTTTGACCGTTTGATCGTACTTGTACAAATGTACATGCAGTCGGTAAAGTTTTATGTGTGTCGTGATGTACATGACAACCGAGCGCAAGTTGTTTTTGGTTGTTTGCACATTGCGCACGCAAAGCCGCATTTCGCGCCGCTTGGATTGCGGGTAAAAGAATTGCGATCAATACGCCGATGATTGCAATTACTACCAGAAGTTCAACAAGCGTAAAACCAAAAAATAAACCAACAGAGTTAGGTTTGGAAGAAGTCCCGTCAGAATTATTGTAACAATAAATCGGATTTGTAAAAATCCGGTTTTCCGGCAAACTACCTGCGTTACTTTTTCTGGGGGGGGCCCCCCCCCCGGGCGGGGGGGGGGGTTGTTGGGTATGTTGGAATTAGAGGTTATGTTGGG
>JAISLW010000106.1 GCA_031277105.1 Planctomycetaceae bacterium | reverse complement strand
ATAAATATATTTTAGGCTTTATGAATTATTAAAATTTAATAATTATTTTACGCGTATTGCGGCGTTTCGGCGAAACACCGCCTACCTTTTTACAAAAAATGAATTTTTAGAGACGCCCTTTATTTAAATTCGGAATTAAAGATTTTGTTAGGGACAAGTGTGAATGACAAATAGGACAGATTGACGGATCGCAGGCGTCTCGCCTATACGCGGTTGTACTCAATCGCCGGCGAGACGCCTGCGCTTTCTGTCTGACGATTTTTTGTAACCAAAAACTGTTCTCTAGTTTTCTACAAACTATCCCTAACCCCTAAATTTTATCGCTTAAAATTTCGTGAACGGTTATCATAAATTTTTGGTTTTTAGAATTTTTCTATAGGCAACTTCTAAAAACCACAAATTTATTTTTATTAACCACCGAGAACACAGAGGAAGGTTTTATTAGAATCAAAACATTATTTAATATTATACTTGACTTTGGATATAAAATAATTTTAAAAATTTTCATCTCTGTGTTCTCTGTGATCTCGGTGGTTAAATAAAAAGCTGGTTTTTAGAAATTTTCTATATTGAAATGGAATACTGCGGAGCGTCTTCCGTTGAAGTTATTGTATAATTGTACCGCTTCTTTTAATTGCAGTATTCTGTAATCAATCCCCCTTCTGTATAGATAATCTCTGCATTTTTCGGACAAATTTATTTTTTCTGCCGCCGGCGTTGCCAGAATCAGAATATCCGTTCCGCCTTGAACTACCATTTCAATATCCTTAAACCGAAATCCGTCCGGTTCTTTTTTTGGCGATTTCGGTCTTGCATGAATTGCGCCGTCAGACAAGATTAAAATATCCGACGTATAAGCAATATCGTCAATATGAATCACATCATCCGCCAACATTAAAATATGAGGATACTTTGGAATCGATTCGCAAATTTGATCAAACATATTCGACTCGGCGCTGCGAACCAACGCAACCGCCCCCAAAACAACAGCGCTGTCCCCTAACGA
This sequence comes from Planctomycetaceae bacterium, assembly GCA_031277105.1. Taxonomy (GTDB): domain Bacteria; phylum Planctomycetota; class Planctomycetia; order Pirellulales; family Thermoguttaceae; genus WRKP01. Next base: position 7,743 of record JAISLW010000106.1, on the reverse strand, counting down.
TGAAACCAAAATCCTACGCGAACACGGAGCATATTGCAAACGATCAGACTCCGTAACAGATTCTATTACGGGCATCATATATTTTTGGCACGCTTCAATTACGCCGCCTCCAAGCATAATAACATCCGGATCAAGTAAATGCCGCACCGTCAAACACGCATAACCTATCACCGTCGCCGCATAATTTACAATCACCGTTACAACTTCATCGCCGCCCTTCAACGCCTTCGCAATCGAACCGCTCTTAATAACATCAAGTTTGCCGCCGTTATAATCTACAATCGCCGACTTCGCTCCGCACGCTATCGCTTCGCGAATATACCGCTCAATCGCAGAACGACTAGCCAACGTCTCAAAACATCCATAATTGCCACAACCACATTGAACCAACCCGCCGTTTATTACAGTTTTTTTTGCCGTTTTCGCCTTCTTTGTTTTTATTTTATGTTCGGCAAAATTTGATTGTTTCGCACGTTTACGTCCGCCTTTTTTAAGACGCAATTGCATACGCCAACTTTCACATGGAACTTGCAAAACAATATGACCTATTTCGCCCGCAGATTGACCGGCGCCCAAAATCAAACGGTGATCCTTGACAATACCGGCGCCTATACCCGTGCCGACAAAAATACCTACCGCCATATTCGCAGAACGACCGCTGCCAAGCCAACACTCGCCAAGAACGCCAAGATTACAGTCGTTGCCAACCTCGACGCGAACGCCGCCCAATCGCTCGCGCATTATGCGACCAAGCTCAACGCCAGAAAGATTCATATTAGGCGTAACAACTATATTACCCGTCTCAGAACACACCACGCCAGGCGCAGCAATGCCAACTCCACTCAATTGATCCAATGAATGATCCTGAAGCGATAAAAGCTCGCATATCGATTCCTCTATCACATCCAACGTCAACTCCGAAGGACAATTACGCGGCGTATTACGACGATTACTCGCCAACACCGAACCCGATCCCGTTATCAACGACGCCTGTATCTTCGTACCGCCAACATCAACGCCAACATACAAATCCTTAACCTGATCTCTCATACAAAATTCAACCCCAAACCTTTCTTGCAAAAAAAATAACTAACCCCTAAACGTTATCGCCTAAACACACAATTTACATGAATACTTAAACTGTTCACACTTGAAATTCATTGATTTCAAAACGTAAAAAAAAGCCGTCCGAAAGCTAGGCAGACGGCGGTAAACGCAAAGTAAAGTACGAACAGTTTAAATCTGTTGTTTTTTATATGATCCTAAAAATTTATGTCCGTTAAAATGAATTAAATGGTCGGGATTGTCGGCTATCCATACTTCCGTTTCCCACGCAACATCAGACATACATTTTTTGAAATCATTTTTTGTTAAAAAGGCAGTAACAAAAATCAATTCGGCGGTACAGTTTTTAAGCAGATTTTTAAGTTCTAGCGCTCGTGTTTCGCTCATTGGTCCAGAACTATATACTGCCTCAATCAGATACAGCCAATTGTTTGAGTTGCTATAAGCGATAATATCAGGAAGATCGTCGTGTAAAAGTTCAAAAAAATTCAAAGCCTTTAATTCTGCTTTTTCAATATAAAGTATTTTATTTGACGTATCGCCAATATAAAATACTGTACAATCATTGCCAAATCTTGGTAAAAAATCTTCGATAATTGCTTTTTGCAATACGTTATGTTGCCCTAGTGAAAGTTCGAGAGGTTTTCCATCGGGTAATTTTACGGGAATTTTTTCTAAATTGCGTTTCCTCGCAAGTATTGCAGATAATTGCGTACTATTCGCATTAAATTGTTTCAATGCATTTGCCCATTCTTTGGTTTTATATTTAACAATAAGTTTTTTAAAATCTGGTAACAATGAATAACCTCTTGTCGGATCATTTGTTGCAGAACCTTTATCCATGCCAATATTTATAATTAAACCTGCCAAAACGGGCAATTTTAAATCTTTTCTACGAATATCATCATAAGAACCTGAAGAAATTTTTTCTTCAAAATGAGCGTTAATAAAGTTGATAATATCCCTTGTCTTTAAGTTCGCATTATCTTTTGCTTCTTTCCATTTATCCGTTACGTTAGCGACTGCCAAGAAAGTCATTGCCATCTTTTCCAATGCTCTTTCTGATTTATCAGCAATTGGAATACCGACAAGTTCCAAAATATCAAGCGCTTCGTTAATTATTTGTCGCACTGATTCTGTTTTTTTACTTTTAGTTATGTACTGTTTCATTTTCAAATAAAGGTAATATTTGATTGTGTTGAATATTTTTTTTTATAATTTCAGTTGCAGTATATAATTCTCCTTGTTTGTAACATTCTTTTACGGCATTTGCCATTTGTAGCGCTAACAATGGCGGTACGGCATTGCCTATTTGGTTAAATTGTTGCGTTTCATTTCCTGCAAATTCAAACCAATCTGGAAAACTTTGTAATCGTGCGGCTTCGTAATGAAATAATCTTCGCCGTCTATTATCTTTTAATCTTACCCTTTGCATATCGCTTGTAGCGCCCGCAAGATTTCGACAAGTCAGAGTTCGCGCAGGTTTATCAAAATACAAGTCGCGAGGATTTATACAGTACGATGCTTTTTCATATCGAGCAACATAAGCATCCATAGAAGGCGTTAAAAATTTGCTGTTTTCAGGCGTAGTAAACATTGTGTCGCCGATAGATTCGCCAACTGTTACCTGTTTCTTTTGAGGTATTGGAAAATTGAATTTTGCTCTGTGTCCTACAACAAAAAGCCGTTCCCTGTTCTGCGGAACGCCATAATTAACCGCATTGATTAGTTTATATTCAACTATATATCCTGATTTTCTTAATTCTTTTACAATTAATTCAAAATAGCATTTGTTAGCAAAAAGTAAACCCTTGACATTTTCGAAAAAGAAAATTTTGGGTTTTAACTTTTTAACTGCGTCAATAAAAATCGGGAATCCGTCTCTCGCATCTGCCATTCCTTTTTGTCGTCCAAATACGCTAAAAGGTTGACAAGGCGGTCCGCCTATAAGAATATCTGCTTGCGGATAATCAAAATCTACGACAAGTTTTACCGCATTACATTTTCCGTTTAAGTTCTTATTATATGTTTCACAGGCAATTTCAAGCATTTCAAATCCAACAGTTTCATATCCGGCTGCCTCAAATCCTAAAGAAAGCCCGCCGCAACCCGCAAATAAATCTAAAACCTTTTCTTTTTCAGTCTTTTGTGGTCGTAAAACCGTGTTAATATATTCGATATAATTCGCCATATTTGTTAAATTTTAATAATTATTTTATGCTTTTTGCAATCCAAAAAAATAAACGCAACGGCTAAACGCCGCCTGCCTTTTTTTGCAAAAAATGAATTTTAGAGACGTTTGTTTATTTGTAACCGTTCACGGAATTTGTTTATATTTTTGAATTTATTTGTAACTATTCAGTAGTATATTTTTTTATTATTTAACGGGAGTTTCTAGAAACTCCCTAATGTATGTTTTCGTTGATTTGTCTTTGTCCCGATAGGGACGGTATTTTCATAACCGCAGGTCTGCGACCTGCGGTTAAAAGTCCGCTCACAACTCTGCCCCCCCGATAGGGGGCAGGACTTTTTGCGTTAAATAATGTCAATAAAGTCCTGCCCTTTCAGGGCAGCAAGATTGAGCGGCTTTTTACCGCAGGTCGCAGACCTGCGGTTATGAAAGTTACGCCCTTATCAGGGCGAATATTTTTGGCGACTAAATATCAAAAAACAAAATAATCATTAAAGATACTACTGAATAGTTATACTGCCAGTACTTGAAATTCAGCGATTTTAAAGCGTCAAAGCCTGCCGTCCGATAGTTAGGCAGGCGAAGGTAAACGTAAATTTAAAGTATGAACAGTTTAAAATTTGTTAAAAATAATTCCGCATTAAAAACATCCGCTTAAATTTTCGTGAACGGTTTGATTATTTTTTATTTATTTTTTCGTTTGTCAATTTATTTGACGTTGTTATTATTAGTAATTCGCGTTTATTTTCGCCTGTAGTCAAATAAACTGAATATTCAAAATTGATTTCTTTATTATTTTTTATTGCTTTGTGTGATTCCGGCAAATTTTTAATTCTACTATTTACTTCGAAATCGTAATTTGACAATTCCGTATTTTTCTTTTCTAAATCGGACTGTACTTTTTCGAGTTCTTTACGTTTTCCGTCTTTGTCAGTAGTATTGCCGAAGTTCCATAATTTTTGCCTTACTCCGTTTAATTCTTTCTCCAAGCGTTTAACTTCAATTTGAGCCGATTCCAAATTATTTTGCAACATTTCCAAATCCATATTAAACGCATCCGTCCAAACTATCGCCGCAGAATCACTCGCCGCCTCAACCATAAATCGCGTCTGAAGCGGAAAATATTCATCCGTTGAACCGTCGCTCTTGCGCCGCCGCGCCTCAATATTATGCGTAGTAAATTCTATCTCTACCGGTTGCGTTTGTTTTTCTTTTTTAATTTTAGTTGAAATACCCGCAATTACATTCGGTTGTACTTTAACGTCAAAATTAAATTTGTACTCAAAATTATCTTCGCGAAACAACGTATCCCAAGGCGTAACCGCAAACGGCGTCGGAACGCGAAATTGAGACGACTTGTCCGTAAAAACCGCAAACGGAGAAACAGGCGAAACTTGAACCGGCTCAAATAATTGAACATAATATTCAAATTGTTCCGGCTCGTTTGCGGAATTATCGTTACGAATATTCACGTTAGAATTAACTTGAGATTTATCGTCGTCAGATTTGTCGTCGTCAGATTTATTGTCGGATTTATTGTCGGCAGTTTTATCAACTTCTCCGTCCGCTTCTCCGCCCGTTTCGTCGCCGTCAAAATGTTCAACCGAAAATCGCAAAAAACCAAGCGAAACTCTAAGCGTATCATAAAAATTCGCAGGCGTCATACCGCTCAGTTCCCATTTGATATGCAAGCCGTCCTCTTCCAATTTAAGATGAAATAATTTAATCTCAATATTTTGATTTTCGTCGTTTTTATTATTTTCGTCGTTATTATTTTTATTATTTTCTGATTTTTTGTTTGGAATTATTGCGACGACTTCCCATTCAAAACGGTTCGTATCTGGCAGCGTTATTTCGTCTGATAAAATATTTGCGTCGTCATTATTATTGACGTCTGCGTTTGCGGCGTCGTCGATAATATTTATGTTGTTGTTATTATCTGTTGTGTTTTGAATTTTATTTTCGGTCAATTTTACCGCTCTGTAACGTACAAATTTTTTTCGGCTTAATTTGTCGGCAGTATTATCGTTTTCTGTTTCTGTTTCATTTTTGTTTTCGTTTTCATTTTCGTTATTTTCTGTTTCGTTATTTTGATTTTTTTTGTCGCCGATATTAAATTTTAATTTTCTTGTTTCGATTTTTTTGTCGCCGAAGTCCCACAAGGGCGTCCATTCCAGATTTAGCGCCAATCCGTATTTGTACAATTGCGACAATTCATTAAATACGACGTCATTTTTCGGTAAAATAATTCTGTCGTTTTTTATTGTGGGCGGTTTGAGCGGCAGGTAGGGCGGGAAGGCGAAGTTGCGAATAAATTTATTTAAATCATTTGTTGTTTCTTTGCGTTTTTTATTTATTTCGATTAGGGCGTTTGTTAATTTTTGTTGATGTTGTTCAATTTTAATTTGTTCGGTTGTTTTTGCGGGTTCGTTTTTTGTTTCGTCTGAATTATTGTTTGCGTTTATTGTTTCGATTATTTGTGCGGGGTGATTATCGGGCGTGATTTTTTTTTGTCCGAACAGCGATTGTGTGAAACCTAATTCTGCAATTTGATCCATTACAACCAGCAGCAAGCAAATAATAATTATCAGAGCGATAATATAGACGAGATAAAATTGATTTTTTGTTAGCGAGCGGACGAGGCGATTTAGTAGTTGGTTTGTTAGTTGTGATGAGCGGTTAATTTTGTTGTAAGAATTTGTTGTATTTTTTGTGATAATATTGGGGACAAGTGGCGGCAGTTGTGAATTTTGATCGGTTGGGTTTTGATCGGTAGTTTGCTGTTGCGGCTGTGGTTGCAAGGACAGATTTATTTTATCGGCGTTTGGTTCAAATGTAATATTTTCGGCGTTATTTTGATTGTTATTATTTTGGTTTATGTTTGTTGTGGTCGTGTTGGTTTGTGCGGGATTATTTGTATTATTATTTTGCATATTTATTGAATTGTTTGGATTGTTTGTTGTATTTGTTTCGTTTGGTTCGGGGTATTGCGAGTAATGCGTTTCGACGGGCAAGTCGTTTTCTTCACCGGTTTTAGCGTATTTGACAAAAATTCCTTCGGGCGGTTCGACGGGTTTTCTGGTCAGGTCGATTATTAAAATATCGTTGCGTTTTTTTAGCGTTTCGGCTTCGGGCGAGCCTTCTACAACGGCTTTCCAATTGTGAGGCGCGATGACAAGTTGCGTTTGTTGTTGAGTCTGTTGTTGCGTTTTTGGGGACGGTCTAAAATTCTTATTGGATTCAAGTTTACCGGAACTTAAACCGGAACCTGAATCAGAATTGAAATTGTGATCGTTATTATTAGGGTCAATATAGTAAGTGGTGAATGTTGTATTCCAAAGAAATTGTGCGGGCAGGATAGCAAGCGCTTCGACAAACAGCGGCAACGGGTTCATGTTTTGCGGGTAAATGATGGCGGCTTCTTTTCTGTTGCGCGCGGCTTCGGTCAAAACGCCGCCCCAACCTGCGTCGCCGGTTATGTCTTGCCAAGTCGGACAAGGCGACGTGGGGAAATCGGCGGAGGCGATTTGCTCTTCGGTTAGTTGTATATTTTGCCGTAAAATTTCAGCGCTAATTTGTTTGTGCGGAGTAACTGACATTTTTTGCGGATCGAGACGCAAACGCTCGCGGGCTATTTTTTGACGGCAAGTTTGCGGAGGTATTCCGTAAAGTGAAATCGTCGGAACAGGGCGACCTAACGGAAAATTTATCGGCGGCGTGTACCATTGCGTAATATGAAATCCAGCCAATGCCAATAACCAAGCGGGACCTTCGACGACTAATTCGTCTTCGCTTAAAACAATATGATGAGCCAATCGATTCGGTCTATCACGATAATCTTTGCCAGACGCCGATATTCGAGAAAGCACATGCCAAGTCGGAATAGACGATGAATCAAAAGATGAGTCAATCGATGAGTTAGTTGATGCGTTAGTTGAGGAGTTAGTCGAGGAGTCAATCGATACGTTAGTTGAGGAGTTAGTTGTTGCGTTGGACGAAATGTTAGAGGCGGCGTTGGCGGGAGCGTTAGTTTGTTTTTTATTAGACGGAGAAATTACGGGAAGCGTCGCAGACGAATCAGATGAAACGGACGCAGGTCTAATTATCGTGTGCGAATAAATAACAGGATTTAACGAAACTTCATCAGAATCGGATAAAACAGGATAACGGTAATTGCTTAATTGGAATAAATTTTCAATCAATGATTCAGGAAAACGGTTGTCGGAAGCAACTACGCAAAAACCGCCCTCTGCCGATTCCAAACCTTGAGCGACAGAGGTCAATATCAATTCGTGTGTCATAATTGGCAATAGAGACTGATTAAGGGCAACTTCTAATAACCAGTTTTTTATTTAACTACCGAGAACACAGAGTTCACAGAGAAGAAAATTTTCAAAAATTATTTTATATACAACGTCAATTATAATATTCAATAACATTTTGATTACAATTAAAATTTTCCTCTGTGTTCTCTGTGTCCTCTGTGG
>JAISLW010000059.1 GCA_031277105.1 Planctomycetaceae bacterium | reverse complement strand
CTTAAAATTAAATTTACTAGACTTATTAAAATCACAACAAAAAACACACAACGCGTTAAAATACAAATACGATATATACATAACTAACTCATTCAGAACAAATACATTGAAATTGCCAGTCCCAACTGATTGTAAGTCCAAGTTGTTAATCGATTGTTTCGGTCGAGTTTTGTTGTGATATTTCCATTGGCGTCGTAATAGAAAAACCTTGTCCGCAATTTTTTGTCAAGTGTTATCGTCTCTCTTGAAACTCTGCCGATCAGATTATACGTCCAAGACGTTCTGTTACCGACCGGATCGGTCAAGGATTTCATTTGACCGTCTTGATAATAGACAAATTTTGTTATGCTGCCTTCGGCGTTGGTTTCAGAAATTTTACGTCCCAAATTATCGTAACGATAATTCGTTTCATTACCAAGCGGGGCAATCGTTTTTATTAGATTTCCTGCTTCATCGTATTGTTGATATGTGATTGGACCATCGGCTTGAAGCGAATGATGCGGTTGAATTATTTTTGTTATGCGTCCGAGTTGATCGTATTCCATTCGCGTAACTCATTTTTTCGCGGCGATTGATTTCAAGATATTTTTGTCAAACGGAACTAAAATTTGAGCGATTGTGTTGCCTGATTGATCAAAATAAATTTCTTTTGCTAATCGCGTTTTATCTTCTCCTGCGGGCGGTTGAATTACTACAACTTGACGACCTAGCGAATCGTAAAAATAAAGCGTTTGATTATTGTTTGCGTCATAACTCGCAACAGTTCGTCCCGCAAAATCGTGTTCAACTCGTTGCATCGGTTGTTTACGAATATTATAATTAACCCAAATGAAACTCATCTTTTTATTTTTTTAATCTTTAATCCCCATACCAATTCTGATAAACACATCTTTTCTTTTTTTTATAAATTTATTTACGCCTCGTTTTGTTACGGCTGAACATTCTACGCCGATGCGATTTATTTTAGGGCTTCTTGTAAATAGCATTAGTCCCTTATCTGTTACGTTTGAAAATGAGAAGTCAACCACTTTCAAATTTTTCATTTGAGCTAAATATTTAATTGACTTATCATCTACTTTTTGACCTCCGCAATCCACGTATTCCAACAGAGTATCTGATGAAAACGCCTTAAATCCACTTCCATCAATACAAGGTCCGCCAACCCCCAGATGTCTTATTTTTTTACAGTTTTCAGCAATGGCAATAATAGTTTTATCTGTAATATCACTACCAATCAATTCTAATACTTCAAGTTTTTTCATTTTGGCTATAAATGGTATTGATGCGTCAGATATTTTTTTTGTAGGTTTACCCGAAAGCGCCGTCGCATTCAGATAAAGATATTTAAGAGATTTAATTTCAGCCAATATCTTCAAACCGTCGTCGGTAATTTGAGTTCCTGAAAGATTAATCCAAACAACAGGAATACTAATTAACGGCTTCAAATCAGCATCTGCAATATCAAGATTATGTAAATCTAATCCGGCATTTCCGGCTAAATTAGGTTCCATTACATTAATTTTATAATCAAGACCGTTTGGAATAAACTTAAATGAAGTTTGTTTTAAAAGATCATAAAATTCTTGTTGTTTCTTAATATCAAATTCTGCAAAATAATTTGCGCCTTCATTGTATTGCTCTAAATGTTCCTTCTTTTCGGAAGTATTTTGAGCAATGAAATCGAACATAACAGCCCTTACATAAAAAATACCGGCAAACAATACAACACAAATTACAATAAATCCAATCCATCTTTTTTTAATCTTTTTCATTTTTGTAACTAAATTTATACTTATATTCAAAAAATCACATATCTACTAATTAGTAGCCATGCTCTTTTAGGCAAATACATGTAATTCTAAAATAATATTTTTGCCTATTAAATCTGGTTTCATATTAAAGCCAGATTAATTCATAATTTGATAACTTAAACTAAACTACTATTCAAAAGTTGCATACACGCCTCTATTTCCATGAATGTAAATTTTGAAAACCATAATCGCCAACAGTAGTAATTGGTACGCCTACTGCAATTGCCTGACTTCGTAGCCATTGATCGGTGGCAATCGATCCTGCAATATCTTTAGCTTCGGTATAACCAGTAGGCATAGAACCTCCACTAAATGGAAGTCCTTTTACACCAAATTTCTCAGTATCGTATGTAGGAGCGCCACCTATAGCTGCAAAATCTTTTAATTCCGTTGCAGTAGCGTTATAACTGATTCTTGTCCAATTTGCTCTTGAAATTGTCGTAGATGTATTCGATTGTTTCGGTTGGGGTTTCAACTTTGATTAAACGATTGCGGTGATCCCAAGCGTATTTTGTGGTTTTGTTGTCTTTGGTTGTTTTGGAAATTCGGTTTCATTCGTTGTCATAATTGTATGTGTTTTCATTGTCTGATAGCAAGCGATTGTATTCGCCTGTTTTATAATTTTGATTTTGTCCTTGAATTTCAGCGGTTTTGCGGTTACCGTTAAGATCGAAGTTGTATTTTTCGTTTGGCATGAAACTGTAATTGGCGTTTATTAGTTGCGCGGTTTTATCGTAACGATAATTTGATGTGTTCTTTTTTGCGGGTCCGTTTAAGTACGTGAAATCGAAATCGGTGATGCGGTTTCCTTCGTCCCATTTTATATCGTAATCGGCGTAAGTTTTATTGTCGCCCGTGTGAGAAATATTGAGCAATCTACCTGCGTTGTCGAATTTATTTTTTGTTACGATAATTGGTTTACCGGAATCGAGACGCGTTTGTTTAACGAGTTGTCCTAATTGGTCACATCGGAAATTTTCACTCTTTATATTAGTATCACCACTAATATCATATTTTTTATTTTTATGCATATTTTGTTGCCATTCTTGATTAGCATCCATTAAAAATTGATTACCATATTTTACCTTTAATAAATTTAGATATTCATTGTAACCTTTATTAGCTAATTTAAATTCTCTAAGACTTTTATATTCAAGGGAAGTAGGAAATTTGCTTATAATTGTTTTCGGTTTCCAAAAGCGATCATTTTCGTAATATAATTCCATTATTGAATTGTAATTCATATAAGCAAATGCACGATTCAAGTTATCCATATTAGACATATACGATTCAAATTTATCCAGATTGGGCGGTAATATTTTTTTTATATATTCCGAATTAGTCTTTATCCAAAATTTGTCATGGTCAAGAATAATATATGAATGATAGACTGTATAAAATGCGAACATGATACCACAACCAACAATCAAACCAAGTATAAAATCGTTTAAAAAATATTTTTTAACTTCTGATATTTTCATAATACATAATTCTCCTTTAGAGAATGTCTCAAAATTTATTTTCAAGTAAGATGTGTATATAAAATAGGTAATAGAAAAACTCTCGTTACTATTTATCTTTTTTAAATAAAATTCGCATAAAATAATTTTCTTTACTCGGGTTTAAACGAAAAAATTCATATATGTTTGCGAAAAGGTATAAAATTATCGTGTTAAAGAGAGCAATGGCAATATAACCGCTGTAATTTATACATGTTCGTCCAACTTCGTCGGCTAGAACTGCCGTAAATCCTACGTCTTTTCTTCCGCTTAAAGCAACAACATGCGTAGCATAACACGGAATAAAGGGTAGTTTTTTTGATAAGTAAGAATAATAGGATGCTCGATAGCCTGTTATCCAATCATTTTTTTGAATTATCGCGTTATTACAGGGGCGATAGTCCGACTCATTGGGTATCCATAGAACGGCAATAAACAATGACCCAACAAATAAACAAAAAAAACGAATCAAACGATAAGCAACAAAACGACAAAATATTCTTTTAAACATAAGACAAACCTCCAAATTAACAAAAAACATAAGTTACATCGAAATCAAAAACAACACCCCACAGTAAAATCAATAAATAATTAATTTCGCTAATTTACATCACAAAAATTGTACCCTATTTTTTGTGCAGTTTTTGTCATTTTCCGATCAATTCGTAAACTATATTCTTAAAATCTGCAAAGACCATATAAATAATAAACTAATAAGAAAGCACTTGTACAAAATAAATGCGACCATGAAAACCACCTCCTTGCTATAATGTTACGCAATTTAGTACAAGTATCATTGTTACCAATAGCTTGCTGATAATCAATATATATATTTAAAATTACTTTTTCAATTACAAATTTATGGTAAATATTATATATAGTTATAAAAAAAATCAAATGATATAAATGGTAATTCAATACATCATATTCTACTGTACATATACCCAATGTTAGGGCTATGGGTAAACAGCAATACAATATTTTCAGTTCAATTTTATTTAATATATTACACATAACAATTATATATTATATTATATCAAATTTACTTACATAAACCCTATATGATCTAAAATTCTAAATAACTGCCAAATATCCAAATGAATTGCTAACTTTGTCAATTTCAATTAGATTTATCCATGATAAAATTGGCTTTTACAATTTTTTTACTGTTTCACATTTTAAGGGGAAATGGGATTCATCCTTGTAATATACGAGTTCAAAATTAAAATTTTCCTAGCGTTTACAGGCATGTTGTTGAAATGAATAAAATACCAAAACTTATTTGGCGATTTTAAGCAAACAAACGCACTACTAATAGGTCTGTTTATCAAGACATCATTTGTTCAGCAGATCTGTAGTTTGTCGATTTTACCTATAAAACTTACCTAAATTAACAACAAGTTTGTGAATACTAGGAAAATTTTTAGTATCGAGGTGGGTGTCCCCATGGTCCACCAGGTGTAACATTATTACTTTTCTCAAGAAATTCATTTGTTTCTTTTAATGTGTCAAATAAAGCGTCTACTCCTTGCTCTACTACAGATTTAGGAATTTCTGGTAATTGGGAAATATAACTATAATTATCAGGACAAGCAGTTATCCATTCACAAAAATCATCATCAAATTTCCAGTAAGGTTGAATTATATTATCACATATATGCGTATTACATAAAATTTCTGCATATCTCTCATTCTCATAAACTGCCAGTGTCCATCCAATTGATGCAACTCCAGAAATAAATGGATAGGAATAAAATACTACAACTGATGTAATTACTACATTAAGATTGATATTACGATTTGTAAATGTTGTAGAACTAAAATGTCTCATACATTCTGCTTCTGAACCATTAAAAAACTTTTTATAAAGTTTTTGTTTATTCTTACAACATAAACCAGTGGGATTATCTTTAGGTTGTAATGGCGGTAAATCATCCACAGTTCCACAGCAGGCTGGACAATCGCAATTACATAGAATACACTCTTGGGACGGTAAAACTGTTACTTTGGGTTTATAACCATAAAAATCAACCGCCCATAATGGCATATTAAGTAAAAAACGGTATAAATTTTTGTCGCCACTTTGAAATTTAATCGGATCTTCACTCACCCATCGTCCAGCATTTGAGTTGTACCAGCGATTTATATTCCATTGTAGATCGCTTGACTTGTCAAATAATTTTCCAGTGTAGGCAAAGAGTAATTGATCATTTTTTGTTTCAGAGATTAATTTTCCGAAGGCGTTGTATTCTAGGTGAGATTCAACATTGCCATCGGATTTTACAATGTCGCGGATTGTGTTTAGATGGTCGTTTAATGTCCAATTATTGTTATTGCAGATCAATTCGTCTTGTTTTGTTCCCCAAAGGTAGCGATTGGTTGGTTTGGGTTC
>JAISLW010000053.1 GCA_031277105.1 Planctomycetaceae bacterium | reverse complement strand
ATTTCTTATATTTCTCAAAATATACTTGGCAAGTTGTCGGATTATGACTTGCAACGTTTTGATGAAAAATATATTAAGGTAATGTTACTTTCTTATTTACATTTTTATGATCCTTATATGCCGATGAGCGAATATGAGGCGGCGCCTGGACGTATTGATATATTTTTGCAAAGTAACCCTAAATATTCGGCGGTAAAATATGAATGGGTTTGGGAATTAAAATATTGCAAAACGGACGCAAGTAAAAAAGATATTGACGAAGCGAAAAAGAAAGGACTTGAACAATTGAATCAATATATTACCGCTCACCGCTTAAAAGACCGCCCCAACTTAAAATCAGCATTGCTAATTTTTATCGGCAAAAATAAATATGAAATCATTGAAAATAATTAAACGGTTACTCTTGAAATTGCGTTTATCTTTGCATGTTTAAATATCTGGCGGCAAACTTTTACGTTTTTACATTGCTGAATTTCAAATACGATACGCACAATCAAAACTGATCTTGTAAGAATTGATGGTAATTGTTATAGTTCGCTATTGTAATTTCTGTTACAAAAAATAGGCAAGTGAGTTTGATTGTTTTGAGATTGTGTAGATTTTCTTGTGTTGTTTACGGAAATTTGTTTAACGAATTGCTGTAACGGATTTCAGTAAGTTTAACGTAAAGTTTAAAATGGGAGATAAAAAATGTTAAATCGATTTACAATTTTTAGTTTTTTCTTGTCGTTTATTTTTATGGCGGCTGGATTGGAGGGGCGTTTATTTGCGGAATGTTGGGCGCCGCATGAGCGTCCTCTTAACTCTACGCTTTCCCGCGACTCTTCCGTATCTGAAATTGCGGGCGGGAAAAAGTTGACGGTTACGATACTGGACGAATCGAATAAACCTATACCCAAAGCGAAATTCTCATACTTCGGCGAACCAACACCGCACAATCAAAAAGAACTGCGACATTATGTTGAAGCGGACAATAACGGACAATTCGTTATTGGGTTCAAGCCTGAAAATACGCAACCAAAATTATTGCAAATCGAAATTGACCATCCGAATTATGCGCCTTACAACGCTACATGGAATAATATCAAAGCCGATCCGATACCTGAAAATATTACTATCAAACTCGAAAAAGCAACTCAAATCGGCGGCGTTGTTATTGATGATTCCGGCAAACCATATCCGAATGCGGATGTTGAATTTTGTATTCCTTGGGGCAATCGTTCACGCACGCCGCAAATTTGCCAATATCGAGTTTGGGTCAAAACAGATGAAAAAGGCGTTTGGACTTGTAATCTAATTCCTCCAAATATACTCCAAAACGAAGTAAATTTTTATGTTGAATCTGCTAATTTTATGCCGTCTGAACAGGAAATAAATTTGTCCGAATTTTTGCCCGACAAGAACGGCGTTTTCAAACGTACAATCAAACTTGAACGCGGCATAACAGTAAAAGGACGTATAACGGACGTTGATAAAAAGCCTGTCAAAAACGCCGTCGTTTACTGCAACCAAGCAACGCCGCATAATAATTTCGTTACAGAAACAAATGAAAACGGCGAATACTCTATAAAAAATTTACCCGTAGTCAAACATAAAGACGGCGACGCTTTTATCGGAGTTTGGGCGAAAGGAAAAATGAGTACGATCAAAGACATTAAACTCAATGAAAAAAATTCAACGCTAAATGTCGATGTAACTCTGAAACCTGCCGGAAAACCAATTAAGATTAAAATCGTTGATAAGGACGGCAATCCGATTCCTGATTTTATAATTCGTATCGAACGTTGGGGGAGACAGGATCATGTTGAATTTTTGTTGACGGGTAAATTGTTTCCGTTTGCGTGTACAGGCGCTGATGGTTGTTGGACGTGGAACGAAGCGCCGGATACGGAAGTCGAACTCGGCATCTATAAAAGTTCTTTCATGGGATTGAACAATAAAGCTATGAAGGCAAGAGACGACGAATACGTTTTGACCGCATTCCCGCAATTGCAAATCTCCGGCAAAATCACCGACGCTGAAACAAATAAACCGGTTCAGAATTTCAAAGTTTATCGCGGAATGGGTTCGGAAACCGGTGATGAAATGTATTGGGAGATAATGCCAAATTCAAATAACGATGCGACGTATTTTATTAGCGAAGATTATCCGAGCGATCACTTTCGCGTAAAAATTGAAGCGGAAGGTTACGAACCCGCAATCTCACGCAAAATTTCACCAAACGAAGGAACGATAACAATTGATCTGCCGTTAAAAAAATTATCGACTAAACAGTTGGATGAAATCTTAAAAGGAACTGTATTAAATCCAGATAAAACGCCCGCCGCCGAAGCGAACGTCGTACTAATTACGCCAAAACATAAAGAACATACAACTAGAATCCAATACGGCGCAATAATGATCCAAGACGACGAAATAACGCTTGAAGACAAAAAATTCGCCGTCAAAACTGATAAGAACGGAAATTTTAAATTCGAATGGATCAATTTTGAGGAAGAACATTATACGAAAGAATCACGAACTAGAAACGATGATTACGTTTTGTATGTTATGGGCAAGTCCGGTTTCAAACGGATTACGCAAAACGAAATGAAAAACGTATTCAATAAAGAACCAATTATTTTGGAAAAATGGGGACGTATCGAAGGCGTCGCAAAATTAGGAACTAAACCGGCAAGTAATTTTATTATCGAATATCGTCCGTCGTTTGGCGAAGGCGATTCGCCGTCGTCAAGTTTATTTCCGTCTTGGCAAATTTTGAGTAAGAGCGACGAAAACGGTAAATTTTGTATAGAACAAATTCCGCCAGGCAAAGGTTATATTAGCAGAAATGTTTTCAACAAAGAGAGGCTGCATAATTTCGTTGAACGAAAACGCATTAACATAATTTCCACCAAAACGACAAACGTTCAAATCGGCGGGGAAGGGCGACCGGTTGAAGGAAAAATTATTAATGATAGTTTTGCAGGTAAAGAACTCAAATTCAAATACGCCGAATTTATTTGTAAGCCTTATTTGGAACCGTTGCCGGAAAATTTTTCTAAAAATATGAGAAATTTAATACCGGAATCAATAAGAGAAGAAAAAGACATAAATAAAAAAGACGCGCTATTAAGAAATTGGCAAGAAACAACCGAAGATGGAAAACAACATAAAAAATTATCAGAAAAACTTAGCGCATGGTATAAACAACATGATATAAATATCGCAAACAAACAATCGGCAGGTTTTGTAAATGACGACAAAACAATTAGAATGGACAATATTACTGAGGGAGATTGGTTGTTAGAAGTTGCAGCGTATGTAGAACAAAAAATGAACAATTACGACGCAATTCGCACATACGCCGCAACAAATTTATCTCATCGATTTAAAGTAGAAAAAATTCCTGGAGGCGTTTCAGACGAACCGTTTGATCTAGGCGACTTAAAATTGACGGTAGATGATCAAATTAGATTTATTGAGCCGGAACCGCTTATTAGAGTTGGTCAAATTGCGCCAGATTTTGAAGTTTTACAAGTTTTGCCTATTGACAAAAATAATAATAAAACAGAAACAACAAAAACAATATTAAAACTCTCTGATTACGACGGCAAGATAATTATTCTCAATTTCTGGGCGACTTGGAGTGTGCCGTGTGTGCAGAGATTGCATTTACTTAGAGAATTACACGCAAATATTCAACATAATCCAAAATTTAAAATGATTGGAATTAGCCTAGACGGAGAAGATAATTTGGAAGATATTAGCAAGTTTATTGCCGAAAAAAAAATGAATTGGACGCACGGAATTATTGCAAAAAATCTAACAGAATCAATATTGGCATTAGATTACGGAATAAAATCTATCCCGCTAACGATACTAATCGGAAAAGACGGAAAAATAATCTTATCAAACCCATCCACCCAAGAACTATACCAAAAAATAAACGAATTAAAAAATGAATAGTTTTTTTAATTCGGAATTAAAAATCTTTATTGCAAAATTATGAATTGACTTTGTCCCTCATGTCCCTAAAAACTAAAAATTTCAAAATAACTTTAGGGAATTTCTAAAAACCACAAATTTATTTTTATTAACCACAGGAACACAGAGAACACAGAGGAAATTTTTTATTGGGATCAAAACGTTATTTGATATTATAATTGATTTTTTGATTTAAAATATTTTTAAAGATTTTAAACTGTTCGCACTTGAGTTTGCGTTTACCTTCGCCCGACTAGATTTCGGACAACAGGCTTTGACGCTTTTAAATCGCTGAATTTCAAGTACGAGCAGTATATTCTCTGTGAATTCTGCGTTCTCGGCGGTTAAGTAAAAAACTGGTTTTTAGAAGTTACCTTTATGATTTTATTTTAGTATATTTTTGTTTCGTATTATTTTTAGGATTATTTCTTCTAATGGCGTTGACGTTTTTGTAATTATGTGACTTACGCATTTGTTGATGCAATATCGTTTAATTTCGTCAAGAAAATTGTCAAAACAAATTTTATATTGATTTAGAGTTGAATCATTTATTGTTATATTTATTTCGTTATTTTTTATATTTTTTATGTTTTCATTTTCGGCGCTTACTAGGTTAAAATTTGTTTTTAGGACTGATTGGAATTCGGGTTGTAATTTCGGGTCGGCTTCAAAATCGGCGTGAAGTTGAATAATCACAGGTTCAAATTTATTGTAACGTAATCGTTCTATCGCAACTTGACAACCGCCATAATCAAAAAAATCACTTACAATAACCGCAATTCCAGCCCGCTTCGTTTTACGTATAAAATTATCGACTGATAAACGAATATCAGTTTTGCTATCGGCGGGTTTATGCCGCTCAAGAAATTTTAGCAAATTAAAAAATTTACTCTTGCCGCGCGTCAACGGAAACATATCAATAACGCCGCCGGAAAAAGAAACTACGCCAACACGATTTAATTCAGATAAAGCAATATACGAAAGCGACGCGATTATACGTTGCGCATAATCGTACTTGTTAAACTTGCCCAATCCCGCTTGCATACTCGCTGAACAGTCAAGCAAAAAATAAATATTAACATCAACGTCCGCATCAAAACGCTTGATAAAACCTTCGCCAAATCTAGCAAATAAATTCCAGTCAAGCCGCCGTAAATCATCGCCTTGAACATAAACCCGATGATCCGCAAATTCTGTACCGGCGCCAAATTGTTGTTTATGCCGATTAGAAAATATATCAACTTCGCCGCTGATCGAACCGCCCGAAAAAACGCCCCCAGCCGCCCGATGAGAAACCAAAACAAAATACTCCAACCTACGCAAAAATTCGTCGTCAAACATATTTAAAAAATATAATATATCAGGAAAATTTTTTGTAACCGTTCACAGAGACCTGTTTGGCAAAAAACATATCGGCAATTTTTTTTGAAGGACAAGTGGGACGGAGAAACAAGTGAGACAATTTTTTTGTAACAAAAACCTTAATTCCGCATTCCTAATTAAAAATTCATCGCCTAATTTCTAAATTTTAATCTCTAATTATTGTTTCAATAATTTCATCTGTTGTAATATTTTCCGCTTCGCCTTCAAAAGTTAGAATAATTCGATGTCGTAGCGTCATTGGAGTCATTGCGATTAAGTCTTCTTTTGCGACGTTGAAACGTCCGTCTAAAATTGCCAATGTTTTTGCTCCTAACATTAGCGCTTGGGCGCCGCGCGGGCTTGCGCCGTATCGTACATATTTATCGACTAATTTTTCGGAAGCCGAATATTTTTTTACCGTTTCCGAATGATTTACGCCGGCGCCTGGATGAGTTCGCATTATCAACTCCGCCGCATAACGCAAAACATCATCCGCAACCGGAACTTCACGGGCAAGTTGCCCCATCTCAATAATTCGCGAAGTTGGTATAGTTGATTTTACTTTCGGACATGTTGCCGTTGTCGTCCTGTTGATAATTTGCATTAGTTCGTCCAGATTAGGAAAAGGGAAAATTATTTTACCAAAAAACCTGTCGAGTTGCGCTTCGGGCAATGGATACGTGCCTTCCATCTCAATAGGATTCTGCGTCGCTAGAACGAAAAATAAATCTGCTAACTTATGCGTCGTTCTGCCAACAGTTACAGAATGCTCTTGCATTGATTCGAGCAATGCGGCTTGCGTTTTAGGCGTTGCGCGGTTAATTTCATCGGCTAACAGCAGATTGCAAAATACGGGACCTTGTTGAAATTCAAAATAACTGTTTCCATCAACAGCCCTGTTCATTATATTTGTGCCGGTCAAGTCTGCCGGCATTAAATCAGGCGTAAATTGAATACGCGAAAATTTACCCTCGATTATCTCCGCCAACGTTCTAACAAGCAACGTCTTGCCCAAACCTGGAACGCCCTCCAACAAAACATGACCGCCCGAAATCATCGCAATAATAACTTCGCGAATAACTTGCGACTGACCAACAAGCAAACGACCAATCTCCTCTTCGATCAATTTAAAATCGCTACGAAATTGTTCATACCGCTCGCGCAATAATTGCGAAGATACCGAATCTGATTGATTTAAATTACTCATAATTATATTTTAGGGGATAGGGAGTAGGGAGTAGAGAGTAGGGAATAGTGGATAGGGGATAGGATGACAATTTTCGTTACAATAAATCTATCGCCTACGCCATATCACCTAAAACTCTACACTTCTATACTGCTCGTACTTGAAATTCAGCGATTTAAAAGCGTCAAAGCCTGCCGTCCGAAAGCTAGGCAGGCGAAGGTAAACGCAAATTCAAGTACGAATAGTTTAAAATCTCGTGAAAGGTTACAAAGTTTCTAATTTCTAATTTCTAATTCCGAATTACGAATTACGAATTAAAAACTAGATATTTATTCAAATGTTTTGTGTATGATTTGTGTTCCGTTATTGATGTTGTATTCATCTTTTTCGATGCGGAAGTCTGCGGGCAGGTTTGTTGGGTTTTTGAAAAATTTTGTTAGGTAGTTAATTATTTCTGGCGGTAGTTGTGTTGCGTTTGTTCTTTTAGCGTGTGATGAGATCATGATTGCGACGTATTTTCCGCTTGATTTTAGCGTGAAATTGAATCCGCCGTCGGCGCCGGTTCGTTGTACAATTCCTCCGAGTTCTGTTATTCGTTGTATGTTATCGTTATTGGGGTCGAAAATTCCGTCGTCTGCTCTTAATCCTTTTGTTGAGATGAGTGTTGGCGTTTTTGCTTCGACGGGTATGAATAAAATTGTCGCGTCGGCGTCTGGTGTTTTAACTCCAAATTCATTTTTGTACGATAATTTACCTTCGACTTTAACAATCGCATTACCGTTGCCGTCGACGCCTTCGTTGACGGCGCGATGCGAATTGCCCGCAACAAAAAAACCGCGTAAAACAAAACCTGCCGGAAAACTTAAAAAAAACGTTAATAATATCGCAACTAATAAAATTTTATCGTTGCGCAAAATCAACTGTTGACTTTCGGTTTGATTTTCGTTTTGTTTTTTGGTCGTATTGTTTTTGCGTGTAGCGTTATTAGCGGCGTTGGCGTTGTTGATGTTGTTGGCGTTATTGTTTGCGTTGTTGTTTTGTGGTAATTTTTTATTTTGCGCGTTTGACAAGATTGCGGGTTTATTTCGCGTATTATTTTCGGGCAGCGTTGTCCAAAATTCATCTATCCATTTATCGACTTCGTCTTTTTCAAAAGCGGCGGCGTTGGTTTGTTGTTGGGATTTTTTGCGGCGGGGGGCGGTTGTTTCTTTGTCGTTTCCTTTTTGTTTCATGTAGAGGTAAAGTTGTTCTGCTTGCGGGTCGGATTTATCCGGTATGACAAGTTGTTTCAAACATTGCGGGCAAACTATCGTTTTATCTGACATTTGAGAACTAACTTTCATCATCAATTGACAATGTTCGCAAAAAAAACGAATTGAAGTTGACATATTAAATTATGGGTTTGGCGGCGGCGGAAATAAAATTATAACCGTTCACGGAAATTATAAGCGCTAGATTTTAGGGGTTAGGGAGTAGGGGATAGGAAGTAGGAAGTAGTTTTTTAGAAAACTAAATAACAATTTTTTGTTATAAAAAATTGTCTCACTTATCTCTCATGTCCTACTTGTCCCTCAAAAATTGCTAAAGGTAACTTCTAAAAATCACAAATTTATTTTTATTAACCACAGAGGACACAGAGAACACAGAGGAAAATTTAATTGTAATCAAAATGTTATTGAATATTATAATTGACGTCGTATATAAAATAATTTTTGAAAATTTTCTTCTCTGTGAACTCTGTGTTCTCGGCGCTTAAATAAAAAACCGGTTATTAGAAGGCGCCTAAAACGTAATTTAATAAACAAATTTCCGCGAACGGTTACTTAAAAAGTTTATTTTACAAAATTATCGATCTGTGATCTCTGCGACTAATAACAGATGCATTACTAGCGATTTCTGTTTATCAATCATATAGTAATCGTCCGATTCTTACTATTGTTGCGCCTTCTTTGATTGCGATTTCAAAATCGTCGCTCATGCCCATTGACAGTTCGTTCATTGAGCAATTATCCGGCAATCGTTCTGATTTTAATTTTTCTGCGATGTTTCGTAATGTTGCAAACTCGCGTTGTATTTCTGTTATTTTTGCCGTCAAGCCGGACATACACATTAAACCGACAACTCGCACATTTTTATATTTTCCTAATTTACCCGCAACATCGGAAATCATTGACCAATCCGGCTTAAAACCGTGTTTCGTTTTATCGCCGGATACTGCTACTTCTAACAAACACTCAACAGGACGACAAAGCGATTCCTCTTCGGCAACGCGGTCTATCGCATCAATAAGACGCTCCGAATCGATAGAATGAATCAACGAAACACGAGACAACATCTTTCTAATCTTATTACGTTGCAACGTCCCAATCATGTGCCATTGTAATTTATTTTTCGTAACGTTATTTCCAAAATATTCGGGCGTTTTGCGATCAAAATAATCTATCTTATCCAACAGCGACTGTACCCGCGACTCGCCGAAATCTGTACAACCGCTCTTGATAAATTCCGCAATATGTTTATCGTCCGCCGAAACATATTTTGTTACAGCGACTAATTTAACCTTGTCGTTGTCGCGACCGCAACGATATAAAGCGCCCGCAATTTTATCACGCACCATTTTAACTCGGTCTAATATTATCATTCTTAAAATATTTCGTAACTATCCAATTCAATGAAGGGAAGGGAAGGGAAGGGGGGGGGAAATTCGGAATTCGGAATTAAGGAAATTTGTTTTTTGTTAAAAAAATCATCCAAAGGATCGCAGGCGTCTCGCCTGCATGCGGTTGTACTCAACAGCAAAAATGGAGTTTTTGATCTCAACTACAGTTTTCGTTACCGCTAGCAACAGCAGGCGAGACGCATGCGTTCCTCCTCTTTGTCCTTCAAAATCGCCAATACGTAATTTGAAAATTTGCTTAAAGAATGACCATTTTAATAATTCACCGGTCAAGTGCAAGCGAAAATAATTTGTAACCGTTCACGGAGAATTGCATCACCGCTCCCCGTATTTAAAAATAATCTTTCTAATCTGCGTAATCTGTGGACAAAAAAATCGATCCACAGATTACACAGATTAAAAAGATTATTTTAAATTTGAAATCAAAATCCTTAATTCCGAATTCCGAATTCCGAATTTATTGGGGGGGGCTTGTGTGAATTTTTGGATGTGTTAAATTACTGCCCTTTGTTGCAAAATGAATCAGAGAATTGTATTGTTTTGCAATTTTACAATTATTTTGATGAGCCAAAAATTAGTTGAGATTGATGGTTGTAAAAAATGATTGTGATTTTAATTGCTGGTTATTTTTTTGGTTAAAGAGATAATTAAATTATTTTAATTTTTCTTAACTTTA
>JAISLW010000010.1 GCA_031277105.1 Planctomycetaceae bacterium | reverse complement strand
CATTTTTTTACAAAAAGGTAGGCGATGTTTCGCCACTGTGTTTATTTTTTGGGTCGCAATGGAGTTTATACTATCGATAAATTTTAATAATTCATAAAGTTTAAAATAAGTCTATTTTAAACTATTCGTACTTGAGTTTGCGTTTACCTTCGCCTGCCTAGCTTTCGGACGGCAGGCTTTGACGCTTTTAAATCGCTGAATTTCAAGTACGAGCAGTATAGACGTGAGAAATATTAAAGTTTATTGATGTTGTAAACCGTAATGCGGCGTTTCGGCACAGTGTTTAATTTTTTTAGCCGCCTACCTGGACAAATGAATTTTTAGAGATACCCAATATTGATTTCCGGTTTTCGATATTATTTTAACTTTAATTCTAATTTAATATTTTTTTTACCTCCGGCTGGAATTTCTACCGTTAAATCGCTGGTATCAATATCAGAATATTTACCTGTAATACTTTTTGGTATAGGCGATTTATTGGTTTCTCCTTTCTCTTCAACTATTTTGTTTACGGTAACTTTGTATGTTCCTGACGTAATACCGGAACTATCCGACGCCGTTTTTATGTTGAAGTTTCCATTGGCATCGCTTATTGCCGTACCGCCGCGTTTACCAGTTTCCAATTTACCGGAAGCGTCAACCGGCGCAAAATTAATTGATGCGGATTCAAGCGGGACGCCGTCTAATGTAACCGTTCCCGCACACGAAACAAGCCCCTTGATAACGCTACTATTACCGCAACCAATAAACAAAACAGCAATAAAACACGCTACCGAAAAAATAATAATTTTTTTCATTGTAATTTTTTTGTTTAGCCTCATTAATAGGCATGTTAATAAAATATAAAATCCTCAATTAAAATTCGACAAAATTTGTAACAACAGATTTCAAAATGAATCAGTCGCAACTTGCCGAAATCTAAAACGAGAACAGTTGTAAAATCAGTTTACTCTAATGGTCATACTGATACGAATTGAACGTCTATAAAAATTCAATTTATTTTTAAAACCACAGGACACACAGAGTACACAGAGAAAATTTTTAAAAATTATTTAGATCAAAAGTTAATTATGATATTAAATAACATTTTGATTCTAAATAAAATTTCTTTTTGTGTTCTCTGCGTCCTCTGTGGTTAAATAAAAAAATAAACGATTATAGATCGCTATAAAAAATTTACGGTAATGATTGCGATTCACCGCTATCAATTGTTGCGGCTGAAATCCACGCTTCGGGCGCAACGCTGAAAGCGACAAATTTCACCGAGCCGTCGCCTAAACCACAATTCACTCCTGCCGGATGCCGTGAATTAGCGCCGGCACATTCGCCCCAATATTGAGGATCGTTATTGTAGTCTTTAACAGATTTCGGTAATTTTACCGCAGGACAAGCAATAGCAATTGACGGACGAAGTGCATCGTAACACGTGATATTATTGCGTTTAACATCATTATTATCTCCGGCTAAAGCGCCTTCATAGAACATAACAGTATTTGATGTTCCATCCGGTACAATTAGGTCGTTTTGTTTACGGGAATCACTTGTGGGATCATTACATCCATCTTGCCACCAAGGAATACACCAATATCCAAATTGTCTTCCTTTTGACCATTGCGGCGTCGCCTTAATAGCGGCGTCGGCGCTGCTGTCATAATGAGCATCTGTTCGAATACCGATAGCAAAAAGATAATTACTCACGGAATCCGAAGCGGGATTGTCAGGATGTGAACGCGTCTGGTCTCTGGACAACATTGAAGGACAAAGGAATGGGGCAAGATTTCCATTACTTTGATTTCTGCCGTTTGTCTTGATAGCGTCAAACAGCGCTTGTTGTTCCATAAAGGAAAGTAATAACGTCATTGCGCTATACGTTCCAATAGGATCGCCGGTTGTAGCGTCAACGTGTACTACGTTAACCAGCGCTGGAATTTTTTGTTTATTAGCGTCTGCGTAATTATGTACTGTTAATAACAGTTGTCTAACGTTATTGCTGCATTGCGCCCGCCGAGCCGCTTCACGAGCCGCCTGAACCGCCGGTAAAAGCAAAGCAATCAAAACGCCAATAATCGCAATTACTACCAAGAGTTCAACAAGCGTAAAACCAAATAAACCAAACAGAGAGATTTTGGGAGAAACCCGCAGAGTATTGCCATAACGATAATTATAGCAAGAACCTGCGACCAGATACCCCCCCCCCCCCCCCCTTGCCTAAATTAACACCCAAATTAACATTGGCTGTAACGTCAATATTCATATTGACTTCGGCGTTGAGTTCTGACAAACAATTTGTCTTTTTCATGTTATTCTCCTTTACAGTAAAGGGTTAAACAAATAGTAAAAAATTTTTTAATCGCAACAAAATCTAATTCGCAAAAAACATTTTTGCGTAAGTTAAAAATTAAATTCGCCGCAATTAAAACACAAAACATTTTTCGTTACAAAAAATCAAGAACAAAAAAAATGATCCACAGATTAAAAAGATTATTTTAAAAAATCCGTCTAATCTGTGGACGACAAAAATTTGATCTCTTTTGATCTCAAATTTTGTAACGCGGTGCGGTAGTATAAACCAATCCGAAAAATAACACAAGACCAGTTTGCAAAAATTTTCAACAAAATTTTTTTAAAAAATTGAGAAGGATTGCAGGCGTCTCGCCTGCACTTTGCCGATAGGCAAACAAAAAAGGCGGTTGCGATCTAAACCTCGCTCATTAGCGGTTGAGTACAACCGCATGCAGGCGAGACGCCCGCGATCCTGGGATGCAGGCGTCTCGCCTGCGAATCTGAAGGAACACAGGCGAAATGCCTGCGATCCGGTATTTTTTGTAACAATAAATATTTGTCCGATCTGTCCCATTAGGGACAACATGTTGGTAGAAAAAAATGATACGTATTTTTAGCGTCCCATTAAGGACGCAATGAGGGTTAAGGTTGTATTGACATGTTGTCCCTAGCGGGACAAATATATTTTTGACCTTGTTTTTCTACCAACATGTTGTCCCTAACGGGACAGAAATGAATTTTTAGAGATGCCCAGATGTTAAACCTCGCTCATTAGCGGTTGAGTACAACCGCTTGCAGGCGAGACGCCCGCGATCCTGGGATGCAGTCGTTTCGCCTGCACTTTGCCGAAAGGCAAACAAACAGGCGGTTGAGATATAACATCGCTCATTGGCGGTTGAGTACAACCGCTTGCAGGCGTGACGCCCGCGATCCTGGGATGCAGGCGTTTCGCCATGCGTATCTGAAGGAACACAGGCGTGACGCCCGCGATCCTTCAATCTGTCACATCTTGTCCCTAAAAAAATCTTTCTAATCTGCGTAATCTGTGGATCATTATTTTGTCCACTGATTACGCAGATTAAAAAGATTTTTTGTTTTGACGGGGAACTATTGACAGGCTTTTCTGTTTATCTAAAATTTTCAAAATTCTGATTTTGAGTTGAGTCTTGAATCGTCGATATTGTGCGTTTGTAATTTCTGTAACAAAAATTTTAATACTTGGCAATATGGACATAACGGCGCTAATAGATTTCGCGATTATATTATTACGATCAAAACCGCAAAATTAAAAATTTCTCTTGGAAAGAACCGCAAAAAAATATCGCAGTAATAGAGGAATTGTTCAAAAAAAATGAAAACAAAACTAACTTGCGGGTTCGTGAATTTTGGGAGGGACAAGTGAGACAATTTTTTTGTAACAAAAAAATCTGTTCTCTAGTTTTCTAAAAAACTAATCTCCCCTATTCCATGAAACTCTATCACCTAAAATTTCGTGAACGGTTACTTCACAAAAATTCTATTTCGCACGAATCTATTTTTACATGTTACGGGCGGTACTTGAATGATTTTGATTGTATCGTAAAATATCCGCCTGATTTTTTTGTAACCTTTGCGGAAAATATCACGTATCGCAATTTATCAATTATCAAATTTGGGTATCTCTAAAATCATTTGCTTAAAATTTTGTCAACGGTTACGCAAAATTTAACTATAAACTATCAAACACGACTAAGCGTAAATTATGTAAATTATCCAGCGACGCTCATAATTTCTGATATTTTACGCTAGTCCTAACCTTGTAAAATTAAAGATGTCGGAAAAAATTAAAACGTTGATTTTTTTGTTGCTTGCAATTGTTCTGCTTGGGCTTGCGTGGTACTCTAAACCACAAATTCGCACGGTCAATATTGAATCGATTATCGGTAAACCTCTATTTGAGAAGTTTACGGATCCGCTTTCGATTAAGCGGCTTGAAATAGTTCGTCGCGACGCTACCGGCGAAAAAGAGGAATTTCGTATAATTGAACAAGGCGGTTCGTGGCGTATCCCGTCGCATGATAATTATCCCGCAGATGCGAAAGACCAAATGGGTTTAATTGCGGATGCGTTAATTGGATTAAACGTTCTTGACGTCGCCGAAAAGTTGAGCGGCGACTCTACGCAAGCCGTAAACACAACCGCTATTCACACAACTTACGGCGTACTCGACCCGACCGATACAACCGTTTCGTCAAACGAAAATACCGGCGTGAAAGTTACGCTAGTAGGCACAAACAAAGAAACAAAAATCGACGAAACTATGGTCGAATTGATAATAGGCAAAGCCGTCGAACCTATCGGAAATAATCAAGACGAACCCAGTAGTTCCGTCAATAGATACGTCCGTATTGCAGGACAATTGCCGGTGTACATCGTCAAAATTGATATTGATAGATTTAGCGCAAAATTTGACCGATGGATAGAAAAAAACTTACTCGATATTCATTCAATTGATATTGCCGAAATTTTCATTGATGATTATTCGCTCGACTTGCAACTAACCTCCGGCGGCGCTCTAGGCGTGTCTATAAATAACGTCGCCGACCTCGCTATCGCATACAACAACGACGAAACAGGAAATAAAAAATGGACGCTAAAAAAATGTATGGGATACCGCGGCGCACACCGCGAATATTACGAAAAAAATCTAAACGCAAACGAAGAATTAAACGTTGAAGTTTTGGATAACTTGATCAATTCCATAAACAACTTGAAAATCGTAAATGTTACAAAAAAACCAAATAAACTCGCCGAATCGTTACGCAAAGGCGAATCATTCGACAAAATTAAACCGGACGAGTCGTTGTTCAAAGCAGGATTCTATCTTGTCGCGGCGCCGGATAAAACAAACCCAAAAAATAAAGAATCAGTAAAATTACTCGCAACACAAGGCGATATTCAACTACGAATGAAAGATGGAATTTGCTATAACTTGCGCTTCGGCGAATTGACGGGAACGCAAACGGAAGCAGATCAAAATAAAGAACTAAACAAAAATCAAAACGAAACGCCGTCAATGATGGAAAACCGCTATTTGTTTATAAACGCAGATTTCGACGAAAAAATAATCCCGCCCGCCGATATTCAAAAATTACCAGAAATACCAACAACAGGCGACCAAAACACAATCGATAAAATCAAAAAAGAAAGAGAACAAAAAGAAAAATCAAATTTAAGAGAAAAAGAAAGAGTAGAAAAAGCAATCGAATCCGGCAAGGCAAGAGTTAAAAAATTATCTGAAAGATTTGCGGATTGGTATTACGTAATTTCGGAAGACGTGTACAAAAAAATTCACCTAACTGAATCATCCGTCATACGAATAAAAACAACAACACAAAATAACGCCGACGCAAACACAAACTTAAACGTAAACCAACCGCCAATCCAAAAACAACAAACATTACCAGAATTAAACCTACCCGGAACAGACGGAGAATTTAAATTGCCAATCGAATAAAAACAAAAAAATTCTGTAACCGTTCACGAAAATTTGTTTGTTTATTAAATTACGTTTTGACAATTTTTGAGGGATAAGCGGGACGAGTGGGACAGGGACGAATGGGACAATTTTTGTAACAAAAAATCAACGTCAGAATGATCGCACGCGTATCGTCTGAATGCGGTTGTACTCAATCGCCAATGAACGAGGTTTATATAGCAACAGTCTTTTTGTTTGCATTGCGGCAACATGCAGCCGATACGGTTGCGATCCTTCAGCCGAGTTAGTTACGTTCCTCAATTTTTTGTTTGCACTAAAAAATTGTCCCTCTTGTCCCTCAAAAAATTGTCAATAAGTATTTTGTTAAACGGGACTCCGTGAATGGTTATTCTTATTTTATCCCTTACTTGACAGGAATGAATTAGTCCTTATTATTGTGTGCTGGTTATTCCGAATGACCTTTGCGAAAGAAACGAACTTTACAGATTCGTTTTACAGATGTATTTTAGGCGGTTTTACTTTGGATTTTTCGTTTATGCAAAGTATAAATCGTTTAAAATTTTAAAAACTAACCTATAAATAAAAGGAGTGAAGATGAAACGATTTTTTTTGATTGTGTTGATGGCGCTTTGTGTTTTTGTGTTGCGGACGCCGTTTTTACAAGCCGGAGAAACCGGCGCCAAAACGGCAACTAAACCATTGCTAAAGCCTAAATTATTCGCCAAATTGCCTGCCGATATGAACGGTCCCGACGGCTTGACCGTTTCGCCGACAACCGGCACGATTTTCTTGACCGTCCCTAACTTCAATAGCGACGGAAGAGCAAACGATCCAAAAGTCCCAAAAAAATATCCAGGCGTACTTGCCAAAGTTGGACTTGACGGGAAAGTTGAAAAAATACTTGAATTTCCGAAATTGGAAGCGACCGGTCAAACCGGCTGTATGGGATTAGTATTCGGTCCCGATGGCAATTTGTACGTTTGCGACAATCAGTATTTTTTCAATCCAGATCACAAATCGCGTATATTGCGCGTTTTGATGGACGGCGACAAACCTACAGGTAAAGTCGAAGTAGCGGTAGAAGGTTTGAATCTTGCTAACGCCGCCGCATGGAACAGCAATAAACTTTACGTCTCTGATACTTTCCTTGATATTCCGGGCAAAACTGGCGCGGGCGGTATCTGGGTATTTCCGGCAAACGAAATTCTCAAGGCGGGCAACGGCAAAGTTCCAACGATAAAAGTTAAACCCGCAACGGCAAAACCAAGAGATAGACATCTCGCAGTCGTAATTGACGCAAAAAAGAGCAAAAGAGGCGACAACGCCGGTTTTGACGGGATTACATTCGGTCCAAACAATACGCTTTATACGGGCAACTTCGGCGACGGGACTTTGTACGCAATAAAATTTTACAGAAACGCAATCCGAATACATGAAATTCACAAAGGCGAAACTGTTATCAATTGTTGCGACGGCGTTTATTATGACAAGAGAACAAATAGAGTTTACGTCAACGATTCCCAACGAAACGCTATCTGGGCTTTCAAACCGCCAAGATTTGGCGCCGCTGCGAAACTTGAGTTGATTGCGGAAAACGGCGACACCGACGGCGCCGACGGCTCGCTCGATCAACCTTGCGAATGCGTTGTTGTTGGTAAGAAGTTGATAATCGTAAATTTCGATTGGCCTTTCCCAGGATTAGTCAATACAAAATACGATCAACCATCAACCTTGTCAGTAATCGAATTACCGTAACAAAAAATCAACCCGTCGCAAAATAATTTTGACAAACAATATTATTTTGCGATTAGGGTTAATCGTAAAATTTAATTTAATCAAAATATTTCGGAATAACAAAAATAAGGAAAACTTCTAAAATTACTTTTGCAAAACTAAAAAATCAATACGCAAATAAAAAATAATCATTAGAAGAAACCAAAAATCAGAAGCGGCGGCGACACAATTAACTTTTTCGCAAAAGTGTCGCCGCCGCTTTTTTTAACGCAAATTAAAATGCGAACAGTTTAAAACGCATAATCATAATAATCGCTATAAACGTTACTTGTCCGGTTTCAATGTTTTTGACGGTTATTATTCTACGATAATTACAATCGTATCGTTAATAGGGAAAAATCTCATATTACGATTTGTAAATTTTAAACTGTTCACGCTTGACTTTGAATTTAGCATTGCCTGACTAACTATCGCGCCGCAAACGGCGGTAAACGAAAAGTCAAATAAGAACAGTTTAATATTGATCTGTATCATAAATTGTATGAAATTTTTTAATTCATGGAGGATAAAAAATGTCAATATTATCATTGAATGGTTACACGGCAGGAATAAATTCGGGTAATTATTGCCCGTCTTGCGGACGTACTAATTCGACGGTTTCAAATATAGGTCGAAGTTACGCAACCTCTTCAGGACGTTCAACAAGCGGCGACAGTTATATTTGCGAAAGTTGCCAATCCGGCAACAGCGCCAAAATAAACC
Source organism: Planctomycetaceae bacterium (assembly GCA_031277105.1). Lineage (GTDB taxonomy): Bacteria > Planctomycetota > Planctomycetia > Pirellulales > Thermoguttaceae > WRKP01. Next base: position 546 of record JAISLW010000010.1, on the reverse strand, counting down.
GCTCCACCTACGCCGCAACATCTGCCGCCGCATCAAGCATCTGCCCGCGTTGCGGAAAACAAACCGGCATAAACGATCCGCATTGGTCAAATAATAACGGAAGAACCACAACAATAGCCACAAAAACAACGTCAAATACAAAAGCAACTTCAACGCCACGCACAAACGACGCTTTTAGGTAACGCCTAAAAAACAGTTTTTCATTTAATCGCCGAAAACGCAGAGTTCACAGAGAAGTTTTTTTGTTAAAATATTTTAAATCAAAAAAAAGTCAATCATAACATTAAATCGCGTTTTGACGTAAATTAAAATTTCCTCTGTGTTCTCTGTGGTTAATAAAAATAAATTTGTGGGCGTCTCTAAAAATTCATTTGTTTAGGTAGGCGGCTAAAAAAATTAAACACTGTGCCGAAACGCCGCATTACGGTTTACGACATCAATAAATTTTAATATTTCGCACGTCTAAAATAAACATATTATAGGCTTTATGAATTATTAAAATTTAATAATTGTTTTACGCATATTGCGGCGTTTCGGCGAAACACC
>JAISLW010000004.1 GCA_031277105.1 Planctomycetaceae bacterium | reverse complement strand
GAAACGCCCGTATTCAAATGTCCAACCCAAAGTCGTCCAAGTTTATCGATTGCCAAACCGTAACCGTTATTGTCGCCGAGACCGTTTTTTGTTGTGAATTGAGAAATTTTGCCGTCAACTTGATAATGAAAAACTCCATCATCTTCCGTCCCAATCCACGCCCCGTCCAAACCGTCTTGAATTAGCGCAACAATAAATTTAGCATTGAGACCTGCAATCTGTTGAACCTGCGGCTCAAGTTTCGGCGCCGCCGGTTTTGGAGTTTCCGGTTTATTTTGGGCAAGTGTGAAATTTAAGAGATTCATGATTACAAAAAGAATTATCGTTACAAAAAAACGTCTTTTGAAAATTTTCATAAATTCACCTTAAAATTATTTGATTAAATTTTTGTTACAGAAATTACAAACGCACAATATTGCCAATCCAATACGCAACTCAAAATCAGACTTTTGACAATTTTAGATAAACAGAAAAGTCTATCAATACTATTTCATCAGAACAAAAATAATCTTTTTAATCTTTCTAATCTGTGGAAAAAAAGTTGATCCACAGATTAGAAAGATTAGAAGGCTTTTTTTATGGTCAAGATGGGATAGATTGACGGATCGCGGGCGTCTCGCCTGCATTTCAGGATCGTAGGCGTCACGCCTGCAAGCGGTTGTACTCAAACGCCGATGAGCGAGGTTTAGATATCAAGCGTCTTTTTGTTTGCCTTGCGGCAAATTGCAGGCGGGACGCCAGCGATCCGTTGGTCTCGCCTGCATCACAGGATCGCAGGCGTCACGCCTGCAAGCGGTTGTACTCAACCGCTAATGAGCGAGATTAAAATCTCAACAGCCTTTTTTGTTTGCCTTGCGGCAAAGTGCAGGCGAGACGCCCGCGATCCGGCGGTCTAGCCTGCTATTTCAGGATCGCAGGCGACATGCCTGCAAAAAAAAGGAATGCAGACGCTAAAGGATCGCACTCGCCGCAGGATCGCAGGCGTCTCGCCTGCAGGCGGTTGTACTCAACCGCTAATGAGCGAGGTTATATCGCAACAGCCTGTTTGTTTGCCTTGCGGCAAAGTGCAGGCGAGACGCCCGCGATCCGGCGGTCTGTGATTCGCTTTAAAAACAATCCATAGATTACGCGGATCAAAAAGATTATTTTAAATCTGAAATCAAAATCTTTAATTCCGAATTCCGAATTCCGAATTTTTAAAAGAGTCCCTACCTTATATACGTTTATTTTATCTGTTACAATACTGGGCGTTTTTGCTAACTTGTTTTTCTTTTTGATCAAAACTGCCTTATGAATTTACAGTAGGGCAAAATAATATCTATCACAACAACATCTAAATCTAAATAAAAATGAAATCCGGTAAAAAACCTATTTTACATATTAATCGTGAATTAAGTTGGTTAAATTTTAACGAGCGCGTGCTTCTTGAAGCCGACGATTCTACCGTTCCCTTGCTTGAACGTCTTATGTTTCTTGGCATATTTTCAAATAATCTTGACGAGTTTTATCGTGTTCGAGTTGCAATGCTGAAACGGATAGTAAATTTTAGCGACGCGGTCGATGGATTTCATCTTGACTACGATCCGGTAAAAATATTAAAAGAAATCCACAAACGAACCGTAACACAACGCCGCAAAGCCGACGAAATTTACAATAATATTTGTAACGAATTAACAAAAGATAATATCTACATCATCGATGAAACAAAATTAAACGACGAACAAGGAATCTTTATACGACAATACTTCAAAGAAACAGTTCGCCAATACCTGTTCCCAATAATGCTTGACCGATTTCGCAACTTCTCCAATTTACACGATAACTCAACATACATGGTAATCGACCTTACGCATAAAACTAATCCGGCGGCAGAAAATCTTGCTCTTATTGAAATCCCTACGGATCACCTGCCCCGCTTTATCGTTTTACCGCAAGGACAAGATAAACGCTATAACGTTATGTATATCGACGACGTAATTAGGTTTTGTCTCGATGATATTTTTGCGGTTCTAGGATTTGTCAAATATAAAGCCTACGCTATCAAATTTACGCGCGACGCCGAACTTGACATCGATAGCGACGTATCAAAAAGTTTTTTAGAAGTGGTAAGCGAAAGCCTAAAACAACGCAGTCGCGGCGATACGGTACGATTTATTTACGACGCAAAATTGCCGCATAATCTATTGACAAGTTTACTAAAAAAATTCGGCGTAAAAAAAAGAGACTCGCTAGAAAAAGGAGGACGATACAACAACTTACGCGACCTAATGAAATTCCCGCAAAATCTAGGCGCAAAAAAAATGAGATACGAACCGCTACAACCACTCGAAATACCCGACTTCTCCACAAGCAAATCTATTCTTGACGCAATTCGCGAAAAAGATATACTCCTACATTACCCTTATCAGCCCTTCCAATATATCATCGACCTGCTGCGCGAAGCGTCCATCGACCCCGCAGTACGCGCAATTAAAATGACTATCTACAGAGCGGCAAAAAATTCCGCTATCGTAAACGCACTAATTAACGCGGCAAGAAACGGAAAAGACGTAATCGTATTCGTCGAATTTCAAGCAAGATTCGACGAAGCCGCAAATATCGAATGGGCGGCAAGAATGCAAGACGAAGGCATCAGAGTTCTACCAAGCATCCCCGGTATGAAAGTACATTGCAAACTAATACTCGTCCGAAGAAAAGAAAACGGCGTAAACGTCTATTACACCGCCATCGGAACAGGAAACCCAAACGAAATCACAACACGAATATATTGCGACGAACACCTGCTAACATCAGATAAAACCATCACCGCAGATATAAATAAAGTCTTCCACTTGCTAGACGACAAAAAATACCAAATGCCAAAATTTAAACAAATCATCGTCTCGCCCTTCGACACGCGAAAATTCTTTCTTGAAAAAATTAACAAAGAAATAAAAAACGCAAAACGCGGAAAACCGGCATGGATGATACTAAAAATGAATAACCTAGTCGATAAAAAAATAGTTAAACGCCTCTACGAAGCAAGCGCCGCAGGAGTAAAAATAGATTTAATTATTCGCGGAATATGTACGCTCGTACCCGAAATAAAACAACACAGCGAAAACATAAGAGCAATAAGAATCGTCGATAGATTCCTTGAACATTCGCGGATTTTCGTCTTTTGCAACAATAACGAACCCGCATATTTTATCGGCTCCGCAGATTGCATGGAACGAAACCTAGACTATAGATTCGAAGTAATTACGCCTATCAAAGACCCAAACCTAAAAAATGATTTACAAGAACTATTACAAAGACAACTTGCGGACAACGTTAAAGCCCGTATAATTAGCGCAAATCACCCAAACGAAAAAATACACGTCCCAAAAGGAACGCCAAAAATCACAGCACAATTCGACTTCTACCAATACCTAAAAAATAAAAACCAAAACCAAAACCAAACACAAACGCAAATTCAAACTCAAGAAAATAAATAATCAAAAATATTTAATAACCCACAACTACATCACGCCTATTTTTTGAAAAAAATTGTCCCGCCGCCATTTTTATCTATAATATCAAAAAAATTTTTTTTGCTACCGGCATAATTACGAATTTTGATAATACGCAAATTAAATCAATTTTAACCTATCCCAAACATGTATTTACGACAAAAGTAGTTTAGGGAGTTTCGGTAAAATGACAAGTTAAAAAAACTAACATCGGTTAAATTGACCATAACATTTAGAAAAAATAGAAAAAAAGGGTAAATTTTTCCGTGTAACTACTTGACGATTACTCAAAATTACCTTAAACTATTACGTAGCGTTGAGTGGATGAGTGCGTTGCTCTTTCACTTGTAACTATGCTGTTCGTATTTGAAATTCAGCGATTTAAAGGCGTCAAAGCCTGCCGCCCATCAACTAGGCAGACGACGGTAAACGCAAATCCGAGTACGAACAGTTTAAAAAACAACATTAGTTAACTTTTGATTAGGAGAAGAAAATGAAAAAATTGTTTACACTGACACTTGTTACAGTATTGGTTTTGTCAACAATTGGTTGCGAAGACACGTCGACGACAACTTCGACCTCTTCCACACCGTCAAACAGCGATTCAACACAAACAATCGCTTCGTACACTACAGTTTGGAATGACAACGCGTCATCGGTGTCATATTATTATGACACGAGATACTCTGTCACCAGCGTGCCTTTTGAAGGAATTACTTACGAACCTGCAAACTCAAATTTCAACGGTCCGCTTAGTTCAACCGCTGACATAAATTACGTCGGCACGGCAAATGTTCAGGACAAAGCGTATTTGACTCATTGGCCAGATGGAACGAGTACGTATTCATGCAAACCGTTTGACGGGGTTACTTACAGATCAAGAACTGTCTATAACCAAGATGATGATATTTACTCATACAGTTATTACGAAAGTTACGTTCTTTATGAAGGAACCGCATTAGCAGGTTCGCGAAGCGACTTCGAATTAGACGGCGAAATATACGTTGATAAAACACTCGTTGATAACGACGGCGTTGTAAGAAGACAAGATAGTATTGTGGAATAAAATCCTCACTATTATCTGTTTCGCATAGATGAAGTTTTAAACAGTTCGCACTTTAACTTTTTAAAGTGCGGACAGTTTAAATCGCATTTTTTAGCAAGTTACCGGTTGTAACTTAAAATTAAAGATGCAAAAAGTCTATACGGATCGTGCTTGAATTTGATAAAATATACCTATTCGTACTCAAAATTCAGCGATTTAAAAGCGTCAAAACCTGCCGTCCGCAGACTAGGCAGGCGGCGGTAAACGCAAATTAAAGCGCTAACTTTTAAAAGCGTAAAGTAAGTCTGTCGTCCGAAATCAGACAGACTACGGTAAAGTCAAATTCAAGTGTGAATAGTAGTTTAAAACTTAAAAATTTAATATGGAGGCATATAAAATGAAAAAAATATTAACATTGGCGCTTGTTGCCATGTTAGGAATGTTTGTCGCCGGTTGCGACGACTCTTCTACCGATTCAAACAACGGTAACGGAGGAGACGATACGGCTAGCGTATCATACACGACAAGATGGGAAGTTTATTTGGGTACAGGAGACGGTTATACGACGCAATATTCAGTAACGTCCGAACCTTTCGAAGGCGTTGAATATCAGTTAAACAACGGTTCGCAAGGCGGACCTATTAACACAAATGCCACCAGAAACTATTACGGAAAAGCCAAAGACGCAGAAAGACCTTTTTTGACCCATTGGAGATCAGGCGAAGACTCTATTACAAATTATCCGTATAAAGACGTTACTTACGCTATCGCAACAGCGCAAAACTCCGGAATTAGCAATTCAGACTATAGAACTTACACCATTTGGGAAGGCACGGCTAATGGTAATAAAGAAGATTTTTATATTGATGTAGATTACGAATTCCCAAAACCAAATCCAGATAAACCAGACGAAAGCGGCGGAGATGGAACCGGAACAGGCGACGGAACCGGAACAGGCGACGGAACCGGTACAGGCGACGGAACCGGTACAAGCGATGGAACCGGTACAGGCGATGGAACCGGAACTGGCGACGGAACCGGTACAGGCGATGGAACCGGTACAGGAACAGGCGACGGAACCGGAACGGGAACAGGCGACGGAACCGGAACTGGAACAGGCGACGGAACCGGAACTGGGACAGGCGACGGAACCGGAACTGGAACAGGCGATGGAACCGGAACTGGAACAGGCGACGGAACCGGTACAGGAACAGGCGACGGAACCGGAACGGGGACAGGCGACGGAACTGGAACCGGAACTTGAGATTAAGTTTGTTTTATAATTGTTGTTAGTATTTTTTGAATTTGTTATATGTTGTGATGATTTTATTTAATTATGATTGTTGCAATATATGACAAATTCAAAAAACGTGAAATATGCGGGACGTCCTTGAATTTCGGCGAAATAAGAGCGTAAAAGCCCTACTTACGTAGATAGGCAGAACGGCTATAACCGCAAATTCAAAGAGTTATCAATTTAAATTTAGGAGAGATGAAAATGAGAAATATTTTTGTTTTATTTTTTGCGGTTTGTTTGATGGTTTCGTTTTCCGGTTGCGACGACGACGCCGAAACAACTTCAACATCAACAAACGCGCCAGTCGTTGATAGTAATCCATTGATAAACACAACTCCGTCGGCGCCAATTATTGACGATATAATTGACGATACCGATAACACTGATGATACGGACGACACGGACAACACAGATACAACAGACGATACAAACACCGATAATACAGACGACACTACAAATGAAGACGAAAATAGCGAAGACGCTGAAAATCTGAACAATAGCATTTACGGTAACGATAATGTTGAATAATTTGCCAGATTTAGCGCAGGTGATTTTAAGTTTAAGGTAAATATTCAGTATCGGATTTATTTTTTGAATCAATAATTAAAGTTGTTTTTCGTCTCGCTAGACGGGGCGAAAAACAAATACAATAATTGTTACAAAAAATAATGAATGAGAATCATACGGAATAATTACATGATTTTAAACTGTTCACACTTGAATTTGCGTTTAACATCGCCTGTTTAGTTTTCGGGCGGCAAACATTGACGCTTTTATATTGATGAATTTCAAGTATGAGCGGGTATAACAATTTATTTTAGGAGAATTAAAAATGAGAAGAACTATAATTTTGATATTTGCGGTAGTTTGTTTATTTCCGTATTTTGTCGGCTGTGAAGAAGCGCCCAGTTCGAGCAGTAATACGCCAACAAATGTAACTGATCCGTCAGATTCATCTGATTCGCCTGTTGTAATAGCCAGACCTGGCACAATTACAGACGACGATACTGAAATCCCTTCAACTAACACTGACCCAAACGGCGATGATAACGACAGCGATAATGACGACAGCGACGACACAAACACAACAAATCCAGACCAACCAGGCTCCGACACAGGAACAGACACAGGTTCCGGAACAGACACAGGTTCAGGTTCAGGAACAGGAACAGGTTCGGGGACAGGAAGCGGAACAGGAACCGATTCAGGAACAGGTTCAGGAACAGGTTCAGGAAGCGGAAGCGGAACAGGAACCGGCGGTTCAGGTTCAGGTTCAGGTTCAGGAAGCGGAACCGGTTCAGGCTCTGGAACGGAATAAGAAATTGGCACTGACTCAGACGCATTAACTTTAGGGCGTCTCTAAAAATTCATTTGTCCAGGTAGGCGGCGTTTCGCCGAAACGCCGCATTAGAGTTTATGATACCAATAAATTTTATTACTTTACAACGTCTAAAATAAGTTTATTTTACACGTTATTAAGTATTAAAATTTAATAATTGTTTTACACG
>JAISLW010000534.1 GCA_031277105.1 Planctomycetaceae bacterium | reverse complement strand
AGAGAAGAAAATTTTCAAAAATTATTTTATATACAACGTCAATTATAATATTCAATAACATTTTGATTGCAATTAAAATTTTCTCTGCGGTCTCTGTGTTCTCGGCGGTTAATAAAAATAAATTTGTAGTTTTTAGAAATTCCCTTTTGTGATAATCGAACTCGATTAACGTCTAAATTAAATCAATTTAACCCGCATAATCATTAAAACCGATACGACTCATTTTACCAACATAACAACTACAATAAAACCTCCGCGATAATATAATCGATAAATTTTACGCCGTTTATAATAAAAAATTCGTTGTCTATTCTACAAAATTTAATCTCTAACTTAAAAATTAAAATACTTATTTTGGAATCTATTTTTTTAGAAATTAGATTTTTAATAATGTATTTATATCGAGTTGTGCAAATAGTCAAAAAAGTTTTTTTGCCGTTTTTTTATTTTTTATTTTTCAAGTTACGTTGATAATGAATTGTAGTTAATTTGAGTTTTTCGTAATTTTTATTAGCGAATTTTTTGATTATATTTTTGTTAAAATTTGTTGCGATGCGATCAAAAAATTGCTCTGCGCTTATTGACTGATTTTTAATAATTTGCGACAATATGTGAAATTAACGTGCGAGTTTATCTGTCGATTATTTTTTAAACTGTTCGTATTTGAATTTACGTTTACTGGCGTCTGCACAATTATTCGGATGGCGTCCTTTGAGGCTTGTAAACTGTTCGCACTTGAGTTTGCGTTTACCACCGCCTGCCTAGCTAGGACGGCAGGCTTTTACGCTTTTTAATCGCTGAATTTCAAGCACGAGCAGTATACGTCGTCGCATTTCAAATACGATTCGTAACATATTTACTAAAATTAACAAAATTATATTCGTGGCTCTTCAAGTTACATCTTGAAAAAATCTCATGTCGGATAGTGATAAAAATGAAATTTCGATTTTACGTCAACTTTTAGTTGGTCGTAGCGCTCTGCCATTGTCGGAAATATTTCCCGATTCGGGCGCTATTGCGGACAATGATTTTGAGTCGACGTATTCTTATATTCTTGAAGTGCGTGAGATATTGCGTTTATTTGCGAGCGGCGATTTTGATGTTGACATAAATATACGCGGCGCCGTTGCGGGATATTTGAAAACGTTGCAGGCTAATTTGCGTCATCTTGCATGGCAGGTCGAGCAAGTTGCGATAGGCGATTTTTCGCAACGAGTTGATTTTATGGGTAATTTTTCTAAAGCGTTCAATTCTATGGTAACGCAATTGCACGATTTCCGCGAGCGAGCCGCCGAAGAACGGACTCAAATTATGCTTGACGCTACGCCGTTGTGCGTTGTTTTTTGGGACGAAAATATAAATCCTATCGACTGTAATCTTGAAGCGGTAAAATTATTCGGCTTGCGGTATAAACAGGAATTTGTCGAGCGGTTCATGGAATATATGCCGGAGTTGCAGCCAAACGGAATCAATTCGCAACAACTAATGAAAGATAAATTACGCACCGCATTTGAAACGGGACGATTGGAATTTGAACTAATGCATCAAACGGCGGCAGGCGAAAAATTGCCGGCGGAAGTTACGTTAGTGCGAGTTGAACGCAAAGGCGTATTTATGGTCGTGGGATATATCCGCGATTTACGCGAACTCAAAAAAGCACAATCGGCGCTAGAACAAGAACGTATCTTATTGCTTGACGTGCTTAACTCCTGTCCGGTCTGCTTTTCAATAGTCGTCGACGGCAAAATAAGATACTCAACGCCTTTCATGCAAGATTTTCTAGGCGTAAACGGCGAAGAGGATATGATTGACTTCTTTCAAGACCGCAATATCGCATATAAATTATTTGAGGAACTTTTGGAAAATAAAATTATTCATTGGCGCGACGTATCTATGAAAACAAAAAGCGGCGAGCCGAAAGAAATGTTGGCGAATTTGTTTTACACCGATTATTACATGGAAAAAGGCGCGATGGTCTGGCTTGTGGATGTTACGCAAATTAGGAAAGTACAGACTGATTTGCAAAACGCACGTAACGACGCAATCGATTTAGCGACATTGAAAAATGATTTTCTTGCAAACGTAAGTCACGAAATAAGAACGCCGATGAATGCTATTCTCGGCATGGTAAACTTGGTAATGAATACGGCGCTGAGCAACGAACAACGTGAATTTATCCAGATGATGGAAAGATCGGCTAAAAATCTGCTTGTTATTATCAATGATATTTTGGATTTTGCTAAACTTGAATCGGGCAAGTTAGTAATGCGATTAGAAAATTTCTCGCCGATAAATGTAATAAATGAAATTGTCAACGAATATCAAACGGATATAGAAAACAAGGGATTAAAACTTGTCGTTTATGTTGATCCGGAGTTGCCGGAGAAGGTGATTGGCGATTATGCCAGGTTGAAGCAAGTGCTGGATAACTTGATGAGTAATGCGTTGAAGTTTACGGACGCGGGAATGATTATGTTGAAAGCCAATGTAGCGACGGCGCTGGATTCAGGAATTATTACGGTTAAAGAGCAGCAAAATAATAACAATGCAGATGAAAATTCAGTTTCGATTAGGTTTGTCGTTTCTGATACCGGAGTCGGGATGTCGGAGAAAGAGTTGCGGCAATTATTCACGCCGTTTACCCAAGCAGACACTTCGGCAACACGGCAACACGGCGGCACAGGATTGGGACTGTCGATCACAAAGAGTCTAGTTGAAGCGATGAATGGAAATATTAAATGCGAAAGTCATCGAGGACGGGGAACTATTTTTAAGTTTACGACAAAATTCTTGTTGCCGAATGTAAACTTAAATATTACCGAAACGAATGTAGCGACCTTGATAACGTCAAAAAAAAATGAAATTACGCCAAACGACGTCGTAGAGGAAAAACCTCCCGATGTGGAAATCCCCGAATATTTAAGAGGTATTCCAATTTTATTGGTAGAAGATAATAAAATAAATCAACTGGTTGCGACGGAGTTATTGAAGCGTAAGGGGTTTGAGGTCGATGTTGCGTCTAATGGTAAAATTGCGGTAGAAATGGTAAGGTTGAAAAATTACAAGTTAGTGTTAATGGATATTCAGATGCCCGAAATGGACGGATTTCAAGCAACGGAGGCAATTAGGAAAGATCAAAAATTCGCAAATTTACCAATCTTGGCTATGACCGCGCACGCAATGACAGGCTATAAAGAACAATGTATTGCGGCTGGAATGAACGATCATATCACAAAACCAATTGACCCGATTGTCCTATACCAAAGTATAATTCGATGGGCAAAATAAACTAATATCGTTCACACGTTAAAATGAGGTTTGTTAAAGAGCGTATTAGAATTTTAGAGAAACATCGAATGATTGATCGGTTCTCCAAAATAATTTTTAGAGATACCCATTTGTGGTTTTTAGAAGTTCCATAAAATGTGAATAGTTCCCAATTGCGAGATAAAAAAAAATGGCTAAAAATGAATTTACGTCAATATTTTTACCTGGTACTCCGGTGCCGGAGCCGCCGGATTGGCGACCTTTGTTTAGTATGTTTTTTCAGGTAATTGTTATATTGGCATTTTTAATTTTTATAGGTTTTTTGTTTTTTGATACGGTGATGGATATTGCGGGCAAGCCTATTTGGTCAGGCGGCGTCGAGATAGTGCGTCGTCAGACAATTCCGCCAACGGCAGATGAGGTCGCTTTGCAATTCAGTTTGATTACGCCTTTATCTAATTCGCGTATTTCTAGCGGGCGCGTAACAATAATTTGTATTTGGCAATCTGATCCTTTTACGTTGTTAAAATATTCCAAAAACGAATTGACGCCGCCGTATGAGCCGGAACTTTTTATCGACGGGCGTAAAGTTGATTGGGATATTAGTTACGGGTTTAGCTGGTTGGCGCAAGTTGAATTAAAGCCAGGTTTGCATGATGTGAAGGCTGGCGGATTTACAGGCGAGTTTATGGTAGATGGGAATAGCGGCAATGATAAAGTTAATGCTAATGCTAATGTTAATGATAATGATAATTATAATGCGGAGATCAATGTGGGAATTGATTCGGAGAATTTATTATCGGAAGCAAAAAATAAAATCACAACATCTGACGCAAATAAAAATAATTGGCAAGCGAATCAAGAACTTAAAATAAAGAGAGCGTTATGGCCAGTAATGCGAAGTCATTCGTTTGTTGATGATGCGGGCAAGTGTGCGATGTGCCATGAGATAATTGAGAATAAAAACGAAATAGAATCAAAACGACGAAAAATCTTGCAACCTGTGCGAAATGCAACGGCGTGTATTTCTTGTCATGACAAAAATAAAATTCATATTGCACACGGTAAAAATCTTAATATCTGGGAAAACTGCTCAAAATGCCACGCGCTACACGGAACAAACAACAACCGAAAAAATTTATTAAGAAACAACTTTTTACCAAAATAAATAGGACATCTCTAAAAATTCATTTGTTCAGGTAGGCGGCGTTTCGCCGAAACGCCGCAATGCGTACAAAATAATTATTAAAATTTATTGATAGCATAAACTCCATTACGGCACAAAAAATAAACACTGCGGCGAAACACCGCCTACCTTTTTACAAAAAAAGAATTTGTAGAGACGTCCTGTAGTTTTTGTTACAAAAATTCGTCTGAAGGATCGCAGGCGTCTCGCCTGCATTTCAGGATCGCAAACATTTCGCCTGGTGTTTCTTCAGATTCGCAGGCGGAACGCCTGCATCCCAGGATCGCGGGCGTCTCGCCTGCAAGCGGTTGTACTCAACCGCTAATGAGAGAGGTTGAACATCTGGGCGTCTCTAAAAATTCATTTCTGTCCCGTTAGGGACAAATATTTATTGTTACAAAAAAATTGTCCATCCTGTCTATCTTGTCGTTTTGGTTAAACAGATTTCAGTAAGCGGTTTATTTTTTTAGGATATTTGCGTAATTTTTGCAGATGTAATTTGGGTTTGAGTTTATCAATTCGTTTTGTTTTCCGTAACCGAAAAGAATTGCGGCGGTCGTGATTTTATTATTTTGTCCGGCTAAT
>JAISLW010000514.1 GCA_031277105.1 Planctomycetaceae bacterium | reverse complement strand
TAATAATTCATAAAGCCTAAAATATGTTTATTTTAGATGTGTAAAATATAAAAAATTATTGATGGTATAAACCGTAATGCGGCGTTTCGGCACAGTGTTTAATTTTTTTAGCCGCCTACATGGATAAATGAATTTTTAGAGATGCTCAACGTATTCTCAAGCGTAATAAATTGAATTGTTATTTTGTAACCGCTCACGGAAATTTTGTTTATTAAATTACATTTTTGCAATTTTTGATGAACAAGTGGAACAGGAGGGACAAGTGAGACAATTTTTTTATAACAAAAAATTGTTATCTAGTTTTCTAAAAAAATACTCCCTACTCCCTAATACAACAATACGTCAAAAGGTAACTTCTAAAAACAGTTTTTTATTTAAGCGCCAAGAACACAGAGTTCACAGAGAAGAAAATTTTTAAAAAATATTTTAAATCAAAAAATCAATTATAATATCAAATAACGTTTTGATTCCAATAAAAAATTTCCTCTGTGTTCTCTGTGATCTCTGTGGTTAATAAAAATAAATTTGTGGTTTTTAGAAATTCCCAAAATTTATTTTAATTCTACTCCGCAATTTAACATTTCTGAACCGAAAAAAGGATTTAGTACTTCGTTGTTTTGATTTTGAATCCATCGTGCCGTTCCTAGAACCGGCGACATGGGGCATTGGAAAATTTTTGCTTGTCTTTTTTCTGCCGTTTGCGATTTTATTAAGTCTGCGAAAGTATTGCTGAACGGTTCAAACGGTCGCCTCGCTTCCGTCAAATTTTTTCCCGCCGTCAACTTCGCCGCCAAAGGCTCAAGCGTATCATGTATTTCTCCTGTTGTTTTTTTGATTTCATCGATCAACGTTGGCAGGTGTTTTTGATATTCGGCGAGGTTGTCTAACGATAGCGCATTCGTCGCCGTCAACATTACCTGCACGAGTTTATCAGGCAAAATAACCGGCTTTGTCAAATTAGGCGTAGTATTTGTTGTTGTTTCGGGTTCGGTGTTTTTTGCTAGTTCCGGCGTATCGTTTATGTGTGCGAGTTGCGTCTGACTGTCAACCAACAGCGCCGCTTGCGTAACTACTTTTTCGCCTTCCTTTACGCCGCTAACTATTTCAATATCATCATCGCCGGTTTTGCCCGTAATAACTTGACGCAATTGATAAGCGCCGTCGCCTAAATCAATATAAGCAACAGGATCATTACGCGTATAAAGTATCGAACTTCGCGGGACAATCAACAACGGCTCCGTCTCAATATGAACAATTCCGTTTGCCGTCTGACGATGCAAAATACGCTTTTGAGGATTAGGAATAACAACACGAACTCGCGCCGTCCGCGTCGACTCGTTCAAACTCGGATCAATAAAAGTTATCGGCGCGGTAAAAGTTTCGTTAGGAAAAGACGGCAATGAAACGGTTACTTTTTGATTAAGCCTAATCAACGGCAAACTCGTTTCGTAAGCGTCAAAAACAAACCATAACGTAGAAAAATTTCCGATTTCAAATAATTCATCGTTTACTTTTACGTATTGACCTTCGTAAGCCTTTCGCGAAATAACGGCGCCGTCTGCGAGATTGCGAACTACGAATGTAGGATTTGGTTTTTTGCTTTCTTCAAGTTTTTTAATATCGTCGTCAAGCATACCGAGCGCCAACAAGTTTTCACGATTTGACGCTAACTCCGAATAAGTTACGGCGTCAGTTTTCGACGTGTAAACGCCTAGATTTTCAAGGTAAAGCCGTTGAGCGGTTTGTAATTCGGGACTATAAATTTCCGCAAGAGGTTGACCGCTGACAACGTCGATGCCAACTTGGTTGACGTGTAATTTGTCAATGCGACCGGGAACTTGCGCGGCAAGAATACGATGTTGCGTTTCATCGTCGCTGATAACTCCGGCAACACGAAGCGTACGCTTTAACGGAGCAAAACGGGCTGGCGTTGATGCGACGCCGGTTATTTTGATAGTCGCATCTTTCAATTTGATAAAATCGGCGTTACTGTCAAAAGACGCCTCGCCTTCGTAAACCGGCGCAAGAGCCATTCCGCAAATCGTGCATTTACCAGGTTTATCAGATTTAATCCAAGGATGCATTGGAGACTGATAAAAAAGAATTTTACGCTCGCCGGAAACAACGGCGTCGCTAGCATTCGGCAAAAAAACTTGACGATTCAAGGAAAGAAACCAACCAATTGCGCCAGCAAATATCGCAATAAAAATCAACAACAAATAATTCGGTTGAGACTTTTTTGACGCCGCATTATTAGGCGTATTATTTTGAGTTGTATTTGTCATAAATTCAGGAGTTAAGGAGTTAGATGTTAGGGGTTAGGTAATAGTTTTTTTAATTCGACGATTCGGCATTCGATGTTCGTCATTTTTGAATTTGCAGAATTGTAACGTTTAGGTTAATGAATCGCAAGCGTCTAGGTTGCTAGTTTTTTTATCCTGCGAATTATGAACGTCATAATTGTTCAAATAAGTAGATAAAAAATTTAGTTAAACTAAAACCTGCAAAAAATACTAATAATTCACAAAAAAAAGAAATAATCCATTCAAGAATTATTCTATATGTAATTTCTCTTTTATTATTGTAATCTTTATGCGATGCGATCCATTCAATTAAAGAGCTATGTTTTATTGTAATATACGTTACTAACGGAATAACTAAAACATACCATATATGTAAAAGCAAAAGGTAAGTAACAGCGCCGGCTAAAATTAATCCTGGTACCTTTACCAGTAAAATGAGTAATTTAACATTAAAATCCGCGTTAAACATTTTAGCATACCCTATAAAAAATTCCGTGAACAGTTACTATTGGTAACTTCTAAAAACTCCATTTGTCAGATAATCGGCTAAAAAAATTAAACACTGTGCCGAAACGCCGTAGTAGATATTTTGTAGCAATTAAATTTTATTACTTCACAAAATCTAAAATTAAAAATTTTGTAACCGTTCACGGTATTTTTTTATTATTTAATAATTGTTGTTGTTGAATTATCTTCGTCCCGATAGGGACGGAACTTTCATAACCGCAGGTCTGCGACCTGCGGTAAAATCCGCGTATCCTTGCTGCCCTGAAAGGGCAGGACTTTATTGAGATTATTTAACGATGCGGTTCGTACTCGAATTTCATCAAGTTAAAAGCGTAAAAGTCTGCCGTCCGATAGTAGGCAGGCGAAGGTAAACGCAAATTCAAGTGCGAATAGTTTAAAATGTCCTGCTCCTATCGGGGCAGAGTTTGGTATGGACTTTTAACCGCAGGTCAGAGACCTGCGGTTATGAAAATTCCGTCCCTATCGGGACGAAGACAAGTCATTAACCAAGACAAGTCATTAACCAAAAGTAAATAATAAACAAAATATAACTCTGAAAGTTAAAAATAAATTCAAAAATATAAAAAAATACCGTGAACTGTTCAATTATTTTATACGTAATGCGGCGCAAAATTAAACGCTGCGGCGAAACGCCGCCTACCTTTTTACAAAAAATAAATTTTTAGAAGTTCCCTATTATTTATTAACATAATATTACTCGTCTATAAATTAATTTGAAAATAATTTGAAAATAATTTTTCATTATCTATGTCAGATTTTGTATTTTATGTCTTTTCATAAATTTATCTTTTAAAATTACTCGGTTAAATTTTTGTTACAGAAATTACAAACACACAACATCGACAGTTCAAGATTAAACTCAAAATCAGAATTTCGGACATTTTAGATAAACGTAAAAGTCTGTCAATACTTCCCCGCCAAAACAAAAATTTTTTAAAAGGATCGCAACCATTTCGGTTACGAGTAATTATCTCAACTGCGTTCCTTCTAAAAAATATCTTTTGACAGTTTTCATAAATTGTAACCGTTCACGGAAATTTAAGCAAAAGATTTTAGTGGATTAGTGTGTATGGTGTATCGGGATAATTTTCGTAACATTAAATATTGTCCCGTTAGGGACAGCATGTTGGTAGAAAAAAATGATACGAATTTTAGCGTCCCGTCAAGGACGCAATGAAGGTTAAGGTCGTATTTACATGTTGTCCCTAGCGGGACAAATATATTTTTGACATTGCTTTTCTATCAACATGTTGTCCCTAACGGGACAGATGAGACAAATATTTATTGTTACAATAAATATTTTTACTTTATAACAAGTAAAATACGTCTATTTTACATGTGATGAATTATTAAAATTTAATAATTATTTTATACGTATTGCGATGTTTTGGCGAAACATCGCATACATTTTTACAAAAAATTATTTTTTAGAGACGCCCGATGTATTTGCAATTCGTTGATTTAAAGGTATG
The DNA here is from genome assembly GCA_031277105.1 of Planctomycetaceae bacterium. Lineage (GTDB taxonomy): Bacteria > Planctomycetota > Planctomycetia > Pirellulales > Thermoguttaceae > WRKP01. Next base: position 5,506 of record JAISLW010000514.1, on the reverse strand, counting down.
AGTGGTATAAATTACCATGCGAAATGTGCGAAGGCTTTATTTGCTTCTGCCATTTTGTGTACGTTTTCTCTTTTTACGATTGCAGTTCCTTCTTTATTGAAAGCGTTTATTAGTTCGTTTGCTAATTTTTCGTGTGCCGGTTGTCCTTTTTTATCGCGGACTGCGTTTAGTATCCAACGTATAGCAAGCGACTGTTGCCGGTTTTTTTGGACTGGCATCGGAACTTGATAAGAAGCGCCTCCTACTCTTTTTGATCTTACTTCAATATTAGGTTTAACATTTTCGATTGCGGAGTGAAAAACTTCTATTGGCGATTTATCTTGATGTTTAGTTTTTATAATTTCTAGCGCTCCGTAAAATACGCTTTCGGCGGCGTTTTTTTTGCCGTCCCACATCAGACAATTTATAAATTTGCTTGCAAGAAGCGAATTATAAATCGGGTCTGGTTTCAATTGTTTTTTACTTGCTGTTATGCGTCCCATTTATTTTTTTCCTTTTTGGTTTTAATTAAGTTTTGTTTAACTGTTCATAAAATTAGTTTAGCAAAATTGACTCATCATAGATTTTAAACCGTCAATTTCTAAACTGATCACGTTTGAAATTTTGCGTATTTTTAAAAATTTATTTTAGGATATTACGGCATTTCAACAAAATACCGTCTTACATTTTTTCAAAAAATGAATTTTGAGATAACATTCGCGTATCACTAAAAATTCATTTTTTGCAAAAAACATTACGTACAAAATAATTATTAATTTTAATAATTCATAACGTATAAAATAAATTTATTTTATACATTTTGAAATATTAACATTTATTAGCGACGTAAACTCTCATGCGGCGTTTCGGCGTTGTGTTTGATTTTTTTAGCCGCCTACCTATACAAATGAATTTTTAGAGACGCCCGTAAATTTTATTTCTTTTTTGTAGCGCCTTTTGTTGCTGCTTTTTGGTTCTTTTTTGCGCCGTATCGGCTTCGTGCTTGTTTACGTCCGTCGACTCCGGTTGCGTCAAGCGTACCGCGAATAACTTGGTATCGCACGCCTGGCAAGTCGCGAACACGACCGCCGCGAATAAGAACAATTGAGTGTTCTTGTAACGAATGCTGTTCGCCAGGAATATAGACGGTAACCTCTTTACCGTTTGAGAGTCGAACTCTTGTAATTTTTCGCAAAGCTGAATTTGGCTTCTTGGGCGGCATTGTACGGACAAGCAGGCATACGCCGCGTTTTTGCGAACATTTATCTAAAACCACAGATTTACTTTTGTAAACTTGTTGTTGTCGATTTTTACGAACTAATTGATTGATTGTCGGCATAAATTTTATTTTTGATTTATTCTAAAATTTTGAAAATTGTGCGTTAAACTTTTCGTACTTTAATTTGAGTTTACAGTTCACTACGTTTTGGCAATTTTTGAGGGACAAATGGGACATTGAAGGACAAGCGGAACAATAAACTTGTCGGTTACAATTTGCGTTTAACTTCGCCTGTCAAATTATCAGACAACAAACTTTGACATTATCTAAATCGCCGATTTTTTTAAGTACGAACAGTATAAATATAAACGCAATTGAAAATTTGAGCCTTGAATGATACCGCAATTTTTAATACTGTCAACGGGGACTACCAGATAAAAAATAATCGTAACCGTTCACGAAAATTTAAGCGATAGATTTTAGAGGTTAGAGGTCAGGGATTAGTTTTTTTAATTCTGAATTTGCGTCGGAATGAACGCAGTCGTCTTGCTTGACTTGTGGATGGCGGTTGGTAAAATTTTCCGTTTATTTTTCAATTTTACGTTTAAACAAACCGTAAAACAAAATTTAACTTTTGGCATAAACAATAACTTGAATTTACGTTTATCCATTTAGGTAACTTCTAAAAAACCGTTTTTTATTTAACCGCCGAGAACACGGAGTTCACAGAGAATAATTTTTAAAAATATTTTAAATCAAAATGTCAATTTAAAAATTTCCTCTGTGTTATCTGTGGTTAATAAAAATAAATTTGTTTTTTTTGGAGTTACCTGTAACATTAATTTAGAGATTATGACTTATATTCTTGCACATGATCTTGGCACATCTGGCAACAAGGCGACATTATTTTCTGATGGCGGCGAATTGATTGCGAGTTGTACGGTTTCGTATTCGACTAATTATTTTAATCGCGTTTGGGCGGAGCAGGATCCGCATGACTGGTGGAATGCGGTTTGCCAATCGACGCAACAACTAATTTCCAAATCTAAAATTGATCCTTCGCAGATTGGCGTTGTTTCGCTTAGCGGTCAAATGATGGGCGTTACTTGCATTGACCGTCAAGGTAATCCGTTGCGACCGTCTATTATTTATTGCGATCAACGCAGTGAAAAAGAAGCGTCGGATATTTTGTCTAGAATTTCAATGCCGGACGCATATAAGATTATCGGGCATCGCGTTGCCGCTGTTTATCCGTTGGCGAAGTTACTTTGGGTCAAGAATAACGAGCCGGAAATATTTAAAAAAACGTTCAAAACAATTTGCGCCAAAGATTATATTAACTTTCGATTGACCGGAGTAATTGCAACAGATTATTCCGACGCATCGGGAACGAATGCGTTTGATTTGATCAAAAAAAATTGGTCGCAAACGATGCTCAATGCCGCTGGAATTGACGAAGAATTTTTTCCCGATGTTTTTCCGTCAACGCATATTCTTGGCGAGATAACTAGCGAAGCGGCAAAATTGACGGGCTTAAAATCTGGTACGGCGGTATGTTGTGGCGGCGGCGATGGGACGTGTGCAACCGTTGGCGTCGGGTCGGTTCGACCGGGGGCGGCGTATCATTATTTGGGTTCAAGCGGCTGGATCGGATTGACTACGGAACAACCTATTCTTGATGCAAAAATGCGAACAATGACTTGGGCGCATTGCGTGCCGGAATATTATCACCCGTCGGGTTCGGTGCAAACCGCCGGCGCCGCTTACAACTGGCTCAAAGAACAAATATGCGAAGCCGAGTCAATAGAAGCCAAAAAAAGAAATGAAAATGTTTATCAATTGATGAATGAATTATTGTTGCAGAGTCCGGCGGGCGCTAACGGTTTAATTTTTTTGCCGTATCTTTTGGGCGAGCGGTCGCCGCGATGGAATCCGAATGCACGCGGAGCGTTTATCGGTCTGACGTTGACGTCGCGGCGTTGCGATATGATTAGGAGCGTAATGGAAGGCATAACATTTAATTTTGCAATAATTGTAGATATTTTCCGCGAGCATATTCCAATAGACGCGATGACGGTTATAGGCGGCGGCGCAAAAGGACGCGTCTGGTTGCAATTGATGGCAGATATTTTTTGTACAAAAATTCAACGCCCAAATTTTATCGAAGAAGCAACTTCAATAGGCGCCGCTATTGTAGGAGGCGTAGGAACAAAAATTTTCAAAAATTTTAACGTAATTGAGCAATTCCTAAAAACAGAAGAAACGATATTGCCAAATCCTGAAAACGAAAAAATATACAAAAAAATCCGCCCGCTATTCGACAAAGCATATTATTCGCTTGAAGAATTATTCGACGATCTAAGAAATATTTAAACCGCTCGGACTTAAGAGAACTTCTAAAAACTTATTTTTTTGCAAAAAGGTAGGCGATGTTTCGCCGAAACGCCGCAATACGCATGAAATAATTATTGAATTTTAATAATTCATAACGTATAAAATAAATTTGTTTTATACATTTTGAAATATTAACATTTATTAGCGACGTAAACTCTCATGCGGCGTTTCGGCGCTGTGTTTGATTTTTTAGCCGCCTACCTAGACAAATGAATTTTTAGAGACGCCCTTTATAATAAAAAAATTTAAGCACACGTCAAGTATCACCAAAAAATGAATTTTTAGAGATACCCCATTATGTTTTATTGAATTTATGATAACAAATAATAATTATCATTATCAAGATGATATAATTGAATTTATTATTCCCAATGAATATAAACTAGGAGAACATTCAACTCCTATATCATGGAGTTTAAAAGGACGTTCTCGTAGTTATATTTTCATTGACATCGTTACATTTGCTGAAATAGAAAGATTGAAACAATCAGTGATTGAACATCCTAGCGCTTCGCCAGAGCGATGGTTCAAAACGCAACCCCAATATATTAATTTATCTAATGGTAACACAATATATTATTGTGCCAGTATTTATGATGTCAATGGGTGCAATGAAAAAAAATGTTCAAGTGTAATTATTGATGGAATTATTTATTATGTTGACTGTGGTATTAATTTTTCATTGCATGAATCTAATTATACTGCTCGTACTTGAAATTCAGCGATTTAAAAGCGTCAAAGCCTGCCGTCCGAAAACTAGGCAGGCGAAGGTAAACGCAAACTCAAGTACGAATAGTTTATTTTGATATTGATAAATATACTGATTTTATTGAGAGTATATGTATTAATAAGGTTGGATATAACAAGTATCTATCAGATTTAGAAGAATATTTCCAAAGGCAGCAAACTCTGAATCGTAATGTGTGCATCACCGTATCAAACTTTGACGATTATTGCCAGAGACAACAAAACCAAGATAATATTGATGAATCAATAATAATTCCTTTTAAGATGCCTGACGGATTTGCTATTCAAAAAAATGTCCCGATACCTTATTGTACTACTATCAAAAATAAAAATTTTTTGATCCAAATATTCGATCATTCTGGATTAGGATATGAAGCAGATATAGATACGTTCTTAGAGAGAAAAAAACGAGGCGTATCTGAAAATGATACAGATTTATTTTTTTTAAGAGGACAAAAAAAATGTCTTGTACAGAGTGACCAAACACCAATAAATTTTTCCATGTGTAAGAAAATAACAATAAGACTTGTATTTCGTGAGAAATGTTATGGTATTATAATGGAAAATGATGAATATTTCGATTTATGTAAATATAGTAAATTTCTTGAAAGTATTGGAGATAATCGTTACACAAAATTATTGAAAAAAAAGGTGGGAAAGAAATAAAATGTTTTGGCAAGTACCAAAACGTCAAGGATATTGTCTGTATATTCTCAAAAATATTTATAACTCACAGGGCAGTAATATTTTCAACCACTTTACACGTTGAAGATTCATTTCGACAACCGTTAAAAAAATACTCAATATTTCACTTCAACCCACAACATTAAAATATAACTTATTGATCTACATTCGGCACACAGCTTTTGCCGTCCACTACTACCGGTTAAATTAATTATAGTTAAGTAACAATTGAAATAAAAATTAAAAATAAAATAAAAATTAAAATCGGAACAATAAAAAATAATTCAAAAAAAAGTCGCTTTTGTGTTACATTTTTTTGAATATCATTAAATACCTCCCAAGATACTCTAAATTCTTTATTATATTTAATTACATTATTATGTAGCAAGTAAATTAATTTATCTATCCATTGTCCGATTGTCAATGATTTACGAGATTCTAATATATCAAAGAATGAGATCATATCTATTTGTTGAGTTGTAA
>JAISLW010000388.1 GCA_031277105.1 Planctomycetaceae bacterium | reverse complement strand
AACGCCGTTACACGACGCAGCTGAACGCGGTCGTCCAGAGATGTTGACAATTTTGTTAGAAGCGGGCGCAGACGTAAACGCTAAAGATATTCACGGCATGACGCCGCTTGATATAGTTGGCGCTGAAAATAAAACGGAAAAAGAAAGAATCTTAAAAAACGCAAAAAAGAAAAAATAAACGCCGCCAAAAAATTATAATTATCGTTACAAAAAATAATATACTGCTCGTACTTGCAAATCAATGATTTAAAAGCGTCAAAGTCTGCCTAACTTTCGGACTGTAGACTTTTACGATTTAAATCAATGAATTTCAAGTACGATCTGTATAATCTGCGTAATCTGTGGACAAAAAATTTGATCCGCAGATTAAAAGGATTTTTTTGTTTTGGCGGGAAAGTATTGACAGAGTTTTCTGTTTATCTAAAATTTTCAAAATTCTGATTTTGAGTTGAGTCTTGAATTGGCGATATTGTAATGTTTGTAATTTCTGTAACAAAAATTTAACCGAATAATTTTTAGGCAAATTTATGAAAATTTTTCAAAGACGTTTTTTTGTAACGATAATTCTTTTCGCAATTGTGAATCTCTTAAATTTTACGCTTGCCCAAAATAAATCTGAAACTTCTAAACCGGCTCCAAAAATTGAACCGATCAAACCGGTGGCGCCGAAATTTGAGCCGCAGGTTCAACAGATTGAGGGTTTGAATGCTAATTTTATTGTTGCGCTAATTCAAGACGGTTTGGGCGGGGCGTGGATTGGGACGGAAGATGATGGAGTTTTTCATTGCGATTCTAATAATAAAATTTCTCAATTTACAACCAAAAAGTTGAGATGTTAAATCTCGCTCATTAGCGGTTGAGTACAACCGCGTGCAGGCGAGACGCCCGCGATCCTGGGATGCAGGCGTTTCGCCTGCGAATCTGAAGAAATACCAGGCGAAATGTTTGCGATCCTGAAGTACCTGCGATTCTAAAATGCAGGCGAGACCAACGGATCGCGGGCGTCTCGCCTGCACTTTGCCGAAAGGCAAACAAAAAAGGCTGTTGAGATTTCAACCTCGCTCATTAGCGGTTGAGTACAACCGCATGCAGGCGAGACGCCCGCGATCCTAAGATGCAAGCGTTCCGCCTGCGAATCTGAAAGAACACAGACGAAATGCCTGCGATCATTCTGACGATTTTTTGTAACAAAAAATCTGTTCTCTAGTTTTCTAAAAAACTATTCCCTACTCCCTCTCCCCTACTCCCTAAAATCTATCGTTGAAATTTTCGTGAACGGTTGCATATATTTTAGGAGAGGTTTTCTTTGGGGTTTAATTGGTATTTTGCGATTCTTAGTCCCATAATTCTTTCAGTTACGCCTAGATTTTTTGCGGATTTTGCAATGTTTCCTTTTGATCTTTTTAATTCTTCAACAATCATCTCCCTTTCGACGGAGTCTAAAACTTCCGGCAACGTTCCAATACGATGCGAAATTACGCCGGATACTTTTTGCAACTCTTCCGGTAAATGATAACTATGAATCACACCGTCATTCGACAAAATAACCGCCCGCTCAATAGTATTTTCCAATTCGCGAATATTGCCATGCCAACCATAACTGTTCAAGATATTAACCGTAGTCAAAGAAAACGCCGGCACAGGCTTGCCATACTCCTCGCTAAAACGCCTCGCAAAATGATTCGCCAATAACATTATGTCAACCTTCCGCTCCCTTAACGGCGGAATTATAATCGGAAACACACTTAACCTGTAATATAAATCCTGCCTAAATAACCCGTCGTCAACTAATTTTTTCAAATCGCAATTCGTCGCCGCAATAACCCGCACATCAACTTTCACCGTCTCCGAACCGCCAACCCGCTCAAACGCACGCTCTTGCAATACCCGCAAAAATTTCGCCTGCAACATTAACGGTAACTCGCCTATCTCGTCAAGAAAAATCGTACCGCCATCGGCTTGCTCAAAATAACCGCGCTGCTGCTGAACCGCTCCCGTAAAAGCGCCCTTCTCATGACCAAAAAGCAAACTCTCTATCAACGACTCCGGTATCGCCGCACAATTCACCTTGATAAACGGCATCTTCGCACGCTGCGACGCAAAATGTATGTCATTCGCAAAACGCTCCTTGCCCACGCCGGTTTCGCCAAGCAACAAAACAGTCGCCTTCGTATTACAAACCGCCATCATCTGACTATGAATCCGACGCATGCCTTCACTTTTACCTATCGATGAAAAACGTTGACTCGCCTCCTGCAACTCCGCCTGCAAACGACTATTCTCCGCCTTAAGTTCGTTCACTTCCTCTATTGAAATCTGATAAATACGCACAAATTGCGCTATCGACGCCGCTACTATCGTCAACAACCAAACCTTGTCATCCAATAAATCCGGCGAATAAGGAAGATCAATACTTATCGTCCCAATTACCTCGACCCCGATCCGTATCGGCACGCAAATAAAAGACGTATTATGCGCTTCGTCCATGTTGCGGGCGCCGGTACGATTGAGAAACAACGGCTCGTCTGAAATCCGCGGAACCGCTATCGGATTACCAGTCTTGACAACCTTGCCCGTTACGCCTTCGCCAGGCAAATAACAACCGCGCCGCAACTGCTCACGGTCAAGACCGTAACCTTCCATCATGTCTATCTCGCCCGTTACGCGGTTAAGTATAGAAATAGCGCCCCGCACAATACCAATACAAGAAGCCATCTTCGTAAGCAACGGCTTAAACACACTCTCAACATCACGCGCCTCCGACAATATCACACTAACCTCATAAAGCAAACGCAAATCGTCCCTGTGAGAACATTGATGCGAATTGCTCAACGTGCATACATACTGATTTTCTTTGATTGCTGGCAAAATCATGCTTGACATCGAAAGCGAATAAATAAAATTATACTGCTCATACTTGAAATTCAGCAATGTAAAAACGTCAAAGCCCGCCGCCCAATAACTAGGCAGGCAACGCTAAACACAATGTCAAGTGTAAACAGATAAAAAAAATAAATAATAAATAAATTAAAGGATCAAAAATTACGTTATATTACACCTATATCACGCCGCTATATACAGATCGTACTTGAAATTCAGTGATTTAAAAGCGTAAAAGCCTGCCGTCCGAAAGCTAGGCAGGCTTGGACGATTTTTAATCGCCGAATTTCAAGTACGAGCAGTATAAAATACGTTTTTTGTGTCTTGTAACGAAAGCACATTTTGTACCAGTTGAAAAAATTTTTGTCCCGATGCAAAACAACATGCGTCTTTTATTACAATACAATGACATAAACTAAAAAATAACATCTGCAAAATTTGTAAAAAATTCGTCAACATTACTTACAAAAATGTCGTCAATATGCCCAACTTGTCATTTTCATTACAAGAATAACAAATACGTACGCAAATCGTCTGTTAAACTCTTCGGTTAAAATTCAAATACGATTCTTGATACTTGCCAAACTACAGGCGGTAGTCTATAATCCGTTAAATAATTTTATTGCCTGTAATTTTCCTGCGATAAATAGGCGATAAAGATATACTGCTCGTACTTGAAATTCATTGTTTTAAAAGTTTCCAAGCCTGCCGTCCAACAGCTAGACGGGCGATGGTAAACGCAAATTAAAGTGCGAACAGTTTAAATAAAGATTTAACGGTGTTGTTAGTGTTGTTAGTGATCAAAAGACGATTAGCGGGAATTGTATTGGGGACGATTGATCGGGCAAGTTCAGGGAAGGATATTTAACATCAGGGAAGAATATTTAACAAATTACTAATCGCATATTAGAGTTTGGCGTTTTGACGCAGTAACGGCGTAATGACAAATTTTAATTGCAATTAGTTTACAAGTAATAAAAAAATGAGTGATCTTATTAAAGTAATTAGTTCGGAAGCGGAATTTGAGTCGGTAATTCGTTCCGGTGTAGTATTGATTGATTTTTTTGCGACTTGGTGTGGTCCTTGTCGTCAACAGTTATTGATATTGGAAAAGGTAGCGGAAGCGATTGGGAGTAACGCAACGATTGCCAAAGTTGACACGGACAGTTTGCAATCATTGGCGTTAAAATTTGGCGTTGAGCGTATTCCAACGTTAATTTTGTTCAAAGATGGAAACTTAGTAACACAATTTACCGGAGTACAACAAGCCGCAACTCTACAAGACGTAATTACAAAAAACATCGCATAACAAAAACATTTCTAAAAATTCAATTGTTGCAAGTAGGCGGCGTTTCGCCACAGTGTTTAATTTTTTTAGCCGCCTACCTGGACACTGGACAAATGAATTTTTAGAGAATGCCCTAAATTAAGAACAATTTAAAAAGAGACAGAACGTAATCGTCTCGGATGTATTCGAAATGCAATTGTTCCGTGTGCATCCGAGTCGGTTGTGTTCTGTCTGGATTCTTTTTTAAATTAAAAAATTCTGAAAATTTTTACTGACTGGTCTTGTGTTATTTTGCGAAATGATTTATACTACCGCTTTCGTGTTACAAAATTTGAGATTAAAATTGTCGTCCACAGATTACGCAGATTAGAAAGATTTTTTAAATAATTTTTTTAATCTGCGTAATCTTTGGATCGAATTTTTTTGATCTTGAATTTTTGTAACGAAAAATCGTCAGACTGATCGCAGGCATTTTGCCTGTGTTTCTTCAGATTCGCAGGCGAGACGCCTGCATCACAGGATCGCGGGCGTCTCGCCTGCAAGCGGTTGTACTCAAACGCTAATGAGCGAGGTTTTAATCTCAACCGCCTTTTGGTTTGCCTTGCGGCAAAGTGTAACCGAGATGGCTACGTTCCTTCCGAAAAATCTTTTGTAATCTTTCACGAGATTTTATAAGCATAGAGTTTTAAACTGTTCGTACTTGAGTTTGCGTTTACCGTCGCCTGCCTAGCTATCGGACGGCAGGCTTTGACGCTTTTAAATCGCTGAATTTCAAGTACGAGCAGTATAGTTATTAGTTCTGTCTTTATATTACTGGTAATAACGATTATTCATTTGAGAGTTTTTTTTTCAAAGAATATTGTGATCTCAACCGAATTAACAACGGTTTAAATAGATCATTAAATGGATCGCACTTGAATTTACATAACCGGCGCTTGCCGGATCAAAATACAATTCACTATGAGATAAATTTGAAATATTTTTAAACTATTCGTACTTGAGTTTGCGTTTACCTTCGCCTGCCTAGCTTTCGGACAGCAGGCTTTGACGCTTTTAAATCGCTGAATTTCAAGTACGAGCAGTATAAATTGTTCACACTTTAATTTGTATTTACTTCCGCCTGCCTAATCAAACTGTAGGCCTTGACGCTGTTAAATCGCTTAAATTCAAGTACGATCTTTATAAATTGCTGAATTGCAAATACGAACACCAGATATTTTGCCGAAATTATAAAACATAAATTATGATTTAAAATTGCAATAATTTCGTTTTACCATCACATCCCCAACATTTTCCCCTTTTCCCCCTTTTCCCCCCTGTAATGAAACCGCTTGGTCTAAGATTTCTTGGCGTTGTCGTTTCAACATTGTTCGTAGTTTTTGCGATCAGTGTTTTAAGTCATTCGCCCGACGATATACCAATTGCGACGGTATCGACAGATTCCAAAGTTGATTCCGGCGTTGATTCTACGTCGTCAATTTCAGTTGCCCCCGATGTTTCTTCGGCAGTTTCATCAAACATCAATAACAACTATCCTCCAACATCTCCAGTTGCGTCTTCTTCGGTTGCGCCTTCTTTGGTTTCGCCTTCTCCTATTTTTTCTACTTACGCCCAAACTACGCCGCAACTAAACCCGCCCGCCGCAACAAAACTCAACACTAACCCGCCCATCGCTAACAACGCCGCAAATATTAAATCGACACAAAACCAAAATTATAAACCCGCCGAAGACGACGATGATACCGAAAACGAAAACCTAAACACAACACAAAACCTAAACAACACACAAAAAAATATCAAAAACCTCTGCGGTCCCGTTGGCGCAATATTGTCCGCCGTCGCCGTCAACCTGTTCGGACAATCAGCCTTGTTTTTATTGTTGCCTTTCGGCGCTTGCGCAATAAAATTACTTACAATGCAGAAGTTCGATCAAATAATTTTACGTTCAATCGGTTTCATTTTTGCCCTTATCGGTTCTTGCGGACTTTGCGGACTTTTTGCGCACAAATTAATTGCGTTCCCGTTATCTACTAATAATCCTGGCGGTTTTATTGGATTGTCAGTTGCGACGGCGATCAATAATAACGTCGCCGTCGTCGGCAGCGTTGTTTTACTTTTAAGTCTTATCATCGGCGGGCTGGTACTTTCTGCCGATGGAATGTTATTACAATTGACAAAATTATTGATCGCCTTGCTCAATAACGCCGCTAGCGGAAAGCCTCAACATAACCCAACTCCCGATTTGCCATCGCCAACGTCGCCAACCTCGCCGTCAACATCAACTTTATCAACATTGCCTAACCGTCACCACGCCGCCCATGCCGCTCACGCCGCTCACGCTCGTCCAGTTGTCATCGCAAATAACCAAACGCCCGAACATAATAATAACAATATCAATATTACCGCAATTAAACACGGCAACACAAACGCCGCAATAAATAACGCCCAAATTATCAACGCTAAACAAACCGCCGCCCACAACGACCGCCAGTCCGAAATCCAAAGTAACACAATCAAAAAAATTGAGACGGCAAAAAATTTAAAGCACAATTATAAATTACCGACCATAGAACTATTAACCCAACCGGAAGTCTATAACGATAACGATTGCGCCGAAGAATCAGAACAACGAGCAATACAAATCGAAAACGTTTTTAAAACGTTCAACTTGCAAGTCGAAGTAGTAGATGTTCAACGAGGTCCGACGGTATCGCAATTTGAATTACAACTTGCAAAAGGATTGCGTATTAACAAAATTCAACAACTTGCCGACGATTTAGGTTTGGCGTTGCGCGTTCCTAAAGTTCGCGTAGTGAATCCGATACCTGGTAAAAATACTCTTGGCGTCGAGTTGCCTAATAAGATACGCCGCATAGTTCGTATGCGTGAAATTATAGAGCAATCTTCCGATTCATGGCAGTCGTTAAATATACCGCTTTTTTTGGGTAAGGACGTTTCGGGTAAACCGATGATTAGCGATCTTGCGGCGTTGACTCATTTGCTTATAGCGGGCAGAACCGGCACGGGTAAAAGCGTCTGTCTTAACTCAATTATCGTTTCAATATTGATGACGCGCACGCCGGAGGAAGTTCGGATGCTTATGATTGATCCGAAGAGCGTCGAACTTAGCCCTTATCAAAATATACCTCATTTGATACATCCCGTTGTTATTGACATGAGCAAGACGGAGGCGATTTTGTCGTGGGTTGTTGAGAAGATGCAAGAGCGTTACAGACTATTGAACGCCGCACGGGTCGTGCATATAAACGACTATAATAAATTACCCGAATCTGAATTGCGGCGCCGCATGGAACTTACCGAATGCAGCGACGAGGAATGGCAAATAGTGCCGAAGAGTTTACCGCGAATTGTGATAATAATAGACGAGTTTGGCGAATTGATGTCATCGGTAGCGCCAAAGGAAATAGAAGGTCATATTATTCGACTTGCCCAAAAGAGTCGCGCCGTTGGCATTCATCTTGTGCTTGCGACGCAGAAGCCGACGGTTGACGTAATTACAGGTTTGATCAAATCGAACTTGCCTACAAGAATATCTTTCGGAGTTGCGACTCGCGGCGACAGCATGGTAATTTTAGACCAAACCGGCGCTGAAAGATTACTAGGACGCGGCGATATGCTGTTCCTTAATTCAGATAAAAATGAAATCAATCGCGGTCAAGGCACGTTTGTTGACAGAGACGATATTGATAAAATCGTAAATGAAATCAAAACAGATAAACCGGATTTCATCGACGAATTAGTAGAAGTTGAAAACGATGAAATTGACGCTACTGATAATTACGGAAACAACGCCGGAGGATTTATCGCAAAAACAAAAAGAAAAGATACCACAAATATAACAAATATAGTCGACGAACAACACGACGATCTATACGAAAAAGCAGTAGAATACGTTATAGGCGAAGGACGAGGATCAACGTCGTTGTTACAACGAAAATTATCAATCGGATACGGACGCGCCGCAAAAATTATCGAAACAATGGAAGCCGAAGGTATCGTCGGACCATACAACGGCTCGCAAGCACGCGAAGTAATTATGACATTAAACGAATGGTACAAATCGCTCAAAAATAACAATACAACAAAATCATTCCAAATAAATAATAATATCGCAAACGCAAACCAAAGAACAACGCCAAAAATTTTATCAGAATTATTAGCAAGCGGAAAAACAAAAATGTTACACAAAAACGCCGCCAAACAATCAGAAAACGTTAATCGCAACATTCAAGTCTCGCCTGAAAATAATTGCGCTGATAATTACGTAGACGAATATTGCGATGATAACAGTTATTTTGATCCGACTTACGATAACAATAATAATAGTAACGATAATTACAACGATGATTTCGATTTCGCATCGTAATTATCAACAGAATTTTTTGACAAGTTCCCCTTTTACTATATTGACAAAATTGGTAAACTATACGCATTCGACAACGTAATACGAAACATATTTTGTAACCGTTCACGGAAATTTAAGCGATAGATTTTAGAGGCTAGCGTGTAGGAAGTAGTGGTTAGGGAATAGTTTTTTTTAGAAATTGAGAGAACAGTTTTTTGTTACAAAAAAAAATTGTCAGCAGGATCGCAGGCGTCTCGCCTGCATGCGGTTGTACTCAACCGCTAGCGATGGAGATTTTTATCTCTACCGCTAGCGGTTGCCTTGCAACCGCGACGACCGCGTTCCTGTAAACGATTTTTTGTTACAAAAAATATTGTCCCACTTGTCCCTCATGTCCCACTTGTCCCTCAAAAATTATCAATACGTAATTTGCTAAAAAAAATTTCCGTGAACGGTTACAACTAAAAAGTAAGAACAGTTTAAAAAACAATTCAAAATTTAATTAGAACGAAAGGAGGTTTTTAAAATGGCTAAAGAACAAAAACCGGTTGAACCGGCGCCGGCAAATCAGGAAAATACCGAGCAGCCTAAATCAATATTTGCGTCGCGAATGATAGTGATTTTATCGCTTGTTGTTTTAGCGTTGGCGCAGATGATAATAATGTACATGATGTTGCCTAATCCTGAAACGATAGCGCGCAATATAACCGAACAGATTCCGCAATTGCCGGAAACGTTGCAAACGGCGGGTCTAACCGCTACGCCGGAAACGACGATTGACACGCGCAACTGGATAGAAAAAAAATTAGGCGAGCCTTTTAAGTTTCAGAACAAAAATAAAACCGATCCGACGCTTTACGACCAATTTATCGTAACGATAACTGTTCGTATTAACAGAAAAGACGAATCGCAATTTGATCGCGTCATGGCGACAAGAACAGAAAAATTACGCGATATAGTTTATACTGTTTTGCGAGAAGCGAAAGAAGATGAAATCACGTCGCCAAGCATGTTGCCAATAAAACAAAAAATCATGCTGCATATTAATCAAGAATTAGGACAACCATTCGTCAAAGAAGTCTTATGCACGGACACAAGTTTCGTTACGTCCTGATTTGATCGATTTAACGTAACCGTTTACGTAAATTTAAGCGCTAGGTTTTAAAGCGTAGGGTTTAAACTATTCGCACTTGAGTTTTCGTTTACCTTCGCCTGCCTAGCTTTCGGACGGCAGGCTTTGACGCTTTTAAATCGATGAATTTCAAGTACGAGCAGTATAGAGAGTAGTTTTTTATAACTATTCAGCAGAGGTAATTATTTTTTGTAACGATAATTGGGTATCTCTAAAAATTCATTTGTCCAGGTAGGCGGCGTTTCGCCGAAACGCCGCAGTAGAGATTATGATACCAATAAATTTTATTATTTCTCAATGTATAAAATGCGTCTATTTTATACGTTATGAATTATTGAAATTTAATAATTATTT
>JAISLW010000369.1 GCA_031277105.1 Planctomycetaceae bacterium | reverse complement strand
TTCTTGGTTTATTTGGTTTTACGCTTGTTGAACTTTTGGTAGTGATAGCAATCATTGGCATTTTGATTGCGTTACTTTTACCGGCAGTTCAAGCCGCCCGTGAAGCCGCACGCCGAATGCAGTGTTCAAATAATATGAAACAGTGGACGTTATCACTTCACAATTTTCACGACGCTAATAATCGATTACCATTACAACGCAATAAACGTTATGCCACTTCTAGTCGTGATGAATGGTCGGCTAATTATGCAATGCTACCGTTCATGGAACAACAAGGTCTTTTTGACAGTATTAACTCCAACGCTTCAGATATTGGTCCTTGGCAACTTGACGCTGCAATACGCACTCCCAAAATGTTCCTTTGTCCTTCAGACAACGCCGCCAGCCGAAACTCCGGTCCAACAGCAAATTATGTACGGCAACCAGGTAATCTTGTAATATGTCTTGCCGATGGAATAAACACACTCATGAATAACTCACAAATTGGCCAAGATGGCGATCTCACTGGACGATTATTGTTTTATTGGCATATTGAAAAAACATTTGATTTTTGTAGCGACGGTTTGAGCAATACGATTGTTATTAGTGAAAGTATTGTTTCAGAATCAATCGGATCACGAAAAATCAAAGGAGGCGTTGCCACAACAACTTCGCTTGATAGAGGCGGTTGGATATGGGATCCAAATATCTGTAAAAATTTAGGCGGCAACGACGGTATGCTTACAGGTACAGTTTCCAATGCCCATTGGCGTTGCGGGCGTATGTTGGACGGGCGTGTTGTTTATACAAACTTCCATACAATTTTGCCGCCCAATGCGCCGACTTGTATCTATAATACCAATGAGGCAGCTCACGGTTTTTATACGGCGCAGAGTAATCATTCGGGCGGCGTCAATATCGGTCGTGTCGATGGTTCGGTTTCGTTTATCGGAAACAGCGTTGATACAGGCGGTTTACCGGGTGATGTTAAACAAGGTAAAGCCCTTGTAGGTCAAAGTAGATTTGGCGTTTGGGGAGCAATGGGAACTCCTACTGGCGAAGAAAGTGTGTCGTTTTGACAAAGGTACATCTCTAAAAATTCATTTGTCCAGGTAGGCGGCGTTTCCCCGAAATGCCGCCTACCAGAACAAATGATTTTTTAGAACTTGCCTTTAATTTTAATTTTACCTTTACCTTTACCTTTAACTTTAAAATTTAACTATGCGAAAAATTTTATTTATGATTACGTTAATTGTTGTCGGTTGTTCTTCCAGCGACAAGCCGGCTGATTTGCCAAAATTATATTCTTGTGTTGTTATGGTAACACAAGACGGATCGCCGCTTCCAGAAGCGACTGTCGAATTTATTCCTGTAAATTCAGACAACGCAAAATACCGCGCCGCTTCTGTTACAGGAAATGACGGCAAAGTATCAATGAAAACTTACGGATTTACGGGAGCGCCGGTTGGCAAGTATAAGATCATTATTTCAAAAATTATAAATGACGATCTGGAATACGCCGAAAATCCTTCAACCGGTCAAAAAGAAATTGTCAACTTCAAAAAATATCAGACAGTCGAATTAAAATATTCATCAGAAAAAACTACGCCGCACGAAATAGAAATCACAGGCAATAATAAAAACAATCAATATGTTTTTGACGTCGGCAAAGCAATTAAGATACTCATTCCATGATTAAGGGAAATTCTAAAAACCACAAATTTATTTTTATTAACCACAGAGAACACAGGTGAAATTTTTAATTGGAATCAAAACGTTCATTTAATATTGTAATTGACATTTTGATTTAAAATATTTGTAACCGTTCACGATTATTATCGTGAACGGTTACAAACAAATTTCTCATTTAGCAAAATTCAATGTTACGATTATTCGTTACGATTATTCGTTTGGATAATTGTATGCTGGATTTTGCGGGTCGAAGTCTAGGTCTGTCAAACCTACGTTTAATTTTAACTTTTGATACGTATAAGCCTCAATCAATGTTACCGGCGAACCTTCCTTTTTTGGCCAGTCGTATGATTCATAACGTATCGGAATGTTTAGTTCTTTGTCAACATAAATTCTTGCAATATTGAATATGAAATTAATTCTTGGCGTCGGATGCGTTACCTCAATCATCGTACAAACCCTCCCGTCAACCTTGACGCCTTCATAATAATTTACCACACATTCGCCGAATTTTATGTCCCTCTTGCCAACCTCCAACAACTTGTCAATTAAATTCAAAATTCCCATTTCCGTAATCGGATATTTATTTCCCCTCATCGCAATCATACCCGCCGGATCAAGTTTCATCGTGCCAAAAGCCCTTTGAACTCCTACCCCATGACCAACAACCTTATTGTTATACTTGCCCGCTACAAAAATTGCCTCTTGACCAACCATCGCTTTAGGATAAATAAACTTAACATAAACGCTAAAAGGCTTATGCCGTACTTTAACCTCCATCATTTGCGCCGCTTGCACCACGCCGCCTACACATTCCTGCTTCGTCATCACCGCCGTATAATCATTTATCAACGCAACCTTCGGACGCTCATTTTCCGCCCACCGAACAACCGCCCTCAACGGATGATCAACGACCTGATTATTCACAGGTATCGCATTCGCAACCATAACAGCCTCATTGATAACTTTTGGATTTGATTGATTGGGCAAAGGTTGCATCGACAACCCGCTTTGAGCTAACGTATAATTAACGCCGACGACAAAACTAATCGCCATTACGGCAGCCGACCACAAAAACAAACTAATATTTTTTACTTTCATTGTTTCCTCTTCAGGTATTTAAACTGCTCACACTTGAATTTTCATTTACTATCGCGCCTGTCAGATTTCAGACTTAAATCGTCCTCGCTTGAATTTTCATTTACCGCCGCCCGCTAACCTTCGGAAAAATAGGCTAACTTACGCCGTAATACCGGTAAAATTCAAGCACGATCCGCATATCGATCAAAACGCTAAAATTCAAATACGATCCGTATAACTTACCTCTTAAAATTGTTTTAAACTGTCCACGCTTACAATTTCGATAACAGCCGCCAGCCTATCTATTGAAACGCTGATATTACGCCCGCCCGCCGAAATTATAAGTACAGCCCGTTTGAGTATTAATTGTATAAATCGCCGATATTCCAACACGATTCATACAAAATTTTTAACCTGTAACTGTGCAATCAAATTAAACGTTGTATAATCTCATAACACATTCAAAATTGAGTTATACAATATATAATTGTCAAAAAATATAATTGTCAAAATAATTGCCGCCCTAAATTTGACGCTTATTAAATTATTCTTACTTTAATTTGCGTTCACCGCCGCCTACTTAACTATTAAACTTTAATATCGCAAAATTTAAGTACAAACATTACGCAACAAATTTGATCCCAACAGCATAGTTAAACACAAACCGGCGTCCACAACATCCGCCAACATTAACATAATGCCGACTTCGCCTAACCTTAAAATCCTCCGAAATTGATCCGCTTATTAAACTTGTCATATTTGAATTTCACTCGCCGCCGCCTCAAAATTATTGCAAAAATGTTACCTGAAAGGCAGACTTTTACGCAATTACGACAAATTAAATTCAAATACGACCCGCGCCAAAAATAACAACGCAAAAAACATCAAGTCGCCGATAGATAAACAGACGGCAACCAAACTTAAATTTTAATGCGTAATCATTTCACACAATCATCAAATAACGGCTCAAACCAAACCAATTAAACCAAGTATTCAGTTTATCGCCAAATTGCTTTTTGTAATTCACAAAATCGGCAGTTAGCGACGCAGTTTAGTCAACAGGATTTGACAAAAAAGATTCAAGCGGGATATTTTAACAAAATTCCGCAATTTACAGGAGACCAATTTGTGAATTTTTCAGAAATTTTTATCAAACCAATAATCTCAACCCCGTTTGAAGAAAATGCCTATATTGTCTATTTGAAGCAAAATAACAATGCCAACGGCATTCGGGAATGTTTTATTATTGATCCAGGATTTGAGCCGCATTTGATATTGGATTTTTTGCGGGCTGAAAAACTTGATCCGGCGGCGATTTTGGTAACTCATGGTCACGCAGATCATATTGCCGGAATTACAAAGATAAAAAAAGCCAAGCCGAATTGCAAAATTTATGCGGGAGAATTTGAAGCGGATAAGTTGACTGACCCGCAATTAAATTTATCGGCTTTATTTGGGCATTCATTATCTGTTCCTCCGGCGGATGTTTTGTTATCGGACGGGGCGGAGTTAAGTATAGCGGGAATTGACGTTAAAGTTTTTCATGTTCCGGGTCATAGCAAGGGTCATGTTGTATATTTGATTTGTTCGGAGCCGACGCAAATAGTTTTTGCCGGAGATTTAGTATTCCGCAACGGCTACGGAAGAACGGATTTCCCCGACGGCAACACCGCTGATTTATTTGATTCTATTCAGACAAAAATTTTAACATTGCCGCCTGACACGATTATTTATTCCGGTCATGGTCAAAAAACCACCGTAGGTTACGAAGCGGCGACAACATGGAAAAGATTGTAAATAATTCACGTAACCGTTCACGGAAATTTAAGCGATAGACTTTTAGGGTTAGGAAATATGGGATAGAGTTTTTAATTAGGAGTTATGAATTTAGAATAGTAGTTTTTTGTTACAAAAATTGTCTTATTTATCTCTCATGTCCTAGTTTTCCTTAAAAAAATTGCCAAAGCGTAATTTAATAAACAGAATTTCCGTGAACGGTTACAATCACATTAAATTAACATTAACATTAAGAAAATGCTTACAGTTCGTTCTTTTCGCAATGAGGATCCGCCTCGTCTTTTATCGCTTTGGCGTAAGAGTCAATTGCGTGGTAATAGGGCGAAGTTGACGCCTTTGACGATGGGGGTTTTGCAATCACAGGTTTTGGGTATTCCGTTTTTTGATCCGCGTTCTATTTGGTTGGCGTTTGACGGCGGCGATGCGGTTGGATTTATTCATACATGTTTTTCGGCGAATGAGTTGCGTTCGGGGTTTAGTGATTTGGGCGGTAATATATGTTTTATTGCGGTTGATCCTTCTTATAGCGACAAGGCTGTTTGTGCGCGGGTATTGATAAGGGCGGGGACGGAGTATTTACGCGGGCGTAATGTCAAGGAGATATTTGGCGGTTCGTTGCGTCCGTCTCCTTGTCCATCTTTTTATACTGGATTTTATGGCGGCGGCGAGGCGATAGGATTTTTTGATTCAGATATTCATATAGTTCAAGGTTTTCTTGACTCCGGTTATATTTCGTGTGCTAATACGGTTCGGTATGCGTTGAAGTTATCGGGCTATACGCCGCCGATTACGGTCAATACGGTAGGTTGGCGTCAAAATCTTACGTTGATGTTTAACACGGCGCCGTCGCCTGCTAATTGGTGGGATGCGTGTTCGCTGGCGCATTTTGATTATATTGAGGTAACGGCGTATATGAATTCAACGGGCAAGCCGATTGCTAGGGCGAGAGTGCGTATCGCAAATCCGATGCCGGAGGACAACGGGATGGATTTTGGCAGTAGAATGTATATTGAAGCGTGGGATGCGGCGTTGATGGATATTAGGGTTCATCCGGATTTCCACAAAAGCGGGGTGGGCGCTTACACGCTCGGTGAATTATTAAGACAATTAGTCGCTCAAAAAATCGTTGCAAGAATTGAAGCTCATATTCAAGAAGATGCGAAGGGGTTGAATATGTTATTACTGGCAATGAAATGGGAAAAAATTGACGCCGGAAAAATTTATCACAAATCGTTTAACTAAATCCAAAATACAGAATCGAGACGACTGCGATCATTCAATTTGTCCCACGTGTTCCTCCGGTCCCACGTGTCCCTAAAAAAATCTTTAATTCCGAATTTTAAAAAAACTATTCCTTTTTAATTATATGTTACGAATATTATTGATTATTGTTATTTGTGTATTGGGTTTATTTTTGGTTAGCGTATGTATTGCGTCGGAAGTCGTTGTGGATAAATCTAATGAAGGAGCCGCAACTGTAAATTCTTCTTCTGAAGGAGCCGTAACTGTAAATTCTTCTTCGGAGTCTAATAATAATGTTGTAAAAGATGCGGGTGGTAAAATAACATTTTTTCGTCTTTTGCGTGCGGGTGGCGTGATTGGTTATATTATTATTTTTCTTTCGTTTATTGCGGTTGCGGTAGTGATTGAATTTTTGTTTACGGTTCGGCGTAATTTGATTATGCCGCCGGAGTTGACGGATGTGGTTATGCGGCAGTTATTGCAGGGGCAATTGGGGGCGGCTATTCAAATGTGCAATGAAAATCAAAGTTTATTGGGGCGGGTTTTGGTTGCGGGGATGGGGAATTTTGAGTTTGGTTGGGAGGCTGTGGAGGGTGGCGCCGAGGATGCGATAGAGGAGGAGGCGGCGCGGCTTTATAGAAAAATTGAGTATTTGAATGTGATTGGCAATATTGCGCCGATGATAGGGTTATTGGGGACGGTTGTAGGGATGATTATAGCGTTTCAACATCTAGCCGAATCAGGCGGCGCCGCTAAACCGACTGATTTAGCGGAAGGAATTTATTTGGCGTTAGTAACTACTGTTCAAGGACTGATTGTAGCGTTACCGGCGTTAGGTTTACATGCAATTCTAGCGGGAATAATCGCTTCTCTTATCGCTGAAACAACGCATAAAACAGAACAAATATTAAACCCAATAAAAAGAAGTTTCCTAAAAAGAAAATAAAATAGTAACAGATCTCGAAAATTCTTTAGCAAAATACGTATTGGCAATTTTTGTAACAAAAATTGAGAAGGATTGCAGGCGTCTCGCCTGCACTTTGCCGAAAGACAAACAAAAAGGCGCTTGAGATATTAAACCTCGCTTATTTGCAACCGCATGCGGGCAAGACCGCCTGCGATCTTAAATTGCAGACGAGACCAACGGATCGCGGGCGTCCCGCCTGCACTTTGCCGCAAGGCAAACAAAAAGGC
>JAISLW010000283.1 GCA_031277105.1 Planctomycetaceae bacterium | reverse complement strand
TAGGCTTTATGAATTATTAAAATTTATTGGTAGCATAAACTCCATTGCGGCCCAAAAAATAAACACAGCGGCGAAACACCGCCTACCTTTTTGCAAAAAATGAATTTTTAGAGATACCCTATTGGCAATTTTTTTAGGGGCAGGGCTGACAAGTGGGACAATAGGGACAATTTTTGTTACAAAAAATCGTTCCCTACGCCCTAACCCTAAAACCTATCGTTTAAAATTTCGTGAACGGTTACAATTTATCTTTATTTTTCGATAGCAAATCTGATAGGGATTTTTATTGTTGGCGAATTTGTCATGCCGGTTTCTAATATTACCAATGCGGCTTTGTCGTCGTCCGGCGTGGTGTAATTACATTGCGGCGCGTCTGGCGGGATTTCAATTGACAGAGTAAAAAAGCGGCGTACAGCGGTTTCGACGCCGCCTTTTGTTACGTTTGTTTTTAGCCATTTCGGTCGTACTTCCTTAACTTTGATTTCGGCGTTTTGCAAATTCGTTCCTGTAAATTGAATTGAAATATCTCTTACGATTTTTTCTCCGGATCTGATAGTTTCAATTGACATAATTCCGGTAGTTCTATCAAATCCTTGTCCCGCTAGCGTAATTCCGGCGCCGTAAATTTGACCTCTTGCAAAAATTTCAATCGATGATTCGCTTACGTAACTTGTTTTTATATTAAACCGTTCCTGAAACGTTCCGACCGGCATACCAAACGGCGTTATCGTCAACGTTCCTTCGCAAACCGAAATCGCATGTTTAAACAGCGAATTATTTTTGTCATCGTCGTTCAATTCAGATTGTTCAAATTTTAAGTCGAAATGCGTTTTGTCCGTCCACACCGGCGGCTCTAATTTTAACGGCTCTTTTTCGAATCCGTAAATGCGAACTTTGGCGGTTTGTTTTTCGGTTGCTGAAACGCTTGGCAAAAGAATCACCGGAGAACTTACCACAACAGGCGACGTAAAAATACCGCGAATCGATAGCGGTATTTCCGGCGTTTGCGGGTCATTCGTAACAATAATTCCGCCTTGTTCATAACGTCCCGTAGTCGCTCGTTCTGCGTCGTAACGTACAGTAGCGATTGCCGTTTCGCCTGCCGCAAGACGTTGACGGTTAAGATCAATTCCCGTGCAAGTACACGTCGTCCGATCCACGCGCAACGTCAAAATTCCAGAACCGACATTTTTTATCTCAAAATCGTGAGTCCCTTTTTCCTTCACGTCCTTAACGCCAAAATCATAAACCTTATTCTCAATATAAACCTTAACTTTGGAATCCGTCGTATTCTTAATAGCAACTGGTTTATCGACAAAATCATTCCGGTTAAATTCAAGCGAAACGTCCCAATGATTAACCGCAAACATGGAAACAGCGCCAAAAAAACCAAACGCAACGCCAATAATTACCGAAATAAAAAACATTAAAATCGTTGTACGCATCTTGTAAAGAAAAGGTTAAAGGTTAGGGGGGGAAATTCGGAATTCGGAATTCGGAATTCGGAATTCGGAATTATTTTTTAAAATAATCTTTGGGCGTCTCTAAAAATTCATTTGTCAGGTAGGCGGCTTAAAAAATTAAACGCTGTGCCGAAACGCCGCATTAGATTTTATGTTGCTAATAAATTTTATTATTTCACAACGTATAAAATACATTTGTTTTACACGTTATGAATTATTAAAATTTAATAATTGTTTCACACGTATTGCGGCCCAAAAAATAAACGCAGTGGCGAAACGCCGCCTACCTTTTTACAAAAAAATGAATTTTTAGAGATACCCCTTTGTAATTTATGTATTTCATTGATCCTCAAATTATTTTAAATTTGAAACCAAAATCTTTAATTCCGAATTCCGAATTCCGAATTCCGAATTCCGAATTTAAAAACTTTCTTATTTAAACGTGTATCTGTTTACGATATTTTCGAATAGTTCTTGTCTTCCAGATTTATTTGGTTCGATATTGACTTTTTTGAGTATATATTTTTCGAGTGATTTGAAGTTGTGTTTTCCGGTTTCGATTTCGGCGCCGACTCCTGTATCCCATGAGGCGTATCGTTCTTTTACCAATTGTGCGATTTCGCCTGTTTTTCTTATTTCGGCTGCGATTTTTAATCCTAGTGCGAAAGCGTCCATGCCTCCGATATGCGCATAGAATAGATCAATAGGTTCGAAGCTTTCGCGTCTAACTTTTGCGTCGAAATTTAATCCTCCTGTTTTGAAGCCGCCGTATTTTAATATGACGAGCATCATTTTTGTTGTTTCGTAAACGTTTGTCGGGAATTGATCGGTATCCCATCCGAGCAACATATCGCCGGTGTTTGCATCGACGGAACCTAAAAAGCCTTGACTTGCGGCGTATTCTAATTCGTGTTCTACGGAGTGACCGGCTAGTGTTGCGTGGTTTGTTTCGATATTCATTTTTATGTGTTTTTCTAATCCGTATGCGCGGAGAAAATTTATGCAAGCGGCGGAGTCAAAATCGTATTGATGTTTTGTTGGTTCTTTGGGTTTAGGTTCAAAATAAAATTGACCTTTGAAGCCGATTTCTTTTGCGTAATTGACAGCCATGTGCATAAATTTTGCGAGGTGATCAAGTTCGCGTTTCATATCGGTATTCCAGATGCATTGGTAGCCTTCGCGTCCTCCCCAAAAGGTGTATCCGGCGCCGCCTAATTCTTTTGTGATTTCTAGCGCTTTTTTGACTTGTGCGGCGGCGTAAGCAAAAACGTCGGCGTTGCAACTTGTCGCCGCTCCGTGCATAAAACGCGGATTACCGAATAAGTTAGCGGTCCCCCATAATAATTTTACGCCTGTGCGTTCTTGCTCGTCTTTTAATACTTTGACGACTTCGTCTAAATTCTTATTGGATTCTTGCAACGTATCGCCTTCGGGGGCAATATCGCGATCGTGGAACGCATAGAACGGCATTTGTAATTTCGCAAGAAATTCAAAGAAAACTTTAACGCGTTTTTGAGCGTTGGCAACGTTATCTTTGCCTTCCCAAGGACGATACATTGTACCGGAGCCAAACGGGTCGGATCCGGCGGCGCGCATCGTATGCCAATATGCGGCGCTAAAACGCAATATATCTTTCATCGATTTGCCATCTACTTTTTCGTCCGGATTATAAAATCTGTATGCCAACGGATTTTTTGATTCGGGACCTTCATATTGAACTGTTTTTTTAACTTCTGAAAATGACGTCATTTTTTCTCCAAAAAAATATTGGTTGTTGATTGTTTGGGATTTTATGCTGTTCGTACTTGAAAATCAGCGATTATATTGCTCGTACTTGAAATTCATCGATGTAAAAGCGTTCAAGCCTGCCGTTTGAAACCTGTAACCGTTCACGGCAATTTAAACGATAGTTTTTAGGGTGTAGGGTGTAGGGGTTAGTTTTTTAGAAAACTGGGGAGCAGATTTTTTGTTGCAAAAAAATTGTCATATTTGTCCTTCATGTTCCACTTGTCCTTCAAAAATTGCCAAACGTAATTTAATAAATAAATTTTCGTGAACGGTTACCGAAAACTAGTCAGGCGGCGGTAAACGCAAATTAAAGTAAGAACAGTTTAAAAATTCCCAAAACTGTTTTAAACTGATCGTAAGTAAATTAAAATTTGGTTTAATGTTACCGAAATTATAATTGTGTTGTTGTTTTGTTGAACAATTATCACAAACGATGCAGTTACGATTAAATTTCGCAAAATGGTAACAAATAACACCCGCTTGTCAACTATACCCGCATAAACTAGGAAATTTCTAAAAACCACAAATTTATTTTTATTTAATCGCCGAAAACACAGAGTTCGCAGAGAATAATTTCTTTAAAAATATTTTAAATCAAGAAGTCAAATTCTAATGGGCGTCTCTAAAAATTCATTTTTTGTAAAAAGGTAGGCGGCGTTTCGGCGAAACGCCGCAATACGCGTAAAATAATTATTAAATTTTAATAATTCATAAAGCCTAAAATATATTTATTTTAGATGTGTGAAATATTAAAATTTATTGATGTCGTAAACCGTAATGCGGCGTTTCGGCGAAACGCCGCCTACCTGGGCAAATGAATTTTTAGAGATGCCCAACAGTTTAAAATCACTAATTAAAATCACTAAATTTCAAGTACGGGCATTACAAAGTGTGAATAGTTTAAACCCTTAAATTTCAACCCTTAAATTAACGAGCATGTTTAAAATTTCGGCGGCTTGTAAACGGTTGTCGAATAAATCTTGCGGCGGCGATAAACCGAAATTTTAAGCGTGAAAAGTTTAAAATTATGGCTAAGCGTGAATTTTTGGTTGATCCGGTTCTTTACAATGTGGATCGGTCTATTTTTGGAATAGAACATATACGTCTTTACAACTCTCAACGTTTTGAGATGGAACAGTTGAGCGGAATACTTTATGAGAATTTTGAGGACAAGAGCGCTGTTGGTTATCTTGACGCTACGGAGTCGAGTTTTTGGGTCAAAGGGCACATGCCGGATTTCCCAATAATGCCCGGCGTGATAATGTGCGAAGCGGCGGCGCAATTGACCGGTTATTTTGCGAATAAGTATAAATTGATACCCAATGCGCTGCTTGGACTAGGCGGTATCGATAACGCCAGATTTCGCAGCGCCGTCAAGCCCGGAAATAAACTCGTTATACAAATAAAAATTCTACATTACAAAAAAATACTAATTACGTCGGAATTCATGGGAATCGTCAATGATAAAATCGCATGCGAAGGAACCATCAAAGGAATCCCCGTCAAAAATACAACATAAATACATAATTCGGAATTCGGAATTATCTTTTTAAAATAATCTTTATAATCTGTGGATCATTTTTTTGTCAACAGATTACGCGGATTATACAGATCGTACTTGAAATTCAGCGATTTAAAAGCGTCAAAGCCTGCCGTCCGAAAGCTAGGCAGGCGAAGGTAAACCGCAAATTAAAGTGCGAATAGTTTAAAAAGATTATTTTAAATTCAAAATAAAAATCTTTAATTCCGAATTCCGAATTCCGAATTTAAAGGGTGTTTTTGGGGAGTGTATTGTAATAGTTTTTTTTTGCTATAGAATTTTTCGGCTTTTTTGTCGTTAAGATTATGATTTCAATTTTCAATTTGAATAAATAAATCTCATTTTTTGCTTGCGTAGGATTTAGGGATTTTGAATTGTTTCCGGTTGCGTTTTTTTGCCAACCTTTTTGAAACATAATACAACGCTAACTGAAATAATAACAATTTGCTCAATAAATTAAGATGAGTACAATTACAGAATCAAATAACCCGATAAACGGAAACGCAAATAAGATATCCGGAATTACCCCGCAAAGTTTATATAATAAATGTATGTCGCTTGCCGGTAATCTTTGGTGGAGTTGGCATCCCGAAGTAATAAATTTATTTCGTTCTCTTGACCCGATTAGATGGCGTCAACTTGGTCATAATCCGATAGCGCTTTTGCGTGAATTTACGGCGGAGCGTCTCGAAGTCCGAGCGGCTGAATTAGTTCTTTACACGCGAATAGACCAAGCGTACCGGCGTATGAACGAGTACATGAATACGCGAACGCGATGGGCGACGAAAAATGTCGGCGTTTTGGGTTCGCGTCCTGTCGCTTATTTTTCTCTTGAGTTTGGCGTTCATGAATCTGTTCCGATATATTCGGGCGGTTTGGGCGTATTATCTGGCGATCATATTAAGAGCGCCAGCGGATTAGGCGTTCCGCTTGTCGCTATTGGACTTTTTTACAATCAAGGTTATTTTAAACAACAACTAGATATTAAAGGTTGGCAACAAGAAGAATATCTTGACACGATGGTTGAGTATTTACCGCTTGAACCTGCGGTCGATACGCATGGAAACAAAATCACCGTTTCTATTGAGACCAGAACCGGCACAATTTACGCAAAAGTACGAAAAATGAACGTCGGACGCGTGCCGCTTTATCTGCTTGACACCGATATTGAGGAAAATCAACCGGACGATAGGGAGTTGACCAGCAGGCTTTACGGCGGAGATAACAGAACAAGAATAAGACAAGAAATCGTGTCCGGCATCGGAGGTATTCGCGTCTTAAAAGCGCTGGGAATTGCGCCGGGAGTTTATCATCTAAACGAAGGTCATAATGCGTTTGCTACGCTTGAAGCGGTTCGGCAAAGAATGCACGACGACGGCGTAAGTTTTCAAGACGCATCGTCGGACGTCGCTCAAATGACCGTGTTCACAACGCATACGCCGGTTCCCGCAGGACATGATAGATTTAGCAGCGCATTGATTGAGGAACATTTGGGACCTTTGCGGGACGAATTAGGAATCGATCATAGTCATTTGATGTCGTTAGGTCGAGTTAATACGGCGGATCAGAACGAGCCGTTTTGTATGACGGTTTTGGGTTGTAAGATGTCGCGTTATGCCAATGCTGTTGCGTCGTTGCACGGGGTTGTGTCAAGAAAGATGTGGCATTGTCTGTGGCCAAATTTACCTGAAGAAAAAGTTCCGATAGGTCATATAACAAACGGGGTTCATGTTCCGAGTTGGATGGCTTGGCAAGTGAATACGTTATTTGAGCGTCATTTGCCGCCAAGTTGGTCGCAAGAATCTTATGACCCGCGCGAATGGGAGCCGATACTTGGAATTGATGCGGGCGAACTTTGGGAAACTCATAATGCGTTGAAGAATCTATTGATTGCGTTTATTCGACGCAGGGTTAGCAGGCAATGCAGGCGGCGCGGCGAAGCGGACGATGTAATTGATCGCGCAAGAACTTTGCTTGACCCGCAAATCTTGACGATAGGATTTGGCAGAAGGTTTGCAACTTACAAACGGGCAACTCTGGTATTAAATCAATTTGAGCGAATGGCGAAACTTTGCAACGATCCGGATCGACCTGTTCAATTCGTGTTTGCGGGCAAGGCGCATCCGGCGGATAATCCGGGCAAAGAATTTATACAGACGATAGCGAACTTGCGGAACGATCCAAAATTTGCGAGTCGGTTTGTGTTTATTGAGGATTATGATATTAACGTTTGTCGGCACATGATTCAGGGGGTTGATGTTTGGTTGAACAATCCGCGTCGTCCGTTGGAAGCGTCGGGAACGAGCGGGATGAAAGCGGTATTGAACGGCGCTTTGAATTTATCAATTCTGGACGGCTGGTGGGCGGAAGCATACGACGGTTCAAATGGTTTTGCGATAGGCAATGGAACGAGTCATGTTGACGATGCGATTACGGATCAGCGGGATGCGGAGAGTCTTTTTGACGTATTGGAAAATGAGGTTATTCCGTTGTATTATGAGACTGACGAGTATGGTTTGCCGGAAAAGTGGATAAAGAGAATGAAAAATTCAATTAGTACGTTAGCGTGGCGTTTCAGCGCTCACAGAATGGTAGCCGATTACACAACAGAAGCGTATCTGCCGGCGGCAGGAGGCGTTAGCTGCGTAATGGAAAAGAAATAATTTTAAGGAATAGGGTGTAGGCGATAGGATGTAGGGTGTAGTTTTTAATTAGGAATTAGAAATTTAGAGAATAAATTTTTGTTTTTTAATGCGTCCGTGGCGCAACTGGATAGCGCATCGGTCTTCGGAACCGAGGGTTGGGGGTTCGAATCCCTTCGGACGTATTTTTTTTGAAGAAAAGTTAGCGGCAAAAGAATGCCTCTAAAAATAATCTTGGCGGATTGACGAATCTTGACTGATCTTTTAAACGGTTCGTATCTTAATTTACGGTCGGCATTTTTTGAGGGACAAGCGGGACAATAGAGACAATTTTAATTAAAAAAAACCAACACCGCAATTCTAAAATTCTGACAACTTCTAATAACATCCGTTTTTTATTTAACCACCGAGAACACAGAGATCACAGAGAATAATTTTTTAAAAATATTTTAAATCAAAAAGTCAGTTATAATATTAAATAACATTTTGACGTAAATTAAAAATCTCCTCTGTGATCTCTGTGTTCTCGGTGGTTAATAAAAATAAATTTGTGGTTTTTAGACGGTAATTTCTGTAATTCCGAATTTCCCCCTACTCCTTTTTTTTACTTATAGTTTGTAAATTATCTATTTTATTTTAATTGTTATTTTTAACGTTTGTATTGAATATTTTGATTGTAAGTTGTTTATTTATTATTGGAAAGGAGATTTGTTGGTTATTTTTTATCTATTTTATCTGTTTTATCTCATCGGAATAACACGTAATTTTATGTTAATTGTTGCTATACATCTGAACAAAATATTCAACATTATTGAAATTTACAGACAAATTGATTCGATTATTTATAGCCGGAATAATAGTTTGTTCCGGCGTTACCGTTAAAGTTGTCAAAATGGGTATAACTCAAAAGAACGATAAATAATTTTTATAAGTTTTCCCGCCAAGTCAAAAATACAACTAAAACGGAAAAAAACTAAAAAGGCGTTTCTATACTGCTCGTACTTGAATTTTAGCGATTTTAAAGCGTCAAAACCTGCCATCCCAAAGCTAGGCAGACGAAATTAAATCGCAAATTAAAGTACGAACAGTTAAAAAAGATATTTAGCGGCGCCGTTAAATATATGTACCGTATTTGAATTTAGCAAGCGATGTAAAAAACGTCCAAACCTGCCGTCCGATAGAGGCAATCGGATGCAAACGCAAAATTTAAATACGAACAGTTTAAAAATAGTTAATTAAAACAGAAGTACTTGACAACTTACCAAAGTTGTTCAAATTACACTCGTATCGTAAGGAGACGATCTCGTGACCAGGATTTACACCAATGTTCCATCCATGATAGCGCGGACTAATTTGACCGCAAACATGGGGGCGTTACAAACGTCGTTGGAACGATTAAGCACTGGATTTCGGATAAATAGCGGAAAAGACGATCCGGCAGGTTTAATTGCAAGCGAAATGTTGCGATCTGACATGACCGGCATCAAAAAAGCCGTCCAAAATACCGAACGTGCCAACATGATGATTGCCACCGCTGACTCCGCATTGAATCAAGTTACCAGCCTGCTAAACGACATTCGCGGTCTTATTACCGAAGCCTCTAGCACCGGAACAATGAGCGCCGAAATGATTAAAGCAAACCAACTTCAAATTGACGCTTCTCTCGACGCTATTGATCGTATTGCCGCCCAAACGACGTTCATGGGTCAGAAATTACTCGACGGTTCTCTCGATTTTGATTTGCAAAATATAAACCGTAACGACATCAACGGACTCGCCGTACACCAAGTAACATTCAGCTCGACTAAATCTCCAGTTACCGTAAACGTAGGCGTCCGCGGACCTGCCGAAAAAGCCGAACTTTATTATCGCAATCCCGCCGTGTCCGAAGATATGACCTTAACTTGGGGCGGCAACTACGGCTACAATACCGAAGCGTTTTCACGCGGCGCTACCGTAAAAGAAATTGCCGAACGCGTAAACTCCGTATCAGACTCAACCGGCGTAACCGCCGAAGTCGGATCGGACGCTATTCAAGGAACAATTATTACAAGCAGTTTAGGGACAAATAACGATATTATTATCACCGCAGGCTCCGCAGGAACAAACGCAGGAAACGTCGAAATAAAATACCTCAAAGGCGACTCAAAAGGTATAAAAATCGAATACGAAGAACCCATCGAAGAAGGCGCTCCGGCAAAAATGCTCGTTTACTTGCAAACGTCGGAAGAACTCGCCGCTTACGCAGACGACGTTGATACGACGCCAGGCGTAAACGATAACAACGCACTAAAATTTATCGCAAATATTAAAGGCGCACAATACAATAATTCAAGCATCCAATACGTCGATGGAAACTTTACGCAAGAAGCATTCGGAAACGCAGTCACAAATCCCACTGAACAAGCGTCAATGCCTTACGCCTACTACAACGATAACGCAACAAACGCAAAAGCATTGTTCGGAGATATAAACGGACTCCAGAACTTCTCCGCTACTTTAGGTACTGGAGAATATTTTTCAATTGAAGCAAAAGCAACCGGAGTCAATTACAATAATACCGCTATCACATTCCTCGAAGGCACGCCAGGCTCCAGCCCAATTCCTGCCGGAAAAAAAGCAGCCGCACAATACAACGCCGAAACAAAACAATTACAAATCTACGTCGATACTACATCATCACCGCCCGCAACTTTACAAGACGTAAAAGACGCTTTGCAACTCGAAGGTCATTTTGAATTAAAACCATCTAATACAAGCATACTAACAAAAGCAGTAAATAGTTCAGACGTTTATACGTCAAATTCATTCGATCCGCTCAAGCCGGCAACTAACGTTAAAGGTTATAGCAATACGCATAATAGCGGCGGTAACGCCGGAACTCTGTTCATCGTTTTACCGACAAACGGACAAATTACGACTTATCCAGACGGAACAGTTAATGGAGTTACAAATACGGCGCTCACTAATAAGGTAACATCGCCTGCGGTAGCCGCCAGTTATCATCTCGAAAGTCCAGATGCAACTTGGGATGGATATACAATTAAATTCGCTGATACAACAAGCGGTTCTCCTGATACTGCAAGCGTCAGTAGAGCGGGCAAGACAATTACAGTCTCTATTAACGGTACGGTAAATTATGATGCTATTCTGACAGCGTTGAATGGAGCTTGGTCAGGTAAACCTCCTGGATTAAGTCAATTGGAGTGGTCTGATAAAAATGGTAATAAAGTAACTCCACAAACTTCAGATACAATAACTGGCGTTGATGCTGCGAATAATGCTTCAATGATTTTTCCAACGCCAAAGGCACGTGATATTACTGCGAATGATATTTTGAAATTATTTGATCTTAATTCTCGAACCGGCGCTAACGTAATCTCTTCTAAAGGCAGCGAACGTGCGGCGAGTTTATTTACGGTTGAGCGAACTGTTGATAACGATGGTAAAGGATCGATCAATGCATGGAGTTATCTATCAGCTGGAGGCGATACAACCGATCTAAACGATGATGTTTATTCGCGAACAACAACGTCGTTTTTTGAGTCATTTAAGAAGGGTCAGAGTGGCGGCGAGATAGTAACGACGGCGGCGGAGCTTGTAACTGCGTTGAATAATTCTGCGTATTGGGGTCAAAGTATGTGTCCTGAGATGTTGCAGGAGCTTGCGATTCATAATTCGCAGGGCAAATATTTTGACGTAACGACTCCTCCTCCGATATTGGCTCGTCTTGCGCCGGGCAATCATGGCTTATTTACGGTTGGTTCATTTGAGGAGGTTGCGTATTACGGCGATCCTAACGACGGGACGGCATTGCAATTTTTGGGCGAGGAAAATTCGCCGGATATTCGTTTTATTGCGGATCGTAGCGCTACTGAAATTTGGGTTGAGCGTACAACTGTGCCTGATAAAGTTGATTTTGCGCAGGCTGTTTTATCAGCGACGAAGAAAAACGCCAGTTTAATTATTGCCGCTAACCAAAAAGGCGAAGATTACGACGACGTTCAATTTGTATTCAAACGCATAAGCGAAGCCAAACAGTCCGCTAGTTCTATTGACCGCAAAGACGGATGGGTAGAATACGATCCGGGAGTTTCGCATGCCGAAGCGCAGGCTACTTTCAAGAAAACAGACGGAAGCGATATTGCAAACAGCGCCTTTTATATTACCGCAATAGAACGAGGCGATTTATACAACGACGTCGATATGGTTATGACTTTAGCAGACGTGCAATCTGAAAAAGTTAAAGTAACATTCGACGCAAAAAGTAATCAATTGCGCGTCTCAATAAACAGCGCCGACGCAAATAAAGTTAGCGCAAACGACGTAATCGCAGCAATCAACGCCGCAGACGTAGGTTTCAAAGCCGAGTTGTCATACGCGCAAGAAACGACAAACGACGGGACAGGAATAATCGGCTCGGAAATCGGACTGAAAGTAGGTCAACAAACGCGTATCGCTAACACAGGAGATACAGGCGGTCATAAAGGCGGCACGGTTACTGTTTGGATGTCAGACCAATACGTTGAAACTGATCCTGTAACCGGCAAGAAAACTTATCGCGAGCCTACGGCGGAAGATGCGGCGCGTTTAATACGGGCGGATCAAGTTGTAGGTAAAATGTTCAACGCTAGAAATTATTCGACGGGTTCGGATTCAGGTAAAGGTTATATTGATTTTGTCAACGACGGGCCTGTTGTTACGAGCGGCGGTTTAGTCGAGCGCGGCGTTTTGACCGTGCATTTTCCTGTTGACAGCGGCGGCAATATTGCGACGACGGCAAAAGAACTCGCAAATTGGTGGGACTTGCAAGACCCCGAAACAGTCGCCAATATTTCCGTCAGTATTGTCCGCCCGCCCGGCGCGCAATGGGACGAATGTAACGATCCATACGGCTACGGCAAACTTAAACCAACAGTCGAAATTGGAGAATGCGACGAGTTGATAATAAACGATATTAAATTTGTCGGCTGGAATAATTACGTTGAAAAACAAGAATACGTGCCAAAATATGCGACGGGAACAATGACCTCCGATAACGGCATAAATTCATCGTACAAATTAACGGCGTTGCGACTCGGCAGCGAATATAACGGTTACACGATTCAGTACGTAAACGATCCGGCAGTTACAGGTTATTTTAACGATAATTACGTAATCGGATCAGACGGCAATCCGTGCGACGACGACGTATGGAAAGGATTAAAAATAGACGAATGCGGAAACCCAATCGTACCGCAAACATATTCCAATAACGGAATGTATCTTGAACTAGACGCAAAAACAAAAATCATAACTTTACACGTCCGCGAAGGAATAACAACCGCAAACGATATTGAACAATTAATAGAAAGCGACCCTTACACGCGAAACCTGTTCAGCGTTGAACAACTCGGAACCGGAACAGGCGTAATAGCCCTCGAAGACGATACGTTGCTAACCAAAGACGGCACGGCGCCTCCGGGCGAATTAAACGGCGCTAAATTATTATTCGGCTCGGACGCTACTGATTATTTTCTGGTATTCAAATCGCTTGAATACGGCAGCGACAAATTCGTCGATGTAATAGCAGGTCCCGCAGGAAACAATAAAACCACAACATTCAAACTCTACGACATAAACGGCAACGTTGTAGAAAAAGATTACGGCAAAGACGTCGACGCTACAATCAACGGCGTTTCCGCAGTCGGAAGCGGACTAGGCGTATCGCTCAATACGGCGACAATTTCAATGGATTTCGTAATGTCCGAAGAAGCCGCAACAATGCCAGGTTACACAACTACATTTGTCGTCGCCGGAGGCGGCGCAACATTCCAAGTCGGACCCGATGTCGTTTCAAATCAACAAATTAACTTGGGTATCCAGAGCGTAAACACGGTTAAACTAGGCGGCGCATCCGGCAAACTATACCAATTATACAGCGGAAAAGACGCATCGCTAACAACCGATACAAATAAAGCTTTCAGAATCGTTGAAGAAGCCCTGCTCGCTATCACTGAAACAAGAGGAAGATTAGGAACTTTACAAAAAGCAACATTCGAATCAAATATAAACGTACTAAACGATACGCTAGAAGCGCTAACTTCCGCCGAAAGCTTAATAAGAGATACAGACTTCGCAGAAGAAACAGCATCCTTGACAAGAGCCCAAATACTCGTCCAATCAAACATCAGCACGCTAGGAATCGCAAACCAAATCCCAAATTACATGCTAGGACTAATCGGAAGATAATAAAATTCGGAATGCGGAATTAAAGATTTTAATTGCAAATTTAAAATAATCTTTTTAATCTATGTAATCTATGGACAAAAAAATTGATCCATAGATTATGCAGATTAAAAAGATTATTTTAATTTTTTCTGTTTGCTCTTTTTCTGTCAATTTCTTTTAATATGATTTTTCGTAATCTTATAGTTGACGGCGTTACTTCAACTAGTTCGTCTTCTTCGATGAACTCTAGCGCTTCCTCCAATGTGAATTTTCTTGCGGGTTTTAAGATGATATTTCTATCGCTTCCCGACGCTCTCATGTTTGTCAATTTTTTTTCTTTTGTTGGGTTTACGTCCATGTCTTCGTTTCTTGAATTTTCGCCTACAATCATACCTTCATAAACGACGTCTCCTGGCGCTACATGCGGTTCTGATCTTGCTTGCAAGGAGTCGAGAGCGAAAGCGTTTGCTTTGCCGTTTACCATTGAAATTAGGACTCCCGTCGGTCGTCCTGGGATATTTTCTTCGCGCGGTTTATACCCTTCAAATCTATGATTTACAATTGCGTTTCCTTGCGTTGCCATTAGTAGCCGCGTTCTCAATCCGATTAACCCTCTTGCCGGAATAGAAAATTTCATAATCGTTATTTCGTTACGATTATTCATTTCAGTAATTTGTCCCCGTCTTGCGCCTACCATTTCCATAACTGGTCCCGTTTGATTATCCGGCGCTTCAATAATAAGCGTTTCAAACGGCTCTTCAATTACGCCGTTATTGTTACGATAAATAACTTCCGGCTTGCCAATAGACAACTCATAACCTTCACGCCGCATCGTCTCAATCAATACCGACAAATGCAACACGCCGCGCCCCGAAACAGAAAATTGCTCCGTCCCGTCAATCGGCTCGACGCGTAAGGCTACATTGCGCTCAAGTTCGCGAAATAAACGCTCGCGTAAATGACGACTTGTTACAAACTTGCCTTCCCTGCCGCCAAGCGGAGAATTGTTTATGCCAAATGTCATTTTTAACGTAGGTTCATCGACATGAATTCTTGACAACGCATTCGGATACGCAGGCGGGCAAATTGTGTCGCCTATCTCAATATCGGTCAAACCGACGACAGCGGCAATATCGCCGGCGTCGACTTCATGCACTTCGGTTCTACCCAGATTATTAAACGTGTAAAGTTGAGCGATTTTGCCTTGCGTTATTTTGTCGTTCTTTTGCATCATTACCACGTTCATTCCTTTGCGTATTGTTCCTGCATGTATTTTGCCAATAGCGATCCTTCCCACAAATTCCGACCACGCAATCGTTGTAACCAACATCTGCAACGGCTCGCCGATCTCAACTTCCGGCGGCGGTATCCGTTCAAGAATCAAATCCATCAACGGCAATATAGAATCAGTACGCACCGCCAAATCACTCGTCGCATAACCTTCTTTAGTACTGGCAAAAAGATAAGGGAAATCAGCCGCCTCGTCCGATGCGCCAAGTTGTAAAAATAAATCAAACATCTCATTGACAACATCATAAGCCCGCGCATCCTTACGGTCAATTTTATTGATAACAACCACCGGCAATAAACCCGCCTCCAACGCCTTGCCCAACACAAAACGCGTCTGCGGCATCGGTCCCTCCGCCGCATCAACAAGCACAAGACAACCGTCAGCCATACTCAAAACCCGCTCAACCTCGCCGCCAAAATCAGCGTGACCTGGCGTGTCGATAATATTTATCTTCACGCCCTTGTAAGGGATGGCAATATTTTTCGCAAGTATTGTTATGCCTCGCTCACGCTCAAGATCATTCGAGTCCAATATCTGCTCGCCGCTCAATTGCGCATCCCGAAATTGACCGCTCTGCCTAAGCATACAGTCAACAAGAGTCGTCTTGCCATGATCAACATGCGCAATTATCGCAACATTTCTAATATCATTCCTAATCTGTGACATAATTCAAATTTTTAATACTGTTAAACGTATCAGCCAATTTTCCATCTTATACCGCCCGTACTTGAAATTAAGGCAAGTTCTAAAAACTCATTTGTGCAGGTAGGCGGCGTTTCGCCGAAACGCCGCAATGCGTGTAAAACAATTATTAAATTTTAATAATTCATAACGTGTAAAATAAATGTATTTTTTGGCATTGTGAAGTAATAAAATTTATTGATGTCGTAAACTCTACTACAACCCAAAAAATAAACACAGCGGCGAAACATCGCCTACCTTTTTTTGTAAAAAACGAATTTTTAGAGACGTCCCATTATAATTCTCCTCTTTCTTGGTTGTTTCCTTGTTCTCTTCCGTTTGAGAATAAATCATCGGAGAAATTATTTAGTCCGTGTATACTGCTCGCACTTGAAATTCAGCGATTTAAAAGCGTCAAAGCCTGCCGTCCGAAAGCTAGGCAGGCGAAGGTAAACGCAAACTCAAGTACGAATAGTTTAAAAATGTTTCCCATTGTTTATCTATGGGAAATAAAATAACGGCGTCGCCTACTTTTTGGACGTAAACGTCGTTTCCGTTAAATTGACAATCTTTTGGAAGTCTTACAGCTTGACTTCTATCGCTAACAAACAAACGTGCCGTTTGCATATACTATTCACACCTTTAAATATGTTTTTAAATTTGTTTTTTTGTAACGTTAATTGTAATTATTTTTCGCCCATTTATGGACAAAAAATAACAGAGAAACCTTTTTAAACTGTTCGTACTTTAATTTGCGATTTACCTTCGCCTGCCGTCCGATAGCTAGGCAGGCGAAGGTAAACACAAACTCAAGTGTGAATAGTTTAAAATTAAAATTTAATCAATAATGAATTTCTAGATCCGCCCAATAATTTTTTAAAATTCGTTATTCGTAATCATCCAATTTTACCATGACATGATATTACAAAATAGCGATGGGTTTTAATTCATCAGAATATTCTAAAAATTCATTTGTTCAGGTGGCGGCTAAAAAAATTAAACACGGCGCCGAAACGCCGCATTGCGGTTTATAACATCAATAAATTTTTATATTTCACTAGGTCTAAAATATAATTATTTTAGACCTAGTGAAGTAATAAAATTTATTAGCGCCCAAAAACGTAATGCGGCGTTTCGGCGAAACGCCGCCTACCTGACAAATGATTTTTTAGAGACGCCCAAAAAATGAAATTTTATAAATTCAC
>JAISLW010000282.1 GCA_031277105.1 Planctomycetaceae bacterium | reverse complement strand
CAACTATACATCAAAAACAAAATAATCACTCATGTTACGCATCATACGCAGAAACAAGGCAAAATATAGTAACTATATTAGGACTGAATTTGACCGCCTGCGTAACGTGAGTTAATAATAATTTTATGCGTATTGCGGCGTTTCGCCGAAACGCCGCCTACCTTTTTGTAAAAAATTGAATTTTTAGAGATACCCTTTTTAGAGATACCCAACATTTTGCCCCTAAAAAGGATCAAATGGTAAGAAATCAAAGGGGGGGATTGTCAAGGCTCGTTATGTAGTTAGAATATTCCGCTCTTTTAATTGTGAAAACGTAATTGCAACCGCCCGATTAAATCGCCCCGCTAAATTTACAACGTCGCCTAAATTACAACTTCACAAAAAATCGTAATTGAAATTCAACCTAAATAACAACCCTAACTAACTTAACCAAAACCAAATCTAAACCAAAATAAAAGGTAAAACAAAATGTACGCAATTTTTGAAAAAGGAAATCACCAGTTCAAAGCCGAAATCAATAAAAAAATCACAATCGATTACCAAAGCGACCTCCAACCTGGCGCTAAAATCGAATTCGATAACGTACTCGTCGTAAACGACGGCGAAAATATAAAAATCGGAACGCCAAAAATCAATAACGCAAAAGTTATCGGCGAAGTAATCTCAAATGTTAAAGGTCCTAAATTGATTATCGCAAAATTCCGCCGCCGAAAAAATTCTAAACGCAAAACAGGACACAGACAAATTTATACACTCGTTAAAATAAACGAAATCGTTAGTTGAACTCACATTTGGGCATCTCTAAAAATTCATTTTTTTGCCAAAAGGTAGGCGGCGTTTCGCCACTGCGTTTATTTTTTGGGCCGCAATACGTATAAAACAATTATTAAATTTTAATACTTCGTAACGTGTAAAATAGACGCATTTTAGACGTTGTAAAGTAATAAAATTTATTGGTATCATAAACCCTAATGCGACGTTTCGGCACAGTGTTTAATTTTTTTAGCCGCATACCTGGACAAATGAATTTTTAGAGACGCCCATGAGAGATATGAGGAACAAAAATGACAATTTTTTTTCATATCCTCTACCCCTAATTTTCGTGGACGGTTCAGAATATTTTTTGTTACGCTAATTAAATTTCGTTAAATACAGATGCCGCATTATCCGTACAAGCCATTTATCTGGGACAAAAGCGAAACTCTTTCACGCGACGAAATTCGAGCAATTCAATTTGTCCGTTTACGCGAAACGATTCGGCGTTGCATGTCGATTCCTTTTTATCGTAATAAATTCGACGAATTGGACTTGCGACCTGAATCGATTAAGTCTGTGGACGATATTGTCAAATTACCGCTTACGACGAAATCCGATTTACGCGATAATTATCCTTTTGGCTTTCTTGCGGTTCCGCGCGAGTCCGTAGTTCGCTATCACGGTTCGACAGGTACGACTGGCAAACCTACAATAATCGCTTACACACATTCCGATCTTGAATTATGGTCAAATCTTTGCGCGCGATTTCTTGTTTCTGGCGGTTTGCAACCTTATCATACGGTTCAAGTTGCGTTTGGTTACGGTCTTTTTACGGGCGGCTTCGGCTTACATTATGGAATAGAACGCGTCGGCGCCGCAGTAGTTCCAGCGGCGGCAGGCAACACGAAACGCCAAATAATGTTACTCAAAGATATGCAATCAGACGCTTTAGTTTGCACGCCAAGTTATGCCCTGACAATAGCGGAAGCAATTAAAACGGATAAAATTTTAGCGTCCGAAATTTCGCTAAAATTAGCATTTTTAGGCGGCGAACCTTGGACGGAATCAATGCGCGAAGCGCTAGAAACGGCAATAGATATAAGAAGCACAAATAATTACGGATTAAGCGAAGTTATGGGACCAGGCGTAAGCGGCGAATGCCAAGAACGGTCGGGAATGCACTTTCAAGAAGATCATTTTATTGTCGAATGTATTGACCCGCACACCTTGCAACCCGTGCCGGAAGGTCAACAAGGCGAGTTAGTTATATCGTCGATTTCACGGGAAGCAATGCCGGTATTACGTTACAGGACGCGTGATATTGCGGTTTTATATTCGGGGCGTTGCGATTGCGGACGTGAAACATTGCGAATGGGACGCGTAATCGGACGCAGCGACGATATGCTAATAATTCGCGGCGTAAATATTTTCCCGTCCCAAATCGAAGAAGCGCTACTGTCAATAGAAGGCGCCGCGCCGCATTACCAACTAATATTAGAAAGACCAAAAACATTAGACGAAGTCAGAGTTAGAGTAGAATTAGACAAAAATTTATTATCAGACAAAATGATCGATATGATACAACTAAAATCACGAATCGAAGACGCAATACATCAAATAACAGGATTACATCTACAAGTCGAATTATTACCGCCAATGACCCTAGAACGCTACGAAGGTAAAGCAAAACGAGTAATCGATAACAGAAATATCGTTACAAATAATCAATAGGGCATCTCTAAAAATTCATTTGTCCAGGTAGGCGGCGTTTCGCCGAAACGCCGCATTATGGTTTATACCATCAATAATTTTAATACGTCACACGTCTAAAATAAACATATTTTCGGCTTTATGAATTATTGAATTTATTGGTAGCATAAACTCCATTGCGGCCCAAAAAATAAACACAGTGGCGAAACACCGCCTACCTTTTTTGCAAAAAATGAATTTTTAGAATACCCATTGTAACAATAAATATTTGTCCGATCTGTCCCGTTAGGGACAACATAGTGAAGTAATAAAATTTATTAGCGCCCAAAAACGTAATGCGGCGTTTCGGCGAAACGCCGCCTACCTGACAAATGATTTTTTAGAGACGCCCAAAAAATGAAATTTTATAAATTCAC
>JAISLW010000179.1 GCA_031277105.1 Planctomycetaceae bacterium | reverse complement strand
AACGCCGCAATAGAGTTTATGATACCAATAAATTTTATTACTTCACAACGTTTAAAATAAATTTATTTCATACGTTATGAAATATTAAGATTTAATAATAATTTTATGCGTATTGCGGCGTTTCGGCGAAACGCCGCCTACCTTTTTGACAAAAAATTGAATTTTTAGAGATGCCCTTTAATAAAAACATTTCCGTGAACGGTTACGGAATTTTTGTAACAAAAAATCGTCGACTAAAAATTAAACCAATATTAAAACCAATGTTAATCGTAATGAAAAAAACTTGTATTGTCATTTCAATATTTTTTGTATTGAATTTGATTTTGTTTTTTGGTTGTGGTCATTCGGCTTCGGGGCGGGTGACAGGAGTCGTGTTGTTGGACGGCAAACCGTTAGGCAATGCCGCAATAACTTTTTATCCGGCGGAAGCGGGATCGCCCGCAGTCGGAATGACTGACGCTAGCGGACGTTATGAGTTAGCGGTTTCGCATTCCGTAAAGGGCGCCGTGCCGGGCAAGTACAAAGTTACTATTTCAACAGAACAATCGGAACGTCCCGATTATTCAACAAAAGAAACAAAAATCATTCCGGCAATTCCCGAAAGCGTACCAAAAAAATTAACCGATCAAAACACGACAGATTTGATCAAAGAAATTAAATCCGGAACGCAAAAAATCGATTTTGCCATAACGTCAGAACCCAAAACAAACGAAACAAAAATCGATGAGAATAAGTAAACAAAAAAATAATTATTCACGGTGATTATGCGGTTAAACGAATATTTGTGAATGGTTATATGCTGTTCGTATTTGAAATTCAGCGATTAAAAAGCGTAAAAGCCTGTCTAGTCAGGCGGCGTTAAATGCAAACTCAAGTAAGAACAGTTTAAAAATTGTCGTCCTTGATATGAAATTGAGATAATTTTGTATAACGGACATTAAATTTTAATTATTAAATCTAGACCGCCCGCAATGTAAATTTGTTTTTTATTTTGTGAACGGTTACAAAATTATACTGTTCGTATTTGAAAATCAGTGATTTAAAAGCGTCAAAATTTGCCGTCCGAAAATTAGGCTGGCGAAGGTAAACGTAAATTCAAATGTGAGCAGTTTAGAAAGGTGTTACAATGAAAACTAATTCAAATTTTGGTCTTTTGCGACCTGATCAAATTGTGAAAATTTGTGGTTTTACGCTTGTGGAGCTTCTTGTTGTGATAGCGATAATTGGCGTTTTGATTGCCTTGTTGTTACCTGCGGTGCAGGCTGCGCGGGCGGCGGCAAGACGAATGCAATGTTCAAACAACATACGTCAACTCGGTATAGCAATGCACACGCATCACGACGCAAAAAAACATTTCCCGCCAGGCGTTTTGTTGCAAGCCCGAAGCGGCAACGATAATAATTGGAAAGGCGACGGCGTTGATCGTGGTTCGTTATCGTTTGCGGTTTTTTTGTTGCCGTTTATTGAGCAGACGGCGCTTTATACTTCGGTTGAAAACGTGTTGAGGCAATATGATGCGAGCGCCGGCGCTAATTTACGAATACAAGTTACGTGCAACGGGCGTCTTGAGTGGAATCAACGAACCGGAACAATTATCATGCCGCGTCCTGCCGAAACGATAATCTCAAATTTCATTTGTCCGTCTTGTCCAGCGCCGCGAACTAATCCGTATTTCCAAGTAAACGGCGAAAAGAAATTGGGCAAACTTAATTACGTCGCTATCATCGGAAAACATGACACCGCGCCGACTGGTTGGACTGCGTGGGAAAATTATGATAATCTTGCAACCGGCGCTTTCATGTATCCGAATAGCAAAACTAATTTCGGCACGATTTCTGACGGCGCGAGTAATACGTTTATGTTTGGCGAAATTCATGCGCGGGCTAGTACGGATAGAGATACGCGAGCGATTTTCTGGATTGGCGGCGGGCAAAGTGTTGATCGATTTAGCACGGGAACGACGGCAAATGGAAAAATGAGTACGACTTATGTAAATCATTTTTTGAAAAGCACGCGAAATAAAAATGGCGAGTACAAGTTGAACCGTCCGTATTGTGCGACGTGTAATCAAGAATCGCACATGTCGAGTTTGCATGAAGGCGGCGCTAATTTTGCCAAAGCGGACGATTCGGTTTCGTTTATTAATGAGACGATTAGTCCGGTAATTTATGAAGCGGCGGGGACGGCTTGTTGTAAAGAGAATGTTTCGTTGCCGTAAAAGTTGCGTCGTCAAATTTATCGTGTAGAAAATTAGTAACCGTTCACGGAAAATTAAATGATAGGTTTTATGGGATAGGGCGTAGGTGATAGGTTGTAGTTTTGTAGAAAACTGGAGAACAGATTTTTTATTACAAAAAAAATTGTCTCGCTTGTCCCTCCTGTCTCACTTGTCCCTCAAAAATTACAAAAGGGCATCTCTAAAAATTCATTTGTCAGGTAGGCGGCGTTTCGCCCCGTGTTTAATTTTGGGCCGCAGTAGATTTTATGTTGCTAATAAATT
This sequence comes from Planctomycetaceae bacterium, assembly GCA_031277105.1. GTDB lineage: Bacteria > Planctomycetota > Planctomycetia > Pirellulales > Thermoguttaceae > WRKP01. The sequence continues at coordinate 9,906 of JAISLW010000179.1, read as the reverse complement.
TTATTATTTCACAACGTATAAAGTACATCTATTTTACACGTTATGAATTATTAAAATTTAATAATTGTTTCACGCGTATTGCGGCCCAAAAAATAAACACAGCGGCGAAACACCGCCTAACTTTTTACAAAAAAATGAATTTTTAGAGATTACCCAAAACGTAATTTAATAAACAAAATTTCTATGAAGGTTACCTAAAGTTAAAGTTAAAAATTAAAGTTAAAAATTAAAGTTAAAATTAAAATGAAAATATTGAATCGAAAATTAAATTGTGTGTTGTTGTTGATGTTTTTTGTTTTGGCGTTTGGTTGTGGTGGAAGGAATATAGGCGATGGCAAGGTTACGGGTATTGTTACGCTTGACGGATCGCCGCTTGTTAATGCCAGTATTATTTTCTCGCCGATTGACGGGCAAGGATTAACTTCAATGGGCAGTACGGATAGTTCGGGTAAGTATGAAATTTTTTATGCCGACAAAAAAAACGGCGCTATTCCGGGTAGATACAAAGTTATTCTGACAACTGAGCAGCCGATGGAAAATATTCCTGAATCCGTACCAAAAAAATACGTTGATTTGACAACTACAGATCTAGAGTTTGAAGTAAAATCCGGCAAAAATACAATCGACATAAAATTGACGACAAAAAATTAGCGGTTATTTCTATGCGTAAGGTCGTCTTTAAAAATTCAAAAAATTGAGAAGGATCGCAACCATCTCGCCTACACTTTGCCGCAAGGCAAACAAAAAGGCGCTTGAGATATAACCGCTTGCAGGCGAGACGCCCGCGATCCGGCATTTTTTGTAACAATAAATATTTGTCCCTAGCGGGACAGAAATGAATTTTTAGAGACGCCCAGATATTAAACCTCGCTCATTAGCGGTTGAGTACAACCGCTTGCAGGCGAGACGCCCGCGATCCGATGGCGAAGGCAAGTTGATGAAAAACTAACATAATATAAACTCGCTACTTCCTACTCTCTACTCATTACTTCCTACTCTCTACTCATTACTCCATTACGTCCTATTTTTTTATTTTTTCAAATTGTTTTTCTAATCTTTGAGGGGATACTTTTATTGACGTTCCTAGTTGTTGGGCAAAAAGCGAAACGCGGTACTCCTCTAACATCCACCTAAATAAACTCAATTGCGGATCAATTATCCCCGCCGCCAAATGCAACTCCAACCTTTCCTCATAACGCCGCCAATATTCCCCTAACTCCCGCATGTTTGATCTGTCAATTACATCATTGCCTTGACGTAATTTTTCACACCTTATTTGCACCGCCTTGAAAAATTTTGGATACTCCCGCAACATCCCCCACTCCGTTCTCAATAAAAAACCGCCCACAACTAACCTCATTAAATTTACCCTCGCCTCCTCGCACGATTCCCGCGTCCGCGAATTTATAACAGATTCAATCGCCAACCTAGCGCCCTGAAACTCCGTCAACAACGGAACAATTACCTTCGCCACTTCACGCACCGCATCGCCCAACCTCGCTGTTGCGTCTTTTACCCGACCAGCAAACATAACCTCGCTACGCGGAACCCCCAACTCGTCAATCCTAATCGCCCTCGCCGCCGCCAACATACAAAACTCCTCGTCAAAATCAAATTCATTTAACGACTTCGCATAAACCCGCATCCTGTCCACATCCGGCAACCAACGAATTTGAGAACGCAAATCACGCTTGACCAAAAGATAAAATAAACGAACTACACCAATCCTACTCTCACTCAACGCCTTGTCAAAAGAATCCGATAAACAAAGCCTATCGCCACAAATCATCGGGAACATTTTGATAGAAGCTCGACCGCGTGCCACAACCACAAACTCCGGCAAATCCCCAAAATCCCAACACATTAAACCTGAACGATCCCAACCAGAATCAATAACGCCAATACCGCCCCCGCTAATATTATTGACATTGACGTTGTTGACATTGTTGACATTATTAATATTATCAACTTTGGAAATATTGCTAACTTTATTATTCGCTGCAAAATTATTTTGGGCAAGATTATTTTTGACAAGAATATTTTGGGCAAGATTATTTCCTGCGTTAATTATTTCTCCGCTGCCAAATTTACGCCGCAACAAATCCAAGTTGCGACCTTCTCCCAAAATTTCACCGTTAGCGTCAACGATGCGAATATTCATCAGCAGTTCTTGCGGCAATAACTCAATATTAAAATCCGCAACGCCCACAGCCCGCCCCGCAACTCTACTCGTTTCTCGCGCTAATTGCGTCAAAATATCGCCGCTCCCAATTTCCAGACGGTTTATTATTGCCCGCGCCGTATCAGGTATCGGCACAATTTGACGGCGTATGTCTTTGGGCAACGTCTTCAACAACGCCGCCAACTTCCGCTCAAGCATTCCAGGCACAAGCCAACCGAGCGCCGCCGAATCCAATTGCCGCAACTCTTCACGTTGAATTATCAACGTTACGCCGTCGTCTAAATCGCCTGGCGAAAATTTATACGCCAACTCAAACGCCCGCAAACCGCCTAACTCAATTTTGTCCGGAAATAATTCCGCATCAACTTCGCAGTCAAAAATATCCTCCATCGACATCAATAAATTATCCGGTTTCGCAGACTTGACCCATTTCGTGAGCGAATGCTTGTCGTAAACCAGCGCCGCCGGAATACGCTTTTTGTAAAATTCGTAAATCGCTTCGTCCGATTGCAACAAATCAGCCCGCCGCAACTTCGCCCGCAAACCCTTCGCTTCTTCAAGCAACATTTTATTGTATTGGATAAACTCAAGATCGCAGTCAATATCGCCCGCAACCAACGCCTCCCGCAAAAAAATCTCGCCCGCCAATTCCGGCGCCAGCGCTCCGTAATTTACCCGCCGCCGCGCCGCCAAAACTAATCCAAATAAAGTCGCCCGCTCATACGCATAAACATAACCCGTCGCGCTATCCCAAAACGCATCAGAATAAACCCGCTTGATCAAATGTTTCGCAAGCGGCTCGATCCAGTTGCGATTTATACGCGCCGCCGTCCGCAAATATTTACGTTCCGTCTCAACACGCTCCACCGCAACCAGCCAAGACGGTAATTCAGTTAATTGCGAATTAGAGTCAAAATTTGAATCTGAATTTTCGTTACGATTATTCTCCGTCGTTTCGGCGCCGTTATTTTTTTGCCCGTTCCGTCCGCCTGATTTTGCCGTCCGCAACTTGCGAACTCCGCTGCCTGGCCAAATTAGAAACTTATTATTCCCGCCGCCTTCATTGCCGCCGCCTGCCGCATTGTATTCTGCATTTGTACTCCGTTCTGCAATCCCAGATAATTCGCCGCTCAAAATCGACTTGTGCAACGGCTCGTAAATTTCCTGAAAATCCACTTTGCGGTCGGGGATTTTTAGCCCTAATTCCTTCACGTAATTTTGCAATTGTTGATAAATATCATTCCATTCTCTCATGCGGTTAAATGAAAGAAAATTTTGCTTGCAAGATTTACGCAAACTTCCCGCAGACGTTTTCAATTTGACGTTCTGATAAAAATCCCACAACTTCAAATAACCGATAAAATCACTCTGCGGGTCAAGAAATTTTTCGTGTTCGGCGTCGGCTTTATTTTGTTGGTCGCGCGGGCGCTCGCGCGGGTCTTGGATTTCAAGCGCCGCCGCAACAATTAACATCTCGCCTAAAACGCCGTTGTCAGACGCCGCCAAAATCATTCGACCGATACGCGGATCAACCGGAAATCGACTCAACTTCAAACCTACCGAAGTCAAATTATTTTGAGCGTCGATTGCGCCTATTTCAAATAACGTCTTATAACCGTCCGCTATCGCCGCCGGTTGAGGAGGATCAATAAAAGGAAAACGCTCAATCTCGCCAAGTTGCAACGCCTTCGTTTGCAATATCACGGCGGCAAGATTTGTACGCAAAATTTCCGGCGCCGTGTAACGCGGACGTTGCAAATAATCGCGTTCCGAATAAAGTCTGATGCAAATTCCGGAGCCGATTCTTCCGCAACGTCCCGCCCGCTGGTCGGCGGACGCTTGCGAAACAGGCTCGACCGGTAAACGTTGCGTCCGCGTTCTGGGCGAGTAACGGCTAATCCGCGCCTTGCCCGTATCGATTACGTATCGTATGCCCGGCACGGTCAAGGAAGACTCGGCGACGTTTGTTGACAGAATAATTTTGCGGCGCGGCGTTTTTTTGAAAATTAGTTGCTGGCTGCTTTCAGGCAACCGCGAATAAAGCGGCAACACTTCCGTTTGACCAAGTAAATTTTTGCAAGCGCCGCAATAACGTTCCAAAATAATTTTCGTTTCAATAATATCCCGCTCAGTAGGCAAAAAAATTAGAATATCGCCCGAACCGAATTTCGCCAATTTATCGACCGCCGAAATTATCGCCGAAACTTCCGCTAGATTTGTTTCACGTGAAACATTTTTAAATTCGTTCAAATTAAATTTGCCGTCAAACGTTTCAACGCCGCTATTGTTGTTGCCGTCGTCAGAATAATTGTCAATTTCGTCAAATTTATCTTCGTCAAAATTTTCGTATAAAATTTCTATTGGATAAGACCTGCCGGAAACTTCGATTATCGGCGCAGGTTTGCCGTTATTAATTTTGCCGTCCGAAAAATGATCCGCAAAACGTTGAGCGTCGATAGTTGCGGACGTAATAATCAATTTCAAATCGTGACGCTCCGGCAATATCCGCTTCATCATCCCAAGCAAAAAATCTATATTAAGCGACCGCTCGTGCGCTTCGTCGATAATAATCGTGTCATAATTGTAAAATTTACGATCCGTCTGCGACTCGGCAAGCAAAATCCCGTCCGTCATTAATTTGATCAAAACATTCTGACCGGTCTTTTCGTCAAAACGAACCTTATAACCAACAAGATCGCCAAAACCAACTTGCAACTCGTCCGCAATACGCGCAGCAACAGAACGCGCGGCAATACGACGCGGTTGCGTATGACCAATTATCCCGCGCAATCCGCGACCAACTTCAAGACAAATTTTGGGTAATTGAGTTGATTTACCTGAACCAGTCTCGCCGCAAATCACAATTACCTGATTAGACAATATCGCCTCCGATATTATCCCGCGACAAGACGAAACAGGCAATTCAGAATCAAATTGAACACTCAACGACTCAACCAAACGCCGACGAAAATCAACATCAAAACGTTTATGATTATGATTATGATAATTTTTATTGTTATTTTGCATTATAAAATTTTTTGTCTCAACCGTTTTTTTTGTAGTCTTTGGCAGTTTGCATGTGCGACGGTTTTGTTTGTTTTTTTGTGGAGGGTGTTGATGATAATCGATTGTGAGATTATCATTGTAATCTAATTGAATTGTGGCAACTTCTAATAACCGGTTTTTTATTTAAGCGCCAAGAACACAGAGTTCACAGAGAAGAAAATTTTCAAAAATTATTTTATATACAACGTCAATTATAATATTCAATAACATTTTGATTGCAATTAAAATTTTCCTCTGTGTCCTCTGTGTCCTCTGTGGTTAATATAAATAAATTTGTGGTTTTTAGAAATTGCCTTGTATTTTTTGAATTCGGCGGCGCAAATTTATATTACGGATCGTACTTGAAATTTATTGATGTACAAGTATCAAATAGCGCCGCCCGAAAACGAAACAGACGACGCTAAACGCAAATTCAAGCGTAAACAATTTAAAACAGGTAACTTCTAAAAACAGGTTTTTATTTAACCGCCGATAACGCAGAGTTCACAGAGAAGAATTTTTTAAAAAAATATTTTAAATCAAAAAGTCAATTATAATATTAAATAATTTTTTGATTCCAATTAAAAATTTCCTCTGCGTTCTCTGTATTCTCTGTGGTTAATAAAAACAAATTTGCGGTTTTTAGAAATTCCCAGCAGTTAAAAAATAAAAGAATATTAAATTAAAAAACGAAATGGCTACGCAAAAAACTAAAAAGAATAAATTGGCTGGAATCGGAGGACTTAATATCGGATTGGAAGACGAAGACGAAATTGTAAACGAATCGCAAAAACAATCTGAAAATATTGTCGATCAAAAAACAGTCAAACCCGAAAATCAAACCGTAATCGAAACAACTGATCAACCTGCCGACCAAACCGTCAATAAAAATATTGTCGAAAAACCGGACGCTAAAACTCTAACTAAATCCGAAACAACTTTGGACGGATCGGCGAATTTAAAAGAACCGAAAATTTCCACGAAATCGGACGAGGTTACTGTTTTAAAAGAATCAGCAAGTTCATCGAAATTGGACGAGGCTGTTGTTTTGAAGGAACCGGAGAGTTCGGCGAAATTGGACGAGGCTGTTGTTTTGAAGGAGCCGGAGAGTTCGGCGAAATTGGTTAAGTCGGAGGTTTTAGCGGAGTCGTCTAATTTGGGGACGGGTTATTCTAATGTTGATCGTTTTAATGGTTCGGAGAATTATCAAGTTGTTGCGCGTCGTTATCGTCCTAAAACGTTTGACGAGCTTGTTGGTCAGACGCATATTTCGCAGGCGTTGGCAAATGCGATTTCGACGGGTCGAATTGGTCATGCTTATCTTTTTACGGGCGCGCGCGGAGTTGGTAAGACTTCGACGGCGCGTATTTTTTCCAAGTCGCTAAATTGTATGACGGGGCCGTCGATACAACCTTGCGGCAAATGCGATAGTTGTATTGGGATTAGCACGGGCGAGGATATTGACGTGCTTGAAATCGACGGCGCCAGCAATAGAGGAATAGACGAAATAAGACAACTTCGCTTAAACGCTTCCATCTGTCCTAGTCGCGCAAAATACAAAATTTATATCATCGACGAAGTTCACATGCTAACTCGCGAAGCGTTTAACGCCTTATTAAAAATTCTTGAAGAGCCGCCCGAACATGTCAAATTTATTTTCTGCACGACCGAACCGACAAAAATTCCTATTACGATTTTGTCCCGTTGTCAACGTTACGATTTTGCCGGAATTGACAACAGGCAAATTTCGCATCATCTTGACGAAATCGCAAAAAACGAAGGCGTAACCGCAGACGACGGCGTATTCGATTTGATTGCCCGCCGCGCCGCCGGCTCAATGAGAGACGCTCAATCTTTACTCGAACAATTGCTCTCTTTCGCGCCGCAACATATTTCGCTTGAAGATATTCACAACATGCTTGGAACGGCGAATGATCAGTTGTTGTTTCGTTTGCTGGAATCTATTGCCGGTTGCGATACGGCGAATATTTTTGTCGAAATTGACAACGCAATTTCGGAGGGCGTTGATCTTGTGGTTTTGGTTGAGCAGATGATGGGGATGTTGCGGGATTTGCTGGTGATTGTTTCTGGGGGCAATGCGTCGTTGTTGATTTATTGTGCGCCGAGTCAATTTGATCGCGCCGCAAAATTCGCAAATACTTTCGGCATACAACGCATTTTAGCCGCAATTCAGATACTTGACCAAACGTATTCCAAAATGAAATATAACACGCAAACAAGAGTATTAACGGAATTGGCGCTTGTGAGGATTGCGTATTTGGATAATTTCCAGTTAGTTTCCGTGTTATTGGACAAGTTGCGGACTGGTGAAATTCAGATAAATTTGCCCGCGGCGAATGCAAATGTTTTGTCAAATGAAACTGTAAAATCAGCGAGACGCATCGTTCAACCGTCGCAATTTTCACAACAAAATAGCGCCGCAAATATCCAAAATCAAACCAATCCGCCCAAACAAACCGTCGCGACAATTACGACGATTAAGCCAAATTTCCCAAACGCAATTTTGCAACAAAATAATCAAAAACCAAACGCCGCCAAAATAAACGCAAATCAATCAAACGCAAATCAACCAAACGCCGCCAAATCAAACGCCGATCAGTCAAGCGCCGCACAAACGCAGCAGCAACAAAGTCCGCCAAAAAAATGGTCAATTGAATTAGGCGCTATTGATGAATCGAAGGCGACTGAAATTTGGAAAAGCGCTGTTGATTCGGTTGAGGGGATGTTAGGTTCGTCGGCGGCTGTGTTTCTAAAAGTTCAATTTGAAAAACCTGACGTTTTCATCGTAACTTTCCAAAACCTCTCAACAAAAGAATATTGCCAACGAGAATTGCCAAGACTAAGAGCGGCGTTATGCCAAACAGTCGGAAAAAATGTACAACTAAAATTATTGCACGAAGAAATAAAACAAACAAACAAAAAATTTCAATCCCAAACAAGAACCTCGCAAGAAAACCGCGCAATATTCGAAGCCGCCGCAAATAATCCACTCGTAAAAAAAATAGCAGAACTATTCAAAACAGAACTAATTGACGCAAAATAAAATTTTAGTGAACTTCTAAAAAATTGTTTTTTGCAAAAAGATAGACGACGTCTCGCCGCTGCGTTTAATTTTTGGGCAGCAATACGCATAAAATAATTATTAAATCTTAATAATTCATAACGTATAAAATAGTTTGTTTTAGACGTTGTGAAGTAATAAAATTTATTAGCGTCGTAAACCGTAATGCGGCCCAAAATTAAACACGGGGCGAAACGCAGCCTACCTAGACAAATGAATTTTTTAGAAATACACTTTTGATAAAAAATAGTAAAATACCTAATCATTAGAAACGCTCATGCATTACATAGTAATCAGATTTTTACTCTTTTTGTTTTTTCTTTTGGACGGCTATAATCTTCCAAATAATTCCAGCCAAAACCATCAAAACGCTTAATACCATCATAAAAGTACGAAACAAATAAGAAGGTTTTTTTTGATTTTCTAGTTCTTTGGCTTTTTGTGCTGACATGTGAACATAATCATCGACCAATTTTTCACCATCCCAGTAACCAAGACGACGGTTAATTCGATAATCCACTACAGCAGTATTAAGCGGCAAATCAAGCGATTTCAATGTAAACGTTTCCGGCGGAAAAGATTTTTTTATCTCAACTTCGTTTATTGTTATTGTACGATCAAAACGAACATACTCTTTATCTTTACCTCTTTTGAGAACAGATTTAATCTTAGTTGGAAACGGTAAGAAAGCAGGATTAGTATATTTTGATTCAATTAAATAATGACGGTCAGGAATTATTTCTGAATATTTAAGAATACGAAAACTAGGTTCATCAATATAATAATCTATTCGTTCAGAATATCCATGAACTTCATTTTGTCCTTCCCAAAAAACATGGTTCACAGTTTTACCATCTAATATTATTTTTTCAACAGAAAATTTTCTGTTGATTTGATGAGTATTAAGGCATGTTTCTAATCTAACGGTATGATTGGGAGCGACATCCATACACAAAACTCTTGGATCGTATATATCAGATCCAAATGCAATAGTAGATTTCGGATCAACAAGATCTACGCCGTCAATCTGTCTTGGACCATGTTTTATATAAATAAAATCTTCTAAAAAAATAGATTTAATTCCATAGAATGTTTTATTGGGAAGATGCTCCTTGCGTATTTTACCGCGATCAAAATCTACAACTTGCTCAACCGTCTTACCCTCTTCAGCCCTATGTTCTGTATAACGAATATGAAAACAATCAATTTTCTGAAATTCTTGTATTACTCCCTTTCGTAATGCCAATGCTTTATCAGCATCTGATGCAAAAGCGACATACGAGAATAAGCAAACAAAAATTATCGTCAATAAAAATCTCATAAAATTTCTCCAAAATTTTTTTGTTAAAAAATAGATATTATACGAAAGTAAACGCAAATTAAAGTACGAACAGTTTAAAACAGTTTTTTTGTGAAGTTTTAAATTTATTTACGATCTCTGTTGTTTCATCTGTAATCAGTGGATTTCTTTTAATGCCGGCAATCCCATTTCTTGGCGTACTCGGTTTGCGTCTTCGGGGGTGATGTGATAAATGTAAATTGAATAGCCTATCATGTCAACAGGCTTGAAATGTTTGAAATATTCGTATTGTTTTGA
>JAISLW010000160.1 GCA_031277105.1 Planctomycetaceae bacterium | reverse complement strand
TCTCTAAAAATTCATTTGTTCAGGTAGGCGGCGTTTCGCCCCGTGTTTAATTTTGGGCCGCAGTAGAGTTTATGTCGCTAATAAATGTTAATATTTCACAACGCCTAAAATAAATTTATTTCATACGTTATGGAATATTAAGATTTAATAATAATTTTATGCGTATTGCGGTCCAAAAAATAAACACAGCGGCGAAACGCCGCCTACCTTTTTGCAAAAAAAATGAATTTTTAGAGGTACCCTTTCGTGAACGGTTAGTATTATTTTGTGCTAATTTTTTTGAAATTTTCTTTTAGTGCGGCGTATAAGTCGCGGTAAATTGGCATTGCTTGGTCGTATATTTTTTTTGTTTTTTGGTCTGGTTTTGTTTCTTTTACGATTTTTATTGTTGCTTTGCATGCTTCTTGAATATTTTTGTATTCGCCTGCGCCTACTGCCGCTAACAAAGCGACTCCGAATGCTGGACCTTCTTCCGAATTTATAGTTACAACTTTTTGTCCGAACACGTCGGCTTGTATCTGTCTCCAGAAGGCGCTTTTTGAACCTCCGCCTGAAGCGCGTATCTGCTTGACCGGAATCCCTAAACCTTCAAAAATATCCAATGAATCGCGTAAAGAAAAAGTTACGCCTTCCATTACGCTGCGTACAAGATGCCCGCGATTATGAGCCAGCGTTAAACCTACAAAACAGCCGCGAGCAAACGGATCGGCATGCGGCGTCCGCTCTCCGCTTAAATATGGCAAGAAAAATAAACCTTCGCTTCCCGCCGGAGTCTGTTCCGCCTCATACGTCAACAAATCATACGCGTCGATTTTACGTTTCCGCGCCGTTGCAAATAACTCTTGACAAACCGCATTGCGAAACCATTGCAACGAACCGCCTGCCGCAAGCGTTACGCCCATCAAATGCCACTTGCCGCGAACCGCATGACAAAACGTATGAATACGTCCTAGCGGATCCGTTTTGATTTCATCGCTATAAACGAACATTACGCCGGACGTGCCTATTGAAGTTGATAAAATACCTTCGCCGACCACGCCGTTGCCTATCGCTCCCGCCGCACAATCGCCGGCGCCGCCGACGACGACACAATCAGTAGTCAAACCCAACAATTTCGCAACTTCAGCCGTCAAATTACCGGTAACATCTTCCGATTCGTAAACCTTACCAAAATAATCGACGTCAAGTTTAAGTTTGCCCAACAACTCCTTCGACCAATTACGCGCCGCAACATCTAACAACAACATTCCACTCGCATCGCTAACCTCCGTCGCATATTCGCCCGTCAACCTGCGGCGTATTTCGTCTTTGGGCAAAAGTATCTTTTTAACTTTTTCAAAATTGCGAGGCTCGTTGTTGCGCAGCCACAGAATTTTCGGCGCCGTGAAACCTGTCAGCGCCGGATTAGATACAAGTTTAATCAACTCGTTACGTCCGCCTGCGGCGCTCGTAATCTCTTCGCATTCTTTAACTGTTCTTTGATCGTTCCAAAGAATCGCCTTGCGAATTACTTTATCGTTTTTATCAAGAAAAACGCTGCCGTGCATTTGACCTGAAAGTCCGATGGCTTTAACGTCGCAAGGTTTAAGTTTTGCTTTTTTGACGACGTTTTGAACGGATTTAACTGTCGCCTGCCACCAGTCTTCGGGGGATTGTTCGCTCCAAAGCGGTTTGGGGGCGTAGCAAGGATAATCTTGTAAATTACTCGCAAGGATTTTGCCTTTGCCGTCGATTGCCAATGTTTTCGTACCGGACGTGCCGATATCTATGCCAAGAAAAACAGACATGTTGAGATTGTAAAATTAAATTAAGGGTGAATGGTTTTGGAATACCGAACTTAATTTTAAAATTAAATTGGTTGATTATATTTGACAAAAAACGGTTTTGCAATTTTGCCAATATCAGCCCGCGACTGAAATTCATTGCAAGTTAAATTAAAACAAAACCGCAATACCATAAACTGCCTAATAACTATCAACGATCAAAACCAATATGTCAATAAGGGGGGAAAGTAACCGTTCACGGGAAATTTAAGCAAAAGATTTTAGTTAATAGCGTGTAGCGTATATCGGGACAATTTTCGTAACAATAAATCTATCACCTACTCCCTATCCACGAAAGATCCACGTTTCTAAAATCTCGTGAACGGTTACAAAATTTTCTCTGTGTTCTCTGTGGTTAATAAAAATAAATTTGTATTTTTTAGAAGTTACCTTTTACATTCGCCTGGCTAGTTTTCGTGCGGCAAACTTTGACGCTTTAAAATCGCAGAATCTCAAATACGATTTGTTTATAGTTTAGACTCGTCGTGAAATATTTTTTGTACGAATATTATTCCTATTATTGCTAATATGAATAATATTACAATAAAGGCTGTTATGAATCCACAAGATGAGTTTTTTTCTGATTGACTTTTTTGAGGATTAGTTAAATCAGTTTGTTGTTCCGTTTTGTTGTCGGGTTCGGGGCTGTTTAGCAAAATATTTTTGTACTCTTTGTTTTCAATATCATCAATATATTTTGCACGTTCAGATTTGGGTAATTTAGGAATTAACAGATATTTCATTCGGAGATAATTCGGATTTATTTCGTTACTCATTTCTTCGTCCTCTTCAAAATATCTCATTGCTAAAATCATCAAATAACCTTGTTCAAGCGGATGTAATGTATCAAGATAATTGCTAATATCACGAAATGTTTTTGTTGTTTCGAGCGTCGGTAAATTCATGCTTCTATCTTCTGGAATAGCCATCAACAAGCGACGAAATTTAACAAAATTTTTCAACGTACCGTCAGATAATTCAGACTCAAAATTCTGATAATCTTTTATTGTAGGTACGCGTTTCCATTTTTCGCTAGACATTGGATCCTCTTTGCTAGTTTCAGAGATACGGCTAGTTGCGGACAAAAAATTACTAAATCGAGAATGCCACTTTTTTATCGCTTTCATTTCCTTGTCAGGACGTGAATTTATTTCAAATTCAT
>JAISLW010000116.1 GCA_031277105.1 Planctomycetaceae bacterium | reverse complement strand
CCAAAAAATAAACGCATACTGAATAGTTATGTTGATCAACAATTATTGTAACAAAAATTATCGCTAACATAACGTCTATTCCAAATATCCAATAAAATGACCAATATGAATTTTACTAAACTAATCTCCGTAAACGGTTACAAAAACTCTATCATTGGCGGTTGAGTAGAACCGCTTGCAGGCGAGACGCCCGCGATCCTGAAATGCAGGCGAGACGCCCGCGATCCTGGAATGCAGGCGGGACGCCCGCGATCCTTCTTTAAAATTAACAAAACTAATCACATCACCTATCCACTAATTCCTAAAATTTGTCGCTTAAAATTTTCGCAATCTGTTACTATTTTGCGAGCGATTATTTTTCTTCTAACGTTTGTATGATTTTTTCTTTTAATTTAATCGGCATGACGAATCCAAAACCGTGATGTTCCATGTCTGTTATTATACGCTTCACAATAGTCATGTTTATTTGTTGTTTATTTTGTTCATTTATGTTTTTGTTGTTTTTGTACAAGTTTAAAAAAATCTTTATCATTTTTTCTGCTTCCGGCGTTACGTCCGACCACCCTGGAAATTCATAGTCCCAATACAAACTCCATACCCGCACAACCGCATCCTCACTCCCCGTAACAACACAACCGCCACTAACATCAACCGACATCGAAGAAACAGAAGCCAAATGCTCAACCTCGCCCAAAACCAAATTCATACCACCAATATTTCCATTGCTAATATTAACATTGCTAATATTAACATTACTAATATTATTGTTGCTAATATTAACATTGCCAATATTGCCGTTGATAATATTGTTACTGTTGTTGCTGTTGTTGTTGCTGTTGCTATTGTTGTTGCCGGTAGAGCATACCATTACTTTTCCGTCGCGCGAGCATGAGATAAAAAATTTACTATCCGATAAAAAAATTACTCCCGTTGTTTCACTCAAATGTCCCTTGATAAAATTTTCACTACATCCGGTTGCCAGATCGCAAACTAATAAACTTCCTTCTTTGTCCGCCGAGATTACTCGCGATAAATTTGGCGCTATCGTTACGTCTGTTACGGGCGATTTGTGAACGTTCAAAATTCGTTCCGGCGAGCCATTTTGCAAACGCCATAATAATACGTTGCCGTCTTCACAACCGATAATCATATACTCGCCGTCGCAACTAAATTTAATCGCATTTATACTCCCCGTTCCTATTACCAAACTTCCACTAACGCTACTTGTCAACACGTCCCAAAAAATTATTTTTCCGTGTGCCGTTGCAATTGCGACTGTTCTGCCTTGCGGATTTATAGCGATTTTTGTAATTGATTTTATTTTTTCGTCTGTTATTCTGACGCATTTTCCGGTTAAAATATTCCACACGCGAACCGTTCCGTCCCAACTTCCCGAAACCAGAAACCGTCCGTCCCGCGTCATACAAATACTACGCACCCAATCGCTATGCCCCGATAACTCATTAACGCAACGCCGCCCCAAAATATCCCACACCCTTATTACTACGTCCCGCCCCGCCGACGCCGCAACCTTGCCGTCCGCCGAAATCACTACCGCCGAAATTGCGTCAAAATGACCCTCAAAAATCGACGAACAAATCACTCCCGACAACGACCGTTTACGCGAATGACGCTCAATATTATTCAATATTCCTTCCGCATCCAACTTCATCCGCATCATTTCCCAACCGGATAATTTCGCCGCTTTTGAGATAAATGAAATTGCGCCGCCGTAATCTAATTGCTGAACAGATTCCCTAATTTTGTCGTAATAATTATTCATTTCCGATTGCCGCCGCCCCGCTTCTTCCGAACTCGTTACATGCGACAACAGAAGCGGCGCATGAAATAAATTCCCCGAACATAAAATCGATACGTCCCAAATCCGAACCAAACCGCCCGATTCTAACGACAACGCAAACTCGCCGCTTTTGTCCAAATAAACCGCCATCGCAGCGCCGCCAATCGACAAAAAAGTTCTCAAACAACGCGTCACCGGCAACTCCCATAACCTTAACGTTCTGTCCGAACCTCCCGTAAACGCAAACCTGCCGTCGGCGCTAAATGATAACCCCGTAATCACCCCCTCATGCCCAATCAAAACGCCAACCTCAACGCCGTCCGAATTGCGAACAATAGAAGCGCAATCGCCGTTGATGCGACCGCTATAAATTTTGCCGGTAACAACGTTAGACGATGACAAGGATAAATTTTGCGACCATTCTACTAATTGGAATTTCGCTTCGCTTGATTTAGCGCCGATACGCCGCAACATTACGCTCGCTTGTCCGTTGTCGCCTGTTTCCTTGACCAACTCCCACAATAAATCATCGCTTAAAGCCACTTGCCATTCGCCGTTTTTTATATCGGACGGCGTGAATTTATGCCAAACTTGACCTGTCGCCGATTGTATAATTTCGACAAATTTACTATTGACATTTACGTTAATATTGCCGTTGCCGCTGTTGCCCAAATCTGACAATAACTTCTCCACCAAAATAAACTCGCCGCGACTGTCAACACAAATATTCCCCTCAAATCCAGCCGTAATTTGAATACGCTCAACACACCGCGCCGTCCGCTTCAAAATACGTTCCATCGAAATAAACGCCCGTCTGTACTCTTCGCGCAACTCTATTTCCATCGCTTTACTTGTTTCTTCGATTGCCGTTTTTAAGTTGCCGCGCTCGCGTTGCGCTAGGGCAAGCGCATAAATCGCATTCGCATCTTGAGTCCGCGCCTTGACTAACGCTTCCAATTTTTCTACAGCCTGCAAGTCCGTTATTTGCGCCGCCCGCCATTGAAGTATCGTTTGATTGTACGTAACTTCGGGATGCCAAGGTTGCAACTCCGCCGCTTGATCGAGTAATTGTTTTGCCTCTGCAGGCTTGCCCAAATCTAGCATTGAAGCGGCGCGATTGTTTATCGTTTCCGGCGTCCAAGTAGCGCTAACAGGTTTAGAACGCGGAAACGCAACGCCAGACAACTCGCGATATATCGCCGTCAACTTCTCCGCAACTTCGCCCATCGTCGCCGGACGACGCGACGGATCTAACTCAAAACAATTAAACAATAACTCCGCAACTTGAGGCGGCATCAACGGACGTTCCGACTCTACAGGTTCGCGTAAAAAAATCTCCAAGACTTTACGCGCCGTTTGACCGCCTTTTCTGCACGGCGCACGTCCGTGAAACATCGCAAATAAACTTATGCCCCACGACCAAATATCAGATTGCAACGTAATTTCAGGTAAATTGTCAAAATCGTGATTCTTCGTTTTTTCAAAAGATTCGTATTGTTCCGGCGAGCAAAACCCCGGCGTCATACCGCCCGCCGCAATTGGAATACGCCGCTTAATATCCGCATCCGATTCCGAAATCGCAATTTCAGATATTCCTTGCGCTAGACCGAAATCTGTTACTTTTGCAATTTGACCGGACATCATTATATTCGCCGGCTTAACGTCAAGATGCAATAACTTCTGCGAATGCGCATGTTCCAAACCCCACGCAGACTGAATTGCAATATTCAAAATCCGTAACAACGCCGCAGGTTTGCCGTCGCTATAAAGACGACCGTCAAGTATCCATTGTTTCAAACTGCCGTCGTTCACAAATTCCGCAAACAATCGCGGTATGTCAGAAATACGACGAACAAGATAACACGTAACTATATTCGGATGCAAACCTAGCTCTATCCAAGTTTGCGCTTCCTTCTCGTAATTCAACTTGCCGGATTCCGTTTGGAATACGTGCGGCTTCGGACTTTTGACGGCAAGTTCCATGTCCCACTCGCGATGATAAACGCGATGCACAACGCCGACGCCGCCTTCAGAAAAAGGCTCGTTGCCAGAAATCGGAATCACTTCGTATATTCCAAGCACAACATCGCCAATATTCCACATTCCGGATTCGGGGTCAAATCGTTTTTCAATTTTTGGGTTAGCGACTTGTTGTTTTTTAATGTCGGAGTTGACGGCGATAAGTTGCGGCGATGATTGTTTGATTTCAAAACCTGAATCGCTACTACGCGCTTCGGATATTATTAACGGTCCCAAATTAGTAGCCGTATCGTCCTCTTCCAACTTAAACATACGCTTACATTGACGACAACAAGCCGTCTTGCCAATATAAGAATCGTCAAGCGTATAACGTTGAAAACAAAATGGACAAACAGCATTAAACATTACGAATTATACCTGCCGGCGCTTAAAATTTATTGATGTTAAATTTATTGATGTTAAATTGATTGATGTTAAATTGGGTATCTCTAAAAATGCATTATTGGGAGAACCGATCCATCATTCGATGTTTCTCTATACAGATCGTATTTGAATTTCATCGATTTAAAATCGTCAAAGCCTGCCGTCTGAAATCTAGGCAGACGAAGGTAAACGAAAACTCAAATGCGAACAGTTTAAAATTCTAATACGCTCTTTAACAAACCTTATTTCTACCTAATTTTTCTGAACAAAAAAACTTTAGGGTATCTCTAAAAATTCATTTTTTGTAAAAAGGTAGGCGATGTTTCGCCGAAACATCGCAATGGAGTTTATGATACCAATAAATTTTAATAATTCATAAAGCCTAAAATATATTTATTTTAGACGTGCGAAATATTA
>JAISLW010000093.1 GCA_031277105.1 Planctomycetaceae bacterium | reverse complement strand
CTACCTTACGCAAATGATTTTTTAGAAACGTCAAAAAATTTCAACTTCAAACAGAAAGGATTTTAAGGCTAGAAAATGAAAAAAACTCTTGTTAGTTTTACAATCAGTTTCGCATGTCTGATCGGTTTTTGTACATTCGCTAACGCCGATATGCTTCAATCGTGGAATATCACAACAGGCGATACAAACGCATGGCAAGTAGCAAGACTTTTACAAGCCCCAAGCAATACGGTTGCTGGTAAGAAAGCAGATATTATAGAAGAAGTTTTTAAGAATTATGTAAACGGTTTTTCAACAGTTGCTAATCCAGATAAAACTTTGTCAAAAGGCGGCAATTTGAATTACGGGAATGTTATGCAAGATATGACTTTTGGTAATCATTTTGTTACCACCGCCGAAGCCAAAACAGGACCGTTCACCAACTCTCAAGGTACTCCTTATATCGCTAAAGACATCGATTCACCTGGATATTATGCTTTTCAGACTGAATTTTTGTCGCCAGAAATACTTGATTTATCAGGATTGTTTCTGAATATAGATATTAGTATGCAAATGGATGATGGTTTGGAAGGTATTTTTCTTAATGGTCAAGAGATTACTAAATACTCAAGTCTAAAAGGCACATCCGGTCTTTCAAACGGCAATGCTATTACATTAGGGGTTACCGGATCGGTTAGTTTAGATGACCTTATTGATCATGGATTGTTTGCGCTAAATGCCACGAATACACTTGAATTTATTGTTCGCAATGTTAACAATAGTGATAATCCAATTTGGTTTGGCGCACTTGGCGAAATCAACATAAGTGACCAGCAAGAATTTGCTCACTCATTTAATCCAACGCCTGAACCTGCGACGTTGTTGATTTGTCTAACTTGCGGCGGACTCGCTCTGGCTATTAGACGAAGGAAAAACAAAAAGACAGAATAAAATTTGTGAACGTTATAAAAATTCATTTTGCAGGTAGGCGGCGTTTCGCCGAAACGCCGCATTACATTTTGGGGCGCTAATAAATTTTAATATTTTATAATGTCGAAAATATATTTATTTTATACGTTATGAATTATTAAAGTTTAATAATCATTTCATACGTATTGCGATGTTTCGGCGAAACATCGCCTACCTTACGCAAATGAAAATTTTAGAGACTATCAAAGCGAATAATTTTGCAACTTGACGAACATTCTAATTACCCTTTGGCCCGTTTACCTCGTAGGTAGGCGGGCTTTTTTTAATTCGGAATTAAAGATTTTGCTTTCAAATTTAAAATAATCTTTTTAATCTGCGTAATCTGTGGAACGATTTTTTTGTCCAAAGATTAGTCAGATTAGAAGGATTTTTTTAGGGACAAGATAGGACAGATTGACGGATCGCAGGCATCTCGTTTGCATGCGGTTGTAGTCAACCGGCAATGAACGAGATTTACATCGCAACAGACTTTCAATAAATCTACCACCTACACCATACACATATCATCTAAAACTCCACACTTCTAAAATCTCGTGAACAGTTACAATAAAAACTGGTTATTAGAAGTTGCCATTAGTGAGAAATTTTTTGACGATTGGTCCTTCTTTTGTTATAGTTTTTTTTTGTTAGAATTACACGGTTTTGTAAATAACCGTTTTAAGGTATCTCTAGAAATTTGATATTTTGTAACCGTTCACGGAAATTTGTTTAGCAAATTACGTACTGGCGATTTTTAAAGGATAAGTAGGACAATTTTTTTTATAACAAAAAACTATTATCTAGTTTTCTAAAAAACTACTCGCCTACTCCCTATCACCCACTCACTAACCCCTAAAACTTGTCGCTTAAATTTTCGTGAACGATTACAAATTTTAAACTATTCGTACTTGAGTTTGCGTTTACCTTCGCCTGCCTAGCTTTCGGACGGCAGGCTTTGACGCTTTTAAATCGCTGAATTTCAAGTACGAGCAGTATATAGACGCCTTTTTTACAAATTTTGTACATTGTTATAAGGACTTTTTAAATACTAAATTATTTCGATGATAGTTAAGTTGAAGACGTTTTCTCTTTTTGGTATAGATGCGGTTCCAGTTGAAGTCGAAGTTGATTGCGCCGAGTTCGGTCAACCCAAAACTATCATCGTCGGCTTGCCCGAAACAGTCGTCAAAGAAAGCGTGTTTCGCACAGAACGCGCAATCGACAACGCAGGTTACACCAATCCCGCCCACCGCATAGTAGTCAATTTAGCGCCCGCCGACTTGCCCAAACACGCCGCTTCATTCGACTTGCCCATCTCACTAGGCATTCTTGCATCCAGTAACCAGATTTCGGCAGATAAATTAAACCAGTTCGGCATAGTTGGCGAATTAGCGCTCGACGGTAATTTACGCACAATCAAAGGAACATTGTCAATAGCATTAGCGGCAAAATCTAGCGGCGTTAAAAACTTGATCGTCCCACACGAAAACGGCGCCGAAGCCGCCGTCGTCGAAGGTCTCAACGTCTATCCCGTAACATCACTCAACGAAGCCGTCGCCTTCATTACCGATAAAATTGCTATTGAACCCTTGCCCGCCATCAACCTCGAAATGTTTGAACGCCTCTCCGAATACGAAATAGACTTCTCCGATGTTCGCGGTCAAGAGTCCGCCAAACGCGCAATTACAATCGCCGCCGCCGGAGGACACAATATCCTGATGATCGGACCGCCCGGAACCGGCAAAACAATGCTCGCAAAACGCTTCAGCACAGTTTTGCCAAAATTGACGCTAGACGAGTCGCTCGAAACAACTAGAATTTATAGCGTACTCGGCTACTTGAAAAAAGATATGCCGCTTATCGCAACCAGACCCTTCCGCGAACCTCACCACACAATCAGCGAAGCCGGATTAGTCGGCGGAGGCTCGCCGCCAAGCCCAGGCGAAATCAGCCTCGCACATAACGGCGTTTTATTTTTAGATGAATTGCCCGAATTTAACAGACGAACATTGGAAGTACTACGCCAACCCCTCGAAGACGGAACCGTAACAATCGCACGCGTCTCACAAACCAGCACCTTTCCCGCTAACTTTATTTTAATAGCCGCATTAAATCCTTGCCCCTGCGGTTACCGTAACGATCCGCGACGACGTTGCCGTTGCACGCCGCCCGAAATTGAACGATACATGAACCGCGTAAGCGGACCATTACTAGATAGAATTGATATTCATATCGAAGTGCCGCCCGTCGATTACGTCGAATTGTCCGCAACAACGCCAGGAACATCAAGCGAAGAAATTAAAAAACAAGTCATAACAGCACGCGAAATACAAACAAAAAGATTCCATAAATCACGCGTAAATTACAACGCCGATATGACACACAAACAAATCATCACACATTGCTCGCTAACAGAAGAAGGACACGCACAACTACAAAGAGCAATGAACGACTTCGGATTATCGGCAAGAGCACACGACAAAATACTAAAAATCGCAAGAACCATCGCAGACCTAGATAACATAAAACAAATCTCTCCCTTACACATATTCGAAGCAATCACCTACAGAACATTAGATAGAAAATTATGGACGTAATATACTACTCGCACTTTAAAATTACGGTTATTAAAAAATACGCGCAACTATTGAGTAGCAAATTTTTTGATCAATAAATTACGTTACGTTTCGCCCCGCTAGAAGCAATTCGTAACAGCCCGCATCAATACGGCAGGCTTTACGAATTGCCCTCGTCATGGCGAAAAATAATTACAATTATCGTTACAAAAAATCAAATAAAAAAATGAAAATTAAAGTGCGAACAGTTTAAAACTGTTCGTACTTTAATTTGCGATTGACCTTCGCCTGCCTAGCTTTCGGACGGCAGGTTTTGACGCTTTAAAATCGTTGAAATTCAAATACGAACTGTGTATAGAATTTCACAGAAGGAGTTAAACTAATGACAACGATACAATATGAACCCGAACAAATAGATTTACGTATTTTCAATCTATTTGAAGACGATCATTTTGTCGATGTAGAAGTATTGACAAAAATTTTACATGGGTTACAAAAAATTGTCATTGATATTGCGAAAGACGAGTTAAATATTTTGCCGTCTGGCAAGATACCGAAAGAAAAAAAACAGCTCTTTTCTGTACGTTGCGGAATTCCCAGATCGGGCAGTTATGAATTATCAGTGGTATTTGGTCATAATAATTCATATTCTTATGAAAGCGACTTAATTACAACAAAGGTTGGTGAAAAGATAAAACAATGTTTTTATAGTTTAGGAATTGAAGGTGAAAAAAATATGTTTTTGCTAATTACCAATCCAATCCTTCGTAAGCGCGTTTACTCTAATTTTCAAACAATTATTCCGCCGCTTGGTGAAAGATGGCAATTGGAAATTAGCGGTAAAAAATATGATCGAAAAATACAATTAAACAATAAAGCAATACAAAAACTTAAACAACTTCAGGAGGATGATAAAATATTAACAGAGGAAGTAACAACGTTACAAGTTGTAACAGGGCATTTGGTCAAAATGGATTTTGAGAGTCGTTGTATTACTTTAAAATATCCGCCAACTCAAACGAAACTAAAATGTTATTATACGGATAAAATTGAAATGGAATTATTTCAGAATCGACGCGAACTTCTACAAATAACAGGTAATATAACATACGGCGAACAAAATCGAGAAATTCCAAAAAAAATTACCGACGTTAATAATATTCAGTTCCTTGATTTGTCTGATTTTCTATTGACGTCGTTTCCGTATAAGGGTGGGCAACTCATTTTTAAGAAACCATTGACGCTATCGCCTAAATTGACAGAATCATGCCAGTTTATGACTTTACAATATCCAAAACTTGGCATTGACGTTATTGCTCAAACGCGTAAAGAACTTGAGGAAGAATTATCCGCCGAAATCGAAACGCAATGGGAATATTGCGCAAAACAACCGGACGAAAAACTGGGAAAAGAATTTATTAAACAAAAAAATAATCTACTGGCAAGTATTGAGGAGAAAATATCGACAAAAATTGAAACACAATTAGAACATTGCGCAAAACAACCTGATGAAGAACGTAAACAAGAATATAATAAACAAGAAATTTACCTACATACAAATAATGAGGAGTAAAAATAATGGCAACACGTAAAAGAACAGAAATTGAAACCGCTCTTTCACAAAAAGGATTCCAACTTCAGACAAATAAAGATCACCGGTATTATTTTTTCCGGCATAACGGAAAATTGATTACGAAAACAAAAGTCAGTCACGGTACAAAATACAAAGATTTATCAGACGATTTGATTGCTCAAATGTCAAGACAATGCCATTTGTCAAAAAATGATTTTCTAAAACTCGTCGATTGTCCAATGTTGCAACAACAATACGAAAACAAACTCTAACAACAAAATTTACTCGAAGCAGAATAATAAATTCACATCACAACAAAGGAAGTAATATTAGTAACCGTTCACGGAAATTTTTTAGCAAATTACGTATCGGCGATTTGCAACTATCCAGTATTATTTTAGTATTATATTTTTTTGAATCGAAAATTGCGTTTATACTCATTACACTTGCGAATGCGTTTTTTAATTTGATTTTTTGTAACGATAATTGTAATTGTGCGTCCCTAAAAATTTATTTGTTCAGGTAGGCGGCTAAAAAAATTAAATACTTTGCCGAAACGCCGCATTACGGTTTACGACGTCAATGAAGTTCAAGTACGAACAGGTATGGTAATATCCTTAATTCCAAATTTATTAATTTAAAAAGATGTCTGAATTGGTTCAAAAATTATTTTCGGAGTCTGATCTTACAGATATTGAGTTTGAGCGATTGTTGTCGTCGGATATTTTTGATGTTGAGTTGCGTGTTGTTGCGGATGGTGTTCGGCGATTATATTATGGGGTTGACGTTTATGTTCGGGGTTTGATTGAGTTGTCGAATTATTGTCGTAATGATTGTTTTTATTGCGGGATACGGCGTAGTAATCGCGAACTTGAACGTTATAGATTGTCGCGTGAGGAGATATTGACTTGTTGCGGCGTTGGGTACGAACTTGGTTATCGTACATTCGTACTTCAAGGCGGCGAGGACAATTTTTATAACGACGATACGATTTGCGAAATAGTTGCGACGATACGTAAATTATACTCCGATTGCGCAATTACATTATCTCTTGGCGAGAAGTCGTATCAGAGTTACAAGTCATTTTTTGATTCGGGGGCAAACAGATATTTGCTCCGGCATGAGACGGCGGACGCGGAACATTATGTCAAATTGCATCCTGCGGAGATGACAATTGACAACCGCAAGCGTTGCCTTTTTGACTTGAAACAAATCGGCTATCAAACTGGCGCCGGTTTTATGGTAGGTTCTCCTTATCAGACGGTTCAGAATATTATTTCCGACCTCCGTTTTTTGCAAGAATTACAACCGGCAATGATTGGTATTGGGCCGTTTATTGCGCATCATCAGACGCCGTTCCAATTTTTCAAGAATGGCGATTTGAAATTGACGTTGCGTTTAATTTCGGTATTGCGTTTAATATTTCCTTATGCGTTAATTCCGGCGACAACTGCGCTTGGCACAATTGATCCGTATGGGCGCGAGTTGGGAATTGCGGCGGGGGCAAATGTTGTAATGCCAAATTTATCGCCCGTAAATGTACGCAAAAAATATGAATTGTACGACAATAAAATTTGCACCGGAGAAGAAGCCGCCGAATGCAGACATTGCCTCGAAAAAAGAATCGCCTCCGTAGGATACAAAATCGTTACTGATATTGGAAACGTAAAAGAAAAAATTAAAAAATAATTTTTAAAAAATTCGGAATGTAAAAGTCGAAATTAATTTTTAATTTTATGTTGAATTGTATTTTTGGAGTTAATGATATTTGAGATATTTATTGTAACTATTCATTATTGTAATTGTGATAGTAATTTTATATTTTAATTCCGCATGAAATGAAATGTACATAAACTAGATGAAACAATAACGAAACCAATAGTCAAACGATCCATCAAACGAAAATTCAAGTACGAACAGTTTAAAATAATGTAACTGTTCACGAAATTTAAGTAGAGTTTTTTTATTGTTCGCATTAAAAATCATGTTTTTTAACAACATAACTATTCGTATAAATATTTTTTGATTCAAAAATATGTTTATTTTAGACATGCGAAATATTAAAATTTATTGATATTGTAAACCGTAATGCGGCGTTTCGGCGAAACGCCGCTTAACTGAACAAATGAATTTTTAGAGAAGCCCATAATTAGTAACCGTTCACAAAAATTTGTTTAGCAAATTACGTACTGGCGATTTGTAATTATTCGGTATTATATTTTTTGAATCGAAAATTGTGTTTATATTAGCCCCATCGGGGCGACAAGCATTAGCGTAGGGCAGCGCCCTACGGAATGATTATCAACTAA
>JAISLW010000068.1 GCA_031277105.1 Planctomycetaceae bacterium | reverse complement strand
ATAAACATATTTTAGACTTTATGAATTATTACAATTTATTGGTATCATAAACTCTATTGCGATGTTTCGGCGAAACATCGCCTACCTTTTTACAAAAAAATGAATTTTTAGAGATACCCTAAAGAGAAACTTCTAAAAACCACAGATTTATTTTTATTAATCACAGAGAACACAAAGATCACAGAGGAAATTTTTAATTGGAATCGAAATGTTATTTAATATTATAATTGACTTTTTGATTTAAAATATTTTAAAAAAATTCTTCTCTGCGAACTCTGTGTTCTTGGCGGTTAATAAACAAAAAACTGTTTTTTAGAAGTTACCTAAACAGAAAAAAATAAACGTAAATTCACGCAAGAACAATTTAAAACCGTTATGATTTGTACGGAGGTAAAATTTTATGGATCTGGAAATAAACGATGTTAAATTTAAGTGTCCGACTTGTTCTAAAATACAGCAATGGCAAGATAATTGCCAATTGTGCGGAAGCGACGTTTCAATATTGCACAATTTGGCTATTAAATATAAAAAATTGCAAAAATTATTACGCATAAATTTACGTAACGGAAATTTTATCGCCGCCTATAACATCGCACAACAAATAACAAATATCGCCCCAACAAAATTAAACAAAAAAATAAAACAATTCATAAAAACAAAACTATTTTTAAATTCAAAATACAAAATTCAAAATTCGGAATTGTCCACAGATTAGACCGAAGAATCGCAGGCGTCCCGCCTGCACTTTGCCAAAAGGCAAACAAAAAGACGCTTGAGATTTTAACATCGCTCATTAGCGGTTGAGATATAAATTCGCCTGCGATCCCAAAAGGCATGCGAGACCACCGGATCGCGGGCGTCCCGCCTGCACTTTGCCGAAAGGCAAACAAAAAGACGCTTGAGATTTTAACATCGATCATTAGCGGTTGAGTACAACCGCACGCAGGCGAGACGCCCGCGATCCTAAAATGCAGGCGAGACGCCTGCGATCCTGGGATGCAGGCGTTTCGCCTGCGAATCTGAAGGAACACAGGCATCCCGCCCGCGATTCTGGAATGCAGGCGTCTCGGCTGCGATCTTTCTGACGATTTTTCGTAACAAAAAATCTGTTCTCTAGTTTTCTAAAAAACTACTCCCTATTCCTTACTCCCTATTCCTTACTCCCTATTCCTTACTCCCTAATCCCTAAAATCTATCGCTTAAATTTCTGTGAACGGTTATCTTGTTTTTATATTGCTGGCGTGATAATTGTTTTGATTTTTGCTTTTTGTATTTTTTTATTGATTTTGCATCCTATTCTTATTGGTTTTATTTTTGCGAGCGGGTGTTCGTTTATTTCGGTAATGTTTATTTTTAACGGTAAAATTTTTTCGTTTTCGGTTGCTGCGATTATGACTTTAATTTTTTCGTTGTCATTTTCTCCGATAAGTAATTCTATTTCGTAATTTTCGGTAGTTATATTTTCGTTTTGATTATGAATTTTTGTTTGGGTTTTATTGATATAAGGTTGATAAGTCAACAACGCAGTTTCAAATGTTCCGTTTGATTCGAATTCGATTTCATCAGTTACGGTAAATTGATTCGGTTTTCCGTCAATTTTGCGTGCGTAATTGTAAGTTCTTTCTAATTTTTTTATTTCTTTCTGCGCATAAGCGGCGGCAAAATCTATCGTACAAGAATCATTTTCATCGGCGAAATTTTTTGCGATAAATTTTCCCTTTGCGTCGTTTCCGGTTTTTTGTAATTTACCATTTACGACCGGAACAGGATGTCCGAAAGAATTTAATAAAGCGCTTTCATAACGTTTAGCGCTGAAAGTTCTTCTTGTATAAACTTCGCCGCCTGGATCGAGTAGCGGCGTTTTTCCGGCATACATAATTGTATATGAACCAATATCGTTATGATTATGATGTTCCGCATTATGTCCGGCTTTGATTACGGCTGCGAGTTGGTTTTTTGCGTTTGGGAACGGTCGCAATATTACAACTCCGCCTTCAGGAAAATCAGAACGTAACTCTGCGAGCGGCGTCGGTTGCGGCGCTGTTTTTGGCATTTTTGAAGCGGAATTGGGAAAGCAAAAAACCGCCGTTGTCTTTAAGTCGCTTAAAACGTCTTGATAATTTTCATAATTTTCGTATCCGAAATTGAATTTTTTGCTTGCGAATTTTGCTATTGATTTATCAGGTTTTGCGTTTACGGAGCAATCTGCGAAAGCGGCGTAGAGTTCGGGCGTAACTTCCATTTTGAAAGCGAACATTGCGCATTCGCGTACTCTTGGCATTTTGAAAAAATCGACTTTGCCGCCTGTATTTTGATAAACTATTTCGGCTAATTGCAAGAAATGTCCAAATCCATAATTCCAATAACCAATACCTTCGCTACAATAACCGTCTGCCGTGAAACCGTTCAGAAAATACGTAATAAATTTCTCCGCCGCCGCAATATACCACGCCCGCTTTTCAACATCGTCAATCAACGCAAGCGCAGTACAAACCATATTACAATGACAAACGGCATTCCAATTATTGTTGCCGGTAATCCACCAATTCCCGCCGTTATTGCCGGAATTAACCGCGTTTTCATAAGATTGAAATGTCCGGCGCTCAATATTGTCAACAATCAACTTTTTAACGTCAAACGACAACTTATCGCCAAGCCACAACGACGCCAAAGCAAGCTCGCAACTCGTATGAGAAGACATTAAATCAATACGGATTATTTCACCGTCGTAAACTTTGCCGTTTGGATCGTGAGCCGGTAAAAGCCAACTTTTATCGTCGCAAATTGATTTGATGGTTTCTTCTAGCGGTTTTATGAATCGCCCTTTATTTTCAATACATTCGGCAAGCGTAAATATTTGTAATCTTTTATATTTTTGGTTGCGCATATTTTGGTAATTTGTACGATTACCGTTACGATAATATTCTTTGTAAAGCGTTTCCGGCAATTCGGGAATTGCAGTTTTTGCTAATTTATCTGCCGTTTTTACAATATTATTTTCAGGTAATTTGATCCAAGCGTCGCGATCAAAAATAGGTCTGCCAACACTAGCCGGCAATCGCTGCAATAAAGCCGCAATCTGTTTTGAACGACTTTCAAGAGATTGCTTTTGCACATTTGCAGCGCCGCCGTCTTGTCCAAATAAAGACGTTGACAAGGACATTGACAACGTAAACATCAAAACGATTATTGTTAAATTTCTCATCATTTTTAAAAAAAGGTTAAAGGGTTTTAAATTCGGAATTCGGGAATAGGGAATAGGGGGGACAATTTTTGTAACGAAAAATCGTTTGCCGGATCGCGGGCGTCTCGCCTGCATGCGGTTGTACTCAACCGCTATTGATTGCGTTTTTGTAATTGTTCACTGAAAATTTGTTTAGCAATTACGTTTTGGCGATTTTTGAGGGACGGGGGGGACAAGTGAGACATGAGGGACAGGGGGGACAATTTTTGTAACGAAAAAGTTATTGCTTAAATTTTATACGCTGTTTCTTATTTACTATTCCCTAACTTTATTCTTGTAAAAATCTGTATTCGTATGTTTTTGGTTTTATTTGTTCAGCTAGTGATTTTAAGGCGTTTTTTAGTTCTTGGTCTAATTCGTTGAAATTTTGGTCGATTGCTTTTGCGTTTATTCTGTTTGTTTCGGGGTTACGTTTTTTGAAATATTCGCGGATGTTGTATAAAGAGGCGTTGACGTTTGCGTTGCCGTCTGATTTGATTGTTTCTTGATAATAAGTCCATAATAATTTACCCGTACTCAAAACTTTATGCGCCGCCGAAGTCATAGCCGAACTTGCTAAATGTTCCGGTATAATATTACGCCCGCATAAAAATTTATACATAAAATCAGATTCAAAATTCGATTTCGCCTTGACCTCTTTCGCCCGAAACGGTATCCAATGATTCACGCCGTCATTGGCGCTCACCTTATTTTGACTGTGAAACAACGCATAAATTAAACAATTATTTTGAAATTGCTTGTCCTTCTTAAAACCGTCGTTTGGATAGAGAAACTGGTCGCGGTCATTTTCCCAAGTATGCTCAAAAACTTGCCGAACCGCCAGATAAATCGACGTTTCAATAAGATTTTTTGGCGTAATATTTGTTATCAACGATTCTTTTATGTCGTTTGCGGACGGTTTGAGCGTAATAAAAATATGCGAATTATGTTGCATATCAACTCCCGCAATACGAAAAAAACCGATGCGTTCCGAACTCTTGTCATAATAATTACGCAACCAGTCAATAATATAATCTCCGCGTTCGACGGCATAAAAGTTTTTCGTTTTTTCCTTGCGGCAATTGACCAGCCCGCCGTCGCAAACAAGAACGTCTGTTTGAATCCGCGTTATTTTTTTCGGTTGTTCAAAATCCCATATCAAAAAACCTATCGGAAATTGACCGCTAACATTGTCAAACGTACTCGCCTTGCAAATAAAACCGCATTTATATTTTGCCCGAAAAATATTACGGAATTTGGAAAAATTTTGGGCGTTGACGTATTTTAGCGTACTAAACGAAGCGAGTTTTGCGTTGGGCAAAGTTTGTTTAATTCTTATAAAAAACTGTGCGAATATTTCACGTGCAGCCGTTCCGATTAACGGTTGATACTCCGTGTAAACGGCGCTGGTTCGTGCGACGTTAGATTTATTTTTACCGTGCGATTTAATCGTCAATTTATTACCGTGTTCGGCATACGGCGGATTCATGTAAATTATGAGACGTTTTTGTTTTTCGGTAGAGTTGATGATTTTGAAAAGTTTATCTGGAATTTTGCCGCCGTCAGAAACGGGCTTAAATTCATCGTTTAAAAAATCAAATTGGAAAACTTGATTTTTCCAAAGATTATGCCCGCCGTCAATAAGTTCGTTAAGGACTTCAACGTCCGGCTGATCTATAGTCGACGCCCAGATATTATCGGGATTAGTTAAACCAACAAGCAAATTGCCCGTACCACAACAACAATCCCAAATAATATATTCGTCTTGCCAATGTTCGCCAAACGCTTTTTCCAGATATTCCTGCGACTTCTCAACCCAGATTTTCGGCGTGAAAAACGAACCTTTACGCTCGCGTATCTCTTGCGGAACTAACAAATCACGACGGTCTATCATATAATCCCAATACTCCTTCGCAGGAGGACGCTCATATTTAGACCAAAATTTATCATGCGCACGCCCCTTGTCGCAAAATCGAATCTCTTCCTTGAACAAACGATCAGAACGCCTAATATTCACATGAAAAACCGTCTGACGTAACGATACCTTCAACGACTTCATAACAGACTCGTTGTCTTCCGACAACAAATCGGCAAGATAAAAATCGCCGTCTATCAAATCATACTCTTGCAACGTGTCAAAACTAGCAACAATAGAAGGACGAACTTCGGCAACCCAACGATTGTAAACATGCAAAAAATTATTTTTGGTAATCTGCAATTTAACAGTGTCGCCGTTAAACGTAAAATTAGATTTAATAAATTCGCGTAAACCTGAATCGTCATGGGCAAAATTAAATTCATAGACGACTATTTGATCAAGTTTTTGATCAAGTTTTTGTTTTTGTGATTTAGGCGATTTTGGTTGCGGATAAAGAAATTTGGCGACGGTGTTTTCCGTTTTACGTGAAACGCTAGACGGTTTTTCATTCCAATTAAAATCGCTCAAAAGAAAAATAGGCAACAAATGATAAAATTCAACAAACACTATCTTCTCTTTATCAAAAACGCCAAGATATTTAGGAAGATTTTTTTTACCGCTATCATAAATCGGTTTAATTGTAAGAAGTAATTGAGCGAACATTTGAGAAACGTCTGTTATATTCTTTTTAGACTCCGCCCAAAGAAAAGGCGCAAAAAGACCATCCGCATTAGGCTCGACGATCACGTCAATAAATTTCTCATCAAACGAAACCGTAAATTTACTAAAATACTTATTAGCGACCCGAAACTTAAAAGTCGCCTCACTCTTCAATAAAGACATAATATATTTTTTTGAGTCGGAATTAGTAATTCAGAATTAGTAATTAAGGGGATAGGTTTTTAAACAAAAAAGTTATTGTTTATATTTGTAATCGTTCACTGAAAATTTGTTTAGCAATTACGTTTTGGCGATTTTTGAGGGACAAGTGAGATAATTTTTTTATGACAAAAAAACTGTTGTCTAGTTTTTTAAAAACTACTTTCTATATCTTAACCACTAACTCTTAAAATCTAGCGCTTAAATTTTCGTGAACGGTTACGATGATTTTTGCGTTGTTATTTTTTAAAAGATTGATTTTGATGTAATGTCTAATAAAAAATTTCTTTGTTAATAAAAAATATAATTTAATTGGGGGAAAAAAAATTATGTTGTCAATTATTGTGTAAAAGCCTTATTTTTAAGGTTAAAAAGTAATTTTTTGTAATGTTATTTTTTGGGAAATTTTTTATGTTTGATAATTTTTTTCTTTAGTAGTCTTGTCAGGCGCTTGTTAGTTGCTAGAATAAGGGCAGTTTTGTTGCAATGGTGTTCGTTCAACAAATTGTACAGAGTGTGTAGAGTATATCAATAACATGTATCATTTCCAATCAGACAAAATTTTGACGGTACTGGCGCCGGCTAAATTGAATCTTTTTTTTGAGGTGCATGGGAAGCGTTCCGATGGTTTTCATGAGATAACGTCGCTTGCGGTTCCAATTAGACTTTTTGATATACTGACATTTGAACTGTTAGCAGAGAGCGGAAACGTTAAATTTTCCTGTCTTGGCGGCGGCGACGATGTTCCACTTGATAATAACAATATTGTTGTGCGGGCGCTGGAACTGTTTCGTAAGCGTTACGGAATTACGCAAGGGATAAGAGCCAGGTTATTCAAACGAATTCCGTCGCAAGCGGGACTTGGAGGCGGTTCAAGCGATGCGGTTGCCGCATTGTTCGCCGCTCGAAAGTTCTGGGCGCCGTCGATTGTTTTAGGCGATTTGGCGCCGATTGCTTCAGAGCTTGGCAGCGATTGTCCGTTGTTTTTATACGACGGCGCTACGATTGCTTGTGGACGTGGTGAAAAAATTGAAGCGGTATCGCACATGCCGAAGTTGCATTTTGTGCTATTTAAACCTGCGGAAGGATTATCAACTTCAGCGGTTTATGCAAAATGTATGCGGACGCATGATAAGAAGTTTCGCGATGTTTTTGAAGTTACAGATTCGCTTGCTAAAGGCGGATTGAAGCGGATAGGCGCCCAGCTGTTTAACAGATTGGAAACGCCGGCGTCGGAAATTTGGCGCCGTTTCGATGAAGTCAAACGTCGTCTTGAACAACTTGATTGTATTGCGGTAAAGATGAGTGGTAGCGGAACGGCGTTTTATGGTTTATGTCATAATGCGCGGCATTCGCGACATGTTGCCGCAAAATTGCGTCATAGTTTGAGAAGAAATGAGACTGTTTACAACGTTGAAAGTTGAAAAATAGTATATTGTGTGTATGTTTAACCAATGCCGATAATAAGGCTAAACCAGTTTAAAACTTTAAAAAAGCATCATGGAAATTACTGAAATCCGCATAAAATTGATGGAAGAGCCGGGAGAACGGCTCCTTGCGTTTTGCTCGATTACGTTCGATAATAGTTTCGTTGTTAGGGACTTGAAAATTATCGACGGGATAAACGGACCTTTCGTGGCGATGCCGTCGCGAAAATTAACGGTGCGTTGTCCGACTTGTCGTTGCAAAAACTACCTGAGAGCATCGTATTGCAATCAGTGTGGTCATAGGTTGGATGAAATTCCAATACATGACATAAGAGACGAAACAGGGAGGGCTAAACTTTATGCCGACGTCGCCCACCCGATAAATACGGCTTGTCGTGAAATGATACAGAATCGCGTGATTCAAGCATATAACGACGAACTGGAAAAGTCAAAAATGCCAGGTTACGTATCATCGTACTCCGATTTCACCGATTCCGGCGAAGAAGGAAACGCAGATTATACGGCTAACCAGGCTTCAGGAAACAACCCGCATCAAAATTCAGACGATTCGCGGAGAGCCAAAACTGCACCGCCGCAAGAAGGAAACAGTTTTGGCAAAGGGGTATTCTAATGAGCGTATAAATTCAAAAAATCCAAATTTAAGATAAACGGTAATTTTTTTGCCGTTTAATAATAATTAGGGTTATTGAATCACAAAGCGAGTTAGGTAAAGTTTTTTGCCCGCGTCGGGTTGTAGCGTATGAAAGCGATTTTTTACGCCGCAACCCGTCATTTTATTTATATTGTTTCAATTTGTTCTTTAAATGTTCACGCTTGAATTTTGCACTTTACGGTAATCTTGCTGAGTCGGGATGCAGGATTAGGCGTTTTTATTTGTTAAATTTCAAGTATGATCAGTATAAATTTTAAAATATTGTGAGTAGCAAAATAGTAATGCACGTGGAATTATTGCAACATGATTTTTCGTAACAAATAATATACTGAAAACGTTTTGAACTGTTCGTAAATTGAGTTTTAGTAATAAACGGGCGGTTTGAAATTCTACTTGCAACTTTGAGGAGAATATCAAGTGGAATTGGATACGGAAGAATTAGCGCGTTTTAGGCGTCAGACTCTTTCTTGCTGGTATCTTACCGGCGCTACTGCTAGCGGTAAAAGCCGTATAGGTATAACGCTTGCGCGTCGTCTTGGCGCTGAAATTATATCGCTTGATTCGATGGCGATATATCGCGAAATGGATATTGGCACGTCAAAGGTTATGCCGGAAGACAGGTTAGGGATTCCGCATCACATGATTGACGTTGTTGATCCGAGCGTCGAGTATTCGTTGGCGCGTTATGTCAATGCTGCGCGGGACAAGATAGACGAAATTCAATTACGCGGAAAGAAGGTTTTATTTGTCGGCGGCACGCCGTTATATTTGAAGGCGATGTTGCGGGGAATTTTTGAAGGACCGTCGGCGGACAATGCTTTTAGGACGCAGTTATTGCGTAAAGTCGAGGGGCGTTCTGCGGATTATTTGCATAATATGCTTAAAAAAATTGATGCAGTTTCGGCAAAAAGATTGCATCCAAACGACACGCGACGTATTGTGCGAGCGCTAGAAGTTTATGAAATCACGGGCAAGCCGATAAGTTATTATCAGAAACAATTTGAAGTCGGCGCAGACGCTGCGGAATGTCATGTTTACGTCTTGCAAACGCCGCGTGAAATATTATACGCGCAAATTGATAAACGTGTTGACAAAATGATTTATGAAGGCTTTTTAGATGAAGTTAAAAAATTAAAAGACAGAAAACAACCAGTAAGTAAAACAGCAAGACAAGCGCTAGGTTACAAAGAACTATTTGATTATCTCGACTCAAAATTAAAATACGGAGAAGCGGTAAATCTAATAAAACAAAATACAAGACGATTTGCAAAACATCAAGAAACATGGTTCAAAAGTCTATGCGAATGCCGCTTCACGCCAGCCGAAAAACCTGAATTTGACATCGAAGGCGAATTAGACGACGAAGAACTAGAAAATGAAATAAACTCTATAGACGAAAACGACGACGATGAAATAATTGACGAATAAATTCTATTTAGGGTATCTCTAAAAATTCATTTGTAAGGTAGGCGGTCGTTTCGCCGAAACGCCGCAATAGAGATTAAGATGCTAATAAATGTTAATATTTCACGATGCCTAAAATATATTTATTTTAGACGTTAAGAATTATTAAAGTTTAATAATTATTTCATATCTAATGCGGCGTTTCGGCGAAACACCGCCTACCTTTTTACAAAAAAATGAATTTTTAGAGATACCCTTTATACTATTCGTACTTGAAAATCAGCGATTTAAAAGCGTCAAAGCCTGCCGCCCGAAGGCAAGGCAGGCGAAGGTAAACGCAAACTCAAGTGTGAACAGTTAAAACTGTTCGGGTATCTCTAAAAATTTATTTGGGTATTCTAAAGGGCGTCTCTAAAAATTCATTTGTCAGGTAGGCGGCGTTTCGCCGAAACGCCGCATTACGTTTTTGGGCGCTAATAAATTTTATTACTTCACTAGGTCTAAAATAATTATATTTTAGACCTTGCGAATTATTAAAGTTTAA
>JAISLW010000067.1 GCA_031277105.1 Planctomycetaceae bacterium | reverse complement strand
ATAAATATATTTTAGGCTTTATGAATTATTAAAATTTAATAATTATTTTACGCGTATTGCGGCGTTTCGGCGAAACACCGCCTACCTTTTTACAAAAAATGAATTTTTAGAGACGCCCTGTTCGCACTTGAGTTTGCGTTTATCTTCGCCTGCCTAGCTTTCGGACGGCAGGCTTTTACGCTTTTAAATCACTGAATTTCAAGTACGAACTGTATAAGTACGATACATATAATTCGGAATTATTTTTTAAAATAACCTTTCTAATCTGCGTAATCTGTGGACAAAAAAAATATCCGCAAATTACTCAGATTACGAAGATTATTTTAAATTTGAAATCAAAATCTTTAATTCCGACGTCTGAATTAAAAAAACTATTCTCTATTTATTTTCTGCGAGGAAAACTTTCATTGAGTGCGGTATGAATTTTAGCGGGGCTTTTAAGTTTGGCGTTGGTCCGTTTCCTTCGGCGAATAATTCGTTTGGTTCGTCTGCTGCTGTATCGATAAATAACTTCCAATTGAAATTTTGGCAGACGGCTGGAAAATAAAAATCGCGCGATTCCCATCCTCCGTGAAACATCATTAAAATATGATACCTTGAGCCTTCGTTTTCGCAAGTTGGCGGTATTGCCGCTAGCAGGCATTGTAAGCTTCTTTCTAAACCTACGTTCCACGGCGCTGCGCCGCCTTGTGATCCGTACCAGCTTATGTCTGGCAAGTCGCCAGGCGTTCTTGGTTGTCCTGTTAAGAAGTGCGGTTGTCTTACGGTGATTTCTTTTTTTCTGAATTGTATTAATTCGCGTACAAATCTGCGTAAGCCTGCGTATTTATCCAGAAGTCGCCAATCGAACCATGAAATTGCGTTGTCTTGACAATAAGCGTTATTGTTTCCGCGTTGCGTTCTTCTTATTTCGTCGCCTTGCGATAACATTGGAACGCCTTGACTTAATAATAGAGTTGTCAAAATATTTTTTATTTGTCTGCTTCGCACGGCGTTAATTTCAATATTGCTCGTATGACCTTCTACTCCGTAATTACAACTCCAATTATTATTTTCGCCGTCGCAATTTTGTTCGCCGTTATCGTCGTTATGTTTGTAATTATACGAAACGAGATCGTTCATTGTAAATCCGTCGTGTGCCGTAACAAAATTTATACTGCATTGCGGACCGCGTCCGCTGTGCGAGTACAAATCGCTCGACCCTGAAAGCCGCGTCGCCAACGCTCCCGTCATACATTGATCGCCGCGCCAGAAACGTCGCACGTCGTCGCGAAATTTACCATTCCATTCCGCCCATCGTTGCGACCCGAATCCGAAAGAACCAAACGAACCAACTTGATAAGCGCCGGCGGCGTCCCACGCTTCGGCTATAATTTTCGTATCTGCCAAAAGCGGATCTTCCGAAATCGTCTCAATTATCGGAGGATTGGCTTGCAAGTTGCCCATTTGATCGCGACTCAAAATCGACGCTAAATCAAAACGGAATCCATCGACGTGATAATTGTGAACCCAATGTCTTAAACAATTAAATATCAATTCGCGTACAATTGGATGATTGCCGTTAATCGTGTTACCGCAGCCGCTAAAATTTTTATAATATTGTCCGCGCTCAAGCATGTAATAAATCTGATTGTCTAAACCCTTAAAACTCAACGTCGGTCCGTTTTCGTTGCCTTCGCAAGTATGATTGAACACTACGTCGAGGATTACTTCTATTCCGGCTTGATGGAAAGCGCGAACCATTTCCTTAAATTCCCGAACTTGCGCGCCTGGCTCTTTTCCGTAAGCGTAACCTCTATGCGGCGAGAAAAAAGCCATTGAATCATAACCCCAATAATTTTTTATCTTCGGCGCAAGCCCGTCGGAACCGTTTGTAGGAAACTCATGTATCGGCATCAATTCTACCGCCGTAATTCCCAAGTCCTTCAAATACGGAATCTTCTCAATTAAACCGAGATATGTTCCCGGATGTTGTACTTCGCTAGTTTTGGAAGCAGTGAAACCTTTGACATGCAACTCATAAATTATTGATTTAGATAAATCGTAACGTAAATGCTTGTCGCCGCGCCAATCAAAATCATCATCGTCGATAACAACACATTTGGGAGGACGCACAATTCCATCAAGCGAAGGCAAAAAATCGCCCGCTAACGCCTTCGCATAAGGATCGATCAATCTTGCCCGACCGTCAAATCGCAGCCCGCGATCAGGTTCAAATGGACCGTCCGCTTGAAAATGATACAATTGCTTCGCCTTCAAGCCGTGTACAAAAAGCGACCAAACATGACCCCAACGGCTCTCTTTGCGGTTAAAATTAATTATCTCAGAAGGCTCAAGATCATCGACCTTATCGTAAAGCAACAATTTCATTGAACGCGCAAGACGACTCACAACAACGAATTGAACGCCGTTATCGTGTAAAATTGCGCCAAATGGTAGCGGATGCGTAAAACGCATCACTGAGGACGGATCAATCATGTGAGATTGTTCAAGAGGGGTTTTTATACGGTTATGATAACCAAAAATTTTTCTGTCATTACCAATAATATTATCAATCAAATGATTTTTAAAAAGAACCATTTGTTATACCTTTCACTAATGTTTAGGATCCCCCTGCCTAATATAGCGGACGGCAGGTTTTCATAATTAAATCGCTGAAAGTTAAGGACAATCAGTTTAAGTGTGATTTGCGCATATTCTGGAATCCGCTCAATTATTATTTCCGATAATATTTATGCAAATTGCCCAAATTACCGCTTTATTATAACTGAATTATGAATCAAAGATAGTGCAAACTATTGGGCGTCTCTAAAAATTCATTTTTTTGTAAAAAGGTAGGCGATGTTTCGCCGAAACATCGCAATACGCGTGAAACGATTATTAAACTTTAATAATTCGCAAGGTCTAAAATATAATTATTTTAGACCTAGTGAAGTAATAAAATTTATTAGCGCCCAAAAACGTAATGCGGCGTTTCGGCGAAACGCCGCCTACCTGATAAATGAATTTTTAGAGATGCCC
>JAISLW010000057.1 GCA_031277105.1 Planctomycetaceae bacterium | reverse complement strand
TTTTGCGTTAAATAATGTCAATAAAGTCCTGCCCTTTCAGGGCAGCAAGTATGCGCGGATTTTACCGCAGGTCGCAGACCTGCGGTTATGAAAGTTACGCCCTTATCAGGGCGAATATTTTTTGCTATACATCAAAAACAAAATAATCACTCATGTTACGCATCATACGCAGAAACAATGCAAAATATAGTAACTATATTAGGACTGAATTTGACCGCCTGCGTAACGTGAGTTCTTAATTGGAATTTAAAATTTTGTTTCTGTATTTTATGCGTTTAATAAAAAATAAATTATTAGCGATTCCGAATTAGGATCGATTTAAAATCGCAAAGCCCCTACTTGTACGTATTGAATGTGTTACTATAATCATGTTCCTTTTGTTAATAATTGCGTTAATAATTGCGCGTAATTTTTACGTCGATTATTTCAATTATGCGAATAAACAAAGTGTGCAAACTGTATTTATGATTTCGGCGGCTTGTATCTTGTATCATAGCCGTATTGCAAAAAACGTATTGCAAAAAATGTTTTTTGAAAACTAATCAATCAAACCAAAAACTAAAACGGAGACCAAAAAATGGTAATGAAAAAATTTCTCAACGACCCCGAAAATATCACAACAGAACTTTTACAAGGATATACGTTGGCATATTCTGATAAAGTTAAACTTATTTCGGATCGAATAGTTGTTCGTGCAAATCCGAAGTCGAAAAATAAAGTTGCGTTGGTAACGCTTGGCGGCGCTGGGCATGAGCCGGCGCTTAGCGGATATGTTGGCGAAGGTTTGCTTGACGCTTCTGTAGTCGGCGATATTTTTGCTGCGCCTGGCGCTCCGCGAGTTCTTGATGCGTTGCGGTTGTTTAAGGACTATGCCGGCATCGTTCTTGTTATACTTAACCATGCGGGCGACGTGTTAAACGGCGATATGGCTTACAACATGGCGGTCAAAGAAGGTATAAACGTCAAAAAAATTCTAACAGCCGAAGATATTGCCGCCGGAGTTGATGCGCCGCTTGATGAGCGACGCGGACTTGGCGGTTGCGTGCCGTTGTTTAAAATCGCAGGCGCCGCCGCCGAAGAAGGTAAAAATATTGACGAAGTTTTAGCAGCCGCCGAAAAATTTAATAACTCAATGGCAACATTAGCGGTAACAATGAAAACCGCAACACATCCGCAATCAGGTCAATATATTTCCGAATTAGCAGACGACGAAATGATGATCGGAATGGGACAACACGGTGAAGGCGGCGCCGTAGGCCCGCAAAAAATATTGACCGCCGACCAAACGGCTGAAAAAATGATAAAACAATTAATCAATGCGACAAAATTACAAAAAAATGATAAAGCCCTACTAATAATAAACGGCTCCGGCGCAACTACGTTAATGGAAATGTTCATCATTTACAGAAAAGCGCACCAAATTTTGACAAAAGCCGGAATAAACGTCGCCGCCGGAAGATGCGAAGAAATTCTCACCGTACAAGAAGCGGCAGGTTTCCAAATGTTCCTCGCAAAACTTGACGACGAAACACAAAAATATCTAAATGCGCCAAGCAACGCGCCATATTGGATAACAAAATAAAATGAGTTTTTAAAAACTCTTTTAACTTTTAACTTTTAACAATAACCTTTAACAAATTTAACAAATTATCATGCCAGATAATGATACTATTCAAGCGGGTAAAACTTTTGGAGTTGGTATTCCGCAAAAGACAGAGGGATTTTTTCTCAAAGGTAGTTCGCAACTAGATTGGGGAATCAAGAGTCGTTTGTCTCAAATTTTTTGTGTGAAATCGGGTCGTTCTGTGATGTTGGCGTTTGATCACGGATATATTATGGGGCCGACGAGTGGTTTGGAGCGAATGGATTTAACTATTGTGCCGTTGATAGAGTATGCGGATTGTATTATGTGTACGCGCGGCGCTATACGTAGTATTGTTCCGCCTGAAAGCAACAAACCTTTATCGTTACGGTATTCATCGGGAACGACGATATTAACGGAGTTGAACGACGAATGCGTAATAGATATTGACGATGCGATTCGTTTGAATGCTTCGTTGCTTGCGGTAATGGTTGCGATAGGCGATCCTAAACATGAGGCGATTACAATACGCAATCTTGCAAAAACAGTCGATCTTGGAATACGATATTCTATTCCGACGATGGGAGTTACGGCTGTTGGCAAGGAACTTGTACGCGACGCAAGGTATTTAAGTATGGCGAGTCGCGTGTGTGCTGAAAATGGCGCTCATGTTATTAAGACGTATTATTGTAATGAAAAATTTGAGCAAGTTGTAAATTCGGTTCCTGTGCCGATAGTTATTGCGGGCGGTAAAAAATTGCCGGAGAAGGAGGCGTTGGAAATGGCATACCGTGCGATAAACGACGGCGCCGCCGGTGTTGACATGGGACGAAATATTTTCCAAGCCGAAAACCCAATCGCAATGATAAAAGCAATTCGCGAAGTCGTACACAAAAACGCAAAGCCAGATGAAGCATTCAAACTCTACAAAGATTTATCAAAATAAAAAGCGCATAGATAACAATAGGCAAGTTCTAAAAACTCATTTGTTCAGGTAGGCGGCGTTTCGCCCCGTGTTTAATTTTGGGCCGCAGTAGAGTTTATGTCGCTAATAAATTTTATTATTTCACAACGTCTAAAATAAGTCTATTTTACACGTTATGAATTATTGAAATTTAATAATTATTTTGTGCGTATTGCGGCACAAAAAAATAAACACAGCGGCGAAACACCGCCTACCTTTTTACAAAAAAATGAATTTTTAGAGATACCCAAACGTAATTTAATAAAAAAATTTTTCGTGAATGGTTACATTTAAGTGCGAACAGTTTAAAATTTAATTTAAAAAAATTGTGATGAAATTTACTAAACATTTACTTCAGCAGATGCTTTTTGGCGC
This sequence comes from Planctomycetaceae bacterium, assembly GCA_031277105.1. Taxonomy (GTDB): domain Bacteria; phylum Planctomycetota; class Planctomycetia; order Pirellulales; family Thermoguttaceae; genus WRKP01. The sequence continues at coordinate 5,580 of JAISLW010000057.1, read as the reverse complement.
GATGGAAGCGATTAAGTTGCGGGTGGATGAGTTGAACCGGTTGGATGCGGCGACGGGCGATGGCGATCATGGGACGGCGATATTTACGGCGATGAAAGCGGCGGCGAATAGTTCTCAAAAGGAAGGTAATCTTGCCAAAACGTTAGAGACTGTTGGTTGGGATGTAATGTCTTCAGCCAGTGGTTCAACGAGTACGTTGACGGGTTCGTTTTTTATTGGCATGTCTGGCGTGGTCAAGTCGGACGAATTGAATTTGTCTGAAACGGTTGAGATGTTCAAGGCGGGATTATCGAATGTTAGGGTATCGACCAAGGCGGGTGTTGGCGATAAGACGTTGATGGATGCGTTGATTCCGGCAATTGCGGCGATGGATGAGAATAAGGATACGTGTAATTCATTGGCGGAACTTTTTTTATTGGCATACGAAGCCGCGCAAAAGGGCGCCGATTCAACAAGAGATTTATTAGCAAAATTCGGACGTACAAAAAACATTGGAGAACGCAGTCGAAACAACCTTGACGCCGGCGCCATAAGTACGGCAATAATCTACAAAGCATACGCCGAAACAATTCAAAAATTAGAGTCATAAAAATTTGAAAAAAATTTTTTTCTAATTATTCACTCATGTTACGCATCATACGCAGAAACAAGGCTAAATATAGTAACTATATTCGGTCTGAATTTGACCGCCTGCGTAACGTGAGTTATTGAGATTATTTTGTTAGGAAAAATTTAGGTAAAAATAAGGTTTTTAAAATTACAATTAAATCAATAACAAATTTTAAACTGTTCGTACTTGAATTTGAGTTTGCTTTTGCCGGTCTAATTATTGGGCGGCAGGTTTTTATGTTTTTAAATCAAATGAATTTCAAATTTCAAGTACGAGTGGTATAAAATATTTTTTTCCAATTACTCAACCTGCTAATGCTTTAATTACGCGGTCTGTTATTGTTTTAATTATTAGTTCGCGTTCGTCGTCTATTTGGTTTGTGTTTGTATTTTTTGTTGAGTCGTTATTGTTTCCTCCGCAAGTGCATTTTGGGGTTATGGAAGTTTTTTGTTGTGTTGTTGCGTCGTCGTTTCTTTTGAATGTGGGCGGCTGGAATGCTCTGTGTCCGACTCCGGTTTCCTTCCAACTATCGCGGAAAATATCATTCGCACACAATTCGCAATTTTCCAAATCCGCGCGCGGGTCTTTAAATCCCCACTTCTGTTTCAAATCTAACAACTCTTCCGCCTCGTCGCGCGTAAAATACTCAACCTTGCCAAGATCGCGCGCAATTAGACAAATTCTACAATAAGCATCCAACATTTCCGCAAGCCAGTACGCTCGCTCTATCGTCGGTCCAACACTGACAGTCCCATGATTCGCTTGAACTATAATATCACTCTTCATAATATAAGGCATTATCACGTCCGCAAATCCTTGACCGCCCGGCAACGCATATTGTGCTATCGGAACGTCGCCCATGTTAATATCAACTTCCGGCATCAGACATTGCGGTATTGCTTCGCGCGCTATGCCAAACGCAGTCGCATGAGGCGGATGACAATGCACGACTGATTTGACTTCGGGACGCGCTTTCATTATCGTTACGTGCAACAAAATTTCACTTGTCCGTTTTTTTGTACCCGCAATCTGATTGCCGTTCATATCAACAATACAAAGATCCTCCGGTTTCATAAAACCTTTACTAATCCCTGTAGGCGTGCAAATAACGCGATTTTCGTCTATTCTAAATGATATGTTGCCGTCATTTGCCGCCGCAAATCCGCGATTGTAAATACGACGACCAATATCGCATATCTCTTCCTTAATCTGATGTATATTAAACATCTCTAAATCCTTAAACTTGTTTAATTGTTATACCCGATACGGGCGCTGTTACTAAAACGTCTTACTAAATTCGTAATAATTATTTTTGCGATGCTCTGCGTAATTTGTGGTCAAATTTATTTTCGTTCTGTAAATTCTGCGATTTAAAAATTGCGTTGATAAAATTACTATCATAAATCAATTTTGTCTAATATTGCGGCGTTGAATGCGTCGACAGGTTTTGCCGACGGGTAAAAAGGTTTTGCCGCTTCGGCGCCTTCGGTAAACGCTATCCAATCGCCGTCGCCCGCTCCCAAATCATCATAAACTACCAACTCCTCCGCTACCGGCTCCGTGCCTTTGAGTAAATTATCTTCGCTAATCGGCGACACTATTCGCCAACTACTACCGCGAAGCGATTCATGAAACCTAGAAAGCGTCAACGTGCCAATCACCTTGCCAATTCGCATAAAATCACCATTGGTTAAATTCGGAATTAAAAAAACTATTCTCTATTTTTTACATATTCATTTATTGCTTTGATAATATTTGATTCATTTATTCTAGCGGGAGAAGCGATCATTAAATTTGCGTTTATTTCTTTTGCGTCGATTGATACTTGTTTTGGTTCTATTGCAAGGATTACTCGTAATGTTTCGCGTAAACTTGTTAATCTTAATATTGTTGCCGGATGTTGCGTTAAAATTACGCCGTAATTTTTTTGTCGTGTAATTTTTACCGCTTCATTGACGAGGTCTGATAAATTTGTAAATTGATTTTGGATTAAATTGTATTGGGTTTGTAATTGTTTTAGTAATGTCGTCGAGGCGATTAGGTTGTCGTGTAATGCTAGCCACAACGGAATATTGTTGTTGTTTCGTACAATAATTTTGAGTCCTTGATTTTTAATTTCATCTTTTGCCGACGGCGTTAAAATACATTTTGGCGGGATGACGAATTTTGTGATTTTTTTATTTTGGCTACCCTCAATACTTCGTCTTACATCCTCAAGTGAAATCACTCGTCTGCCGCCGTCAATCAATAACTCTTCGCCGTCAATTCCGTTTTTGCTAATTTCGTTTTTGCTAATTTCGTTTTTGTTAATTTTATTTTCGCTAACTTCGGTTAAACTGTTTGATTTAGCGGCAATTTCCGGCTTGATATTGAGATCAGCCAAAATTTTTTGAACTATACCGGCAACGTCGATATTGGTATTGATTATTGTCACTGCTAAATCCTGCGACTAAAAAATTTTTTTCAATAAATAAATTATCAATTTTTGATTCAAAAATTCATTTATCAAAATTGTCAATTATTATCATCAAATTTTTTTGTAACTATTCAGTAGCCTTCTTCTTAATTATTTTGTTTTTTAATGCGTAGTAGTCAAAAATGTTCGCCCTGACAAGGGCGTGATTTTCATAACCGCAGGTCTGCGACCTGCGGTTACAAATCAACCCGTTATTTCTACCATGAAAGGGCAGGACTTTATTGACATTGTTTAACGCAAAATGTCCTGCCCCTATCGGGGCAGAGTTGTGTATGGACTTTTTACCGCAGGTCAGAGACCTGCGATTATGAAAATCCCGTCCCTATCGGGACGAAAACAAATCAACGACAATACTAAATAATAAACAAAATATACCTACTGAATAATTACATTTTTTTGTGAATTTTCAGTTAATTTTGTTGCTATCAATTTGATCGATTATGCCGATTACGCACCATCTTGCGGGTGAATTTTTTGATTTTACGACTTCTGACGCATACGCTCCGTCATTGGTAACAATTACGTTGTCGCCTTCGCCTGCGCCGAACAAATCCAACGCAACATAAACATCAAAACCGTCGCTGACAAGAAGTAACTTCCAACCTTCAAGCGAAGGATGTTTAATTGTCGATGTTGTTGTTCCAATTACTTTTGCTTTGATCATTTTTAAACAATTCGCATTTGATTTTGAATTTTTTGTCTTCGGTTTATCAAATTTATGTTTTTCAATATTGCGAATAATTGCGTTAATTTTTGCCTAAAATATTTAGACTTCCTACGTGAGCGTAACGTCTTGAACGAGTGAACGTGAGCGGCGTTGTAATTCCTTCGCCTGTTGGTCCTGCTATTGAAAAGGATGAAAAACCTGCGGCGCCGCCTGCGTTTCCTGCCGTACTAGGACCGTTTGTAACAAAAATAGTCGTGTCTAATTCTTTTGCCATTCGTGTTATTGTATCGACGTTATTTGAGTGAATAATTGCGGTGTGTCTGAAGCCGTGTTCGTATTTTTTGGCGAGTCTTATTCCTTCGTTTGCGTCGTGAACTCGGACGAATGGAATAAACGGCATCATCTGCTCGACCGGAACAAACGGATTTAATTCGTCAGTTTCGCCAAATATTAATTCGACTTTATCTGAGATATTTTTTCCGATTCCAGCCGCTAGAACTTTTGCATTTTTGCCGAGGAAGTCGCGGCATGGGGCGTCGTGTCGCGAAGCGCCTTCGCCGACTTGGACTATTGCTTTATTTGTAAACGCATCAACTTCAGTCGCATTCAAACGTACCGCGCCGGCGTTTTCCATTGCCCGCATCATTGCATCGAAAACTGAATCGACGACAAAAACTTCCTTTTCCGCAAGACACAATAAATTATTATCGTAAGCGCCTGCGGCGATTATGCTTTGTGCGGCGCGTTGAAGGTTTGCCGTTTCATCGACGACGACGGGCGGGTTACCGGGGCCGGCGACGATTGCTCGTTTAGTTTGGGACATTGCGGCTTTAGCGACGCCGGGACCGCCTGTAACAATTATTAGCGCAATATCGGGATGTTTGAAAATAATATCTGCCGTTTGCATTGTCGGTTCGACGACGACGTTGATCAAGTTATCGATTCCGAATGAGTTTAGTATTGCGGCGTTGAAGCGGCGTATTCCTTCGGCGGCGATGCGTTTTCCGCTAGGATGCGGGTTGAAGACGACGGTGTTGCCGGAGGCGATCATGTTGATTGCGTTGTTGGCGATGGTGGGCAAAGAGTGTGTTACGGGCGAGACGGCGCCGATTACGCCGAAGGGAGAATATTCGATTAAAGTCAAGCCGTGATCGCCGCTAAAAATTTCGCTTTTGAGAAATTCCGTACCCGGCGCATTTTTGCCAAGTCCGATGAGTTTATCGATTTTATGTTCAAGGCGTCCGATTTTGGTTTCGTTCATTTCGAGGGCGCCGAGTTCGGTTGCTTGTTCGATTACGATGCGTCTGATTATTTCGATAATGCCGCCGCGTTCGGCGATAGTTTTGCGTTGTAATTCTTCAAAAGCGGTTTTGGCGGCGGCGATTGCATCGTTAGGGTCAGAAAACAATCCATTGTAACCGCGAAAACTACGTCCGCCGCTAGTTGCGAATGTAATATGCGGCTGACCGCTCGGACAACCGATGGCGGGATTAAATTTTTGACCTATTCGGTTGATTACTTCTTCGACAATATTACGAATAACCGGTTCGCTCAATCCTTGCACTGTTTCACCTCCTCCTGATTTCCGTTGAATTTTAACAACGGATTTACTTAAAATAATCTTAAATTATTAGCAATTCAATAAGGTATCTATAAAACTTTTTTTTGTAAAAAGCCGCAATACGCATAAAATTATTATTAAATCTTAATAATTCATAAAGCCTAAAATATGTTTATTTTAGATGTGTAAAATATAAAAAATTATTGATGGTATAAACCGTAATGCGGCGTTTCGGCGAAACGCCGCCTACCTGGACAAATGAATTT
>JAISLW010000029.1 GCA_031277105.1 Planctomycetaceae bacterium | reverse complement strand
TCGTTATTTTGGGTAATAATTTCATCGGCGAGCCAAACTTGCCCCATGCCGCCTTGACCGAGCAATTTACGCAAAATATAACAATCCCCAAACCGCTCATCCGGTTGCAACGCCGTCGCTATATTACCCGCTATCGTTTTTTGCGTATAAGTCATGATTAAAATAAAAAAGTAAATTGTTTAAATAAGTTTGCAACTATTCAGTATACGTTTATTTTTGAATCAAAATTTGTGTTTATATTAGCCCTAGCGGGACGAAATACAATTACTATTATCGTTACAAAAAATAATTACAACTGCTCAATAGTTACAAAAAACTACTCCCTACACATTAACCCCTAAAAATCTAGCGCTTAAATTTTCGTGAACGGTTACATTTAAACTAATTCGTACTTGAGTTTGCGTTTACCTTCGCCTGCCTAGCTTTCGGACGGCAGGCTTTGACGCTTTTAAATCGCTGAATTTCAAGTACGAGCAGTATATTTTATAACCTAACCTCATTTTAACCTAATTTTTCTTAACTTAACAACCTCAGTAGCAACAAAGCCCCCGCAATACAAACCTCATTACATAATTTTTTAATGAAGTAATGAGGTTGTCGTGTGTTGTCATAAATTTTGCTACTGAGGTTGTTTTGTTCAGAAAAATTAGGTTAAAAGGAGGTTAGGGGAAACGCAAAGTAAAGCGCTAACAGTTTAAAAATCGCCAATACGTAATTTGATAAAAAAATTTCCGTGAACGGTTACCAAAAAATAAATTCACGCATCCTCCAACACAATACGAAAACCAACGTCATAACGTCGCAAATCAGGTTCGCACATATTTCGAGATATTGAACTACAATTTGTAGCGTTACTATCCCATCCTCCACCGCGTAAAACGCGAGTTTGCGAATTAAAATACATTTTACAGAAAGATATACTTACAATTATGCAGTCAATCATACAAATAGCAAAAAGAACTTCAAATTTAAATCCCGTTAAACTTGCTATTAAAATAAAAATAATAATTCCGGCAATCATGCTACCGTAACAAATTCGACTTGATACTTTTTTACTAACATGCAACTTACTAATAATTACCAATCCAATAATTCTGCCAACTATAATACTCGTAAAAGTACAGACTACTATAGCGCCTAACTTATTGTCAAAACCACAATCAATAGCAAAACCACTTACAATAGCAAAAACAACTAAACCAATAACTAAACAAAGACTCAAATAAAAAACACAAACGAAACATCCTGACAATAATGAATATAATCCCTTTGCCCTACTATAAAAAATATCCGAACACCATTCCCAAACGTTCCCGTGCATATCGTAAAATCCCCAATCATTAGGCGGATATGAACCGACTACAGTTGTTCGCCCAATCGATTTACCACAAAGCGCTGAAATAAAACTGTAATAGTTCGCATTATCTGATGTTAAATTTTCTCCGCAATTATACGCCATCGTCGTTCCTGCGCGGCAAGCGTATTCCCATTGTAATTCAGTAGGCAAAGCAAATTCACCTCGCAAAATTGGCGGTTCTATAGCTGTCATTTTAATACTATTCAATCTATCAATAAATTCATTACAATCAAACCAACTCACGTTTTCAACCGGACATTTTTTATCGCCGCTATAAAAACTCGGATTAGTTCCTATTACCGCTTCCCATTGTTCTTGCGTAATCGGCGTTTCACTCATCCAGAAACCCGAATTCCATTGCGAAAAATGAGTAACCTCACGAGACGTATTAAATAATCGTAATTTAAAATCAGATGTCTTATCTAATCGCACAATATACGATCCTTGAGGACACCAACGAAAAGCAAAAACAATACCATTTACCTTTATTATTGAACGATCTCCACTTTTGAACGGCATAACGTTACTAGATGGAAATAAAGCCGACTCAATCTTAGATTTACTTGTTCTTTTTTTGCGCGGTTTAAATTGAGACGTATTCAATTTCACCTTATTGGTATCTTCGTTCTTGTCATTATCATTATTATCTTGATCAATTTTTGGCGATATTGTTATATTTTTTACTGACGTTTCTAATTCTTTTACGAAATCGACGCAATTTTCATAACGTTTTTTCCGTTCTTTTGCCAGCGCTTTCGCTAAAACGTTGTTTGTAGCGATTGGTAAATTGTCAATTTTTGGAACGGGGATTTGCAAAACTTGGTATCCTAGCAACATTTCATTATCCGCAATAAACGGCGCCCGCCCGCTTAAAAATTCGTACAAAACTACGGCGAGCGAATATTGATCCGTTTTTGCGTCTTGTAATTCGCCTTGCCATTGTTCGGGCGCTTTGTAAATTAGCGTGCCGGACTTGCTTGTTACCGCTTGGCTAACATTGGTCAAACTCGTATGCACCTGCGCCGCAATACTAAAATCAATAATAAACGGAATACCAAACTCGTCAATCAAAATATTATCCGGCTTAATATCGCGATGAATAATTTTATTTTTATGCGCATAATCTAACGCCTCCGCAATCGGAAACAAATATTTAATAGCGTCGTCGATTGTGATTTTATTATTTTGGTTCAATAAGTTCAGACGAATTTTATTGAGTGTTTGACCGTTGACGTATTTCATCACAATATAAAACCCGTGCCGCTGATCGATCTTCAACGCATAAACGGGACAAATATTCGTGTGATGTAGGGCGTGCGTTTGTTGAAAGATATTTTTAATGCGTTCCATCTCTTCTTGCGAATGTTGAACTTCGGGAGGAACGATTTTGATACAAACTTGACGTAGAAATTTTTCTTCGTTATTTTGGGTAATAATTTCATCGGCGAGCCAAACTTGCCCCATGCCGCCTTG
>JAISLW010000518.1 GCA_031277105.1 Planctomycetaceae bacterium | reverse complement strand
ATACATATTACGAAAAAGCAGAATATTACGAACAATTGATCGCAAATGAAACATACGACGACGAAAACGGATGGATATTAAGTTCAATTGTTACAAGTGATGAAAATCAAAATCAAAATCAAAATAACAACAATAACAATACAAACAATAACAACGAACAAAACAGTTATGCCGAATTCGACTACGAATTAAAACAAACCCACGAAACAAACAATAATTACTCGCGAACCGTTTTTAATACTTTACAAGTAGTTGGGGCTGATTGGTCAACTACAGAGAATAGTAAAACCGAACATCAAGATATTACGCACGTAATAGTTGACGGCGCAATAGTACGTGAAACAGAAGGAACAATTATTGAAACAAATAAAAACTCGTCGGGTTATTCGGGAACGGGATATAGTAATTTAGTTACTAATTATATTTTTATTGACGATCCTAATCTTGATGTTTTTTTTGATGAATATCTTGGGATAAGCACGTCCTCTAGCGAATATATTACATCGACTAGCGAATCGCATTCGTCAAGTTACGAAGAAAAACTGACAACATCATGGAGCAATAAAATCAACGATGACGCTTTGGTATTTACGTCTTCACAAACAGCCGAATTGACAACGAAAACAAGCGGTAATTATGAATATAATTTTTCTTATTCTGGTGAAGGATATTTTGATAGTTATGTAATGTATATTGATAACATCGAATATGGTAAAACGGAATATGTCGAACATTCAATTACATTGGAAGTAGCCGAATCTTATGAATCTGAACTTGTTGAGACTTGGGTAAAAAATTCTGCTGAAACAACTTTTTCATTGGACTCGCGTATAGGAACGTATGAAGCGTTATATGAAGAATATTATGAAGCCTATTCTTACTACAATTCAGATTCGTATCATATAACGCCATGGTGGATGGAGTATGATTATCTTGAAGAGGGAACGCCTGAATGCTCTACTTATTATGTAAATGAAAATGAAACCATTAGTTTTTCAGGCGGCGCTAGTTATAATGCTTATGCGGACTGGAGTATTGATGATACAGTTAATACGCCTACCTACGCAAACATACCACACGAGTATCCATACGAAGAACTTGACCCTGAATATAGTTTATATTATGATATTTTCATAATATATGAAAGAATCCCAGAGAGTATCCGCTACAATAATTTCACCAACAACGGCGCAAAAGACGATTACTCTCAAACTACTACCGCTAAAAATGACGTAACAAATATTGAACCTGACAATCTTGAAAACCCGTTTTCCCAATATACGCCTTCCTATCTTATAGCAATTGATGGACCGAAATTAACAAATAAAGTTGATGAAATACCTACATTTAATGGCGGCGAGTTTTTTGTTATACCTGAATTACCAGATCAGTCATTTACAATTAATACCAATTTACCATCGCAACCCGATAGTGGTAATACTTCTGGTATTCGTCAAATTCCTAAATCGGTAATAGGACAAATATTTGAATTTGGCGCAATATTTTGTGAGGAGATAGGACCTGCTTATTCTCAAAATCTTGATAATATTCAAACGACTTTAGATGTAGCCGGTTTTACGCCGATAGGAGTAGTTACGGATCCGGTCAACGGCGGCATTCATTTAGCTCGTGGTAATTATAGCGAGTCGGCATTAAGTATGGTTGCGGCGATACCTGTTATCGGCGACGGCATTAAAGCAGGCGCAACAGCCGCCAAAACAGGAAAAGAAATCGCTGAACAAGCAACAAAACACGGAGATAATATAACAAAATTTACAAAACAAAAACCAATACAAAATCATCATTTTTCAACCAATAAAAATTTACTTTTTTTAGAAAGTATGAAAGAAGTAGCCGACAAATACAATCTAAAATTAGATGGAGATTGGAATAAAGAAAAGTTACCTCATCTAGGAAGACATACAAATGCGTACCATGAAGAAGTACTACGAAGAATAAAACTTGCAGATTATGAAGCGCAAGGAGATGTTACAAAATTTTTGGATCTTTACGAAAAATATATCAAAAAGTGGGTAAGAAATAATCCAGATGTTACACAGATAAATCCTAAATAATAGTAATAATAGAAAAACTTAAATTAATCAGATAATGACAAAATACGAAATTTATAATGTTTATCCTCAACATCCCTTCAATGCTGGAATTGCTCAATGTGCGGAGATTAGGAAAATTTATCCATATTTTTTTCCGTATAATCAATCTATAACAAATTGGATTCCACTTCAATTTACAATTATTAAAGGAAATGGATTTTATGACTATCAAGCAAATACACATGGGATACGTTTGTTTTCGCAACGATTAAAAGATATTCTTTATAAATATAAAAGTGTAAATGATAGAATTCAATGGTTAGAGGTAACGATTGCAGATAAAAATAAAATCCGTCCTTATTATATCTTACACTTTTATAAAAATGCCGATGTGATTGAGTATGAATTATCTGGCTGGGATGGCAAATTTTTTAATACAAATATGGTTTTCGACAAAAAAAAAATCCAGAAATATAATATTTTTTCTATTCCAGAATTGGGTTATGAACACTCTTTAATTATAAAACGTGAAATTGCCATAGAAATTGAAGAACAAAAATTATCCGGAATAAATTTACAACCAGCTATAACTAATTAATGATTATTAAATCTTACAATCTCACTTTTAGACGATATAATTTTAATTATACAAAATGTATTTTAAAATGTTTGTAAAAAATTTATATTTATTGTTGTCGATATTGTTGTGGGCTGGTATTGATACAGCAACGTTTGCGGGTCATCCGATAGGTTGGAATGAGTGGTCGGCGCAAGGACAAAGTTTTCAAAATAGCACGACAGCAGGAATATTATTAAATGCAGGTCGCGCAGG
>JAISLW010000483.1 GCA_031277105.1 Planctomycetaceae bacterium | reverse complement strand
AACCTACCGGGTGTCTGTTGTACAGACTTGTGCACTGCCGAACGGCGATACGCCTGCGATCTTGAAATGCATGTTAGACCCACGGATCGCGGGCGTCTCGCCTGCACTTTGCCGAAAGGCAAACAAAAAGGCTGTTACGATCAAAACCTCTCTCATTAGCGGTTGAGTACAACCGCATGCAGGCGAGACGCCCGCGATCCTGGGATGCAGGCATCTCGCCTGCGAATCTGAAGGAACACAGGCGAAATGTCTGCGATCCTGAAAAGCAGGCGAGACCAACGGATCGCGGGCGTCTCGCCTGCATTTTGCCGATAGGCAAACAAAAAGGCGGTTGAGATATAAACGTCTCTCATTAGCGGTTGAGTACAACCGCATGCAGGCGAGACGCCCGCGATCCTGCGGCGAGTGCGATCTTTTAGCGCCTGCATTCCTTTTTTTTGCAGGCGGGACGCCTGCGATCCTTCAATCTGTCCCATCTTGTCCCTAAAAAAATCTTTCTAATCTGCGTAATCTGTGGACAAAAAAACCGATCCACAGATTAAAAAGATTTTTTGTTTTTGCAGGGCAGTATTGACAGACTTTTCTGTTTATCTAAAATTTTCAAAATTCTGATTTTGAGTTGAGTCTTGAATAGTCGATATTGTGCGTTTGTAATTTCTGTAACATTTCATCCTGACGGTTATCCTGCGTATTATCGGACGTTGATCTTGATATTCCCAAAGAATGGAAAGGCGCGCCAAAGAAATTTGATAAAACAAAATAACGGTTTACAATTTTATACACAAATCGTAAATGAATTTCAACGATTATACAGATCGTACTTGAATTTCATCGATTTAAAAGCGTCAAAGCCTGCCGTCCGAAAGCTAGGCAGGCGAAGGTAAACGCAAATTAAAGTACGAACAGTTTAAATATATTAAATACCGGCATTACGAATACGAAATTAAAATCTTTAGTTCCGTGTTCTGTATTCCGAATTAAAAAATTCCATGCGTATAGTTCATATAATTACACGATTGATAGTTGGCGGCGCTCAGGAGAATACGTTGTTTTGTTGTGCTGATTTAGCGGGTGATTTTGGTGATGATGTTTTGTTGATAATTGGTTCGGAGTCTGGTCGCGAAGGTTCTCTTTTGGGCGAGGTTTGCGGTCGTTTTCCGGTTGTTGTGGTACCTGAATTGGTTCGTTCCATATCGCCTTATAACGATATTCTTGCTTATTTTAAGTTGCGTAAACATTTGGCGGCGTTTAAGCCGGACGTGGTTCATACTCATAGCGCCAAAGCGGGAATTATTGGTCGTTTTGCCGCATGGAATCTTAAAGCGCCGTTGGTGGTTCATACGGTTCATGGCGCTCCGTTTTATCCTTATCAGAATTTTTTTGTTCGCAAGTTTTATCAGAGTTGCGAGCGTTTTGGCGCTAATTGTTGTCATGTGATGATTTCTGTTGCGGATGCGATGACGGATTTGATGGCGGACGCTAAAATTGCGCCGCGTGAAAAATTTACGACTATTTATAGTGGAATGGATGTTGACAAATTTCTCAATTCAGACCAATTCCGTGTAAAGACTCGCGAGCGATTTGGGATTTTGGAAAGTGAGATTGTGGTAGGCAAGATAGCGCGGTTATTTCATTTGAAGGGGCATGAATATTTGTTAGCGGCGGCGGGCGCTGTTTTGGACAAGGTTCCGGCGGTGAAGTTTATGTTTGTTGGCGATGGAATTTTTATGGAGCGTTTTAAGAGTGAAGTTGATCGGCGTGGGATTGCGGACAGGTTTATTTTTACGGGACTTTTGGCGCCGGAACAGATTCCGGCAGTGATTTCGGCGATGGATATAGTAGTGCATACAAGTTTGCGTGAAGGTTTAGCAAGGGTATTGCCGCAAGCGTTATTAGCTGGCAAGCCGGTGATAAGTTATGATATTGACGGCGCCAGAGAAGTCGTAATTGACGGGGTTACGGGTTATCTTTTGCCGCCAAAATCTATAACGCAATTGGAAAATGCCATTATAAAACTTGCCCAATCGTCGGATTTGAGAAACAATTTCGGGCAAACCGGAAAAAAACGTTTCACGCAACAATTTGATCGACATTACATGACGGCGCAAATCAGAAAACTATACGAAACTTATTTAAACAAAAAATAAAAAAAATAAATTTGGCATTTGAAATTAAAAAGGAAAAAGAACGTAACCGTTTCGGCTACGATTATTCTAAATCTGTGTGATCTGTGATTTGATTTTTTATCCACAGATTACGCAGATTAGAAAGATTAGGGCATCTCTAAAAATTCATTTTTTGCAAAAAGGTAGGCGGTGTTTTGCCACTGCGTTTACTTTTTGAGCCGCAATGGAGTTTATGATACCAATAAATTTCAGTAATTCATAAAGCCTAAAATATGTACATTTTAGATGTGTAAAATATTAAAATTTATTGTTATCATAAACTCTAATGCGGCGTTTCGGCACGGTGTTTGATTTTTTTAGCCGCCTATTTGAACAGATGAATTTTTAGAGACGCCCCTACGTTTTTCAATCGCGGCATTGCAAGTACGATCAACAATCATAGATTTGATTTTATTTTTTCTATAATTTTTACGGGGTCGCCTAATCTTTTATCCCATTCGATTCTTATGTGTTTTATTCCTTTAATTGGTTTAATTTCGTATTCGGCGGCGTTTTCGATTATGTTTTTGCAAAGTATATCTGTTCTTATTGTGTGTATTGCGCCGCGTCTATCTTTGATTTTTAGGGGAATTTTTTTACAAATTTTTCCGCACGGTTTACCTTGCGGGATAATATTTGCCCGCCAGATGCAATGATTCATAGTGAAAAGCGGCGCTCGCCCAAACACAATCAACTCTACCAACTCCTTCGGTATGCGATTACAAAAACTCTCCATTTGATCGGCGCCTAAATCAAACGCCGGAGTTATACGGTCAACTCCCCATTCAAGTAATTTTTGAAACGATAATTCATTGATCGTATTGAAAGAGAAATCGGCTATTATTGGAACATTGCGATCCTTGAAATACGACAACTCTTCGCAATTTCGCGTCAGAACGGCGTCAGGTCGCAACGCCATAAATTTCTCCGGCGACCAATTTTCATCCGGCAAAATTATTCGCGGCAACACCGGCGTAAATTCGCAACCGTTACGTCGAACAGTATTACTCGCAAAAATATACTCGTCGAAATTATCTAACTCCGCATAAAATGAATTACAACCGGTTGCGATTATTTGTTGCAATAATTCAGTATCTTCAAAAACGCTAATTTCACGAGACAAAAAATGTATCGTAACTGAATTTGATTTTGTAATTGAATTTGATTTATTGGCGGCGGTAATATTTTTATTTTTTGTAACGAAAATGTTTTGGCGTGATATTTTAATTTTATTTTTTATTGTTTCGAGGTTATCTTGAAATTCGATTTTTGTTTTTGGCGGCGGCGTAAAATTTTCGAGTTTAGTTATTAGTTCGCGTCGTAATTTTCCGAGTTGGCTTAATGGTATCATTGGTGCGCCTTCAATTGTTGCGTTTATATTTCCGATTGTGAAAATTGTATCGCCGATTCTGTCAAATTGAGTTCGTAACATTTCCGGCGTAATTGGGTGTTTGATTGCGGTTTCAAGATTATCGTTACAAATAATTTCGCAAGTTGCGCCGGTTGTCGTTTCGGCTGATAATTTTAGCGGTTTTCCGGCGATTGCTATTATTTTTAGGTTTATTGTGATTTTGCGTTTTGTGATTTTTGAGTTTAATGATTTTTTTATTTCTCTTTCAATTTCGGGATCGTTTGTTTTTCTTACGGACTGTTGCGGTTTGACGAATTGCGGATCGATTGAGTTGTTTGCGAATGTTAGGAGTAGTTTTATGTTTTCTGTACATTTTTGTACGGATTCGCCTTTGCGGATAATTTCGTAAACTCTGCCGCCTTGCGAGTGATCGGGGTGTTCGATATTTTCAAATAGCACGCCGTCGCCGCGTTGAATTGTACCGGATAATTTTACAACAACGGCGTCGCGTCGCACTTCGATTACTTTACCTATTTCTATTCCGCGATGCGCCATAACATTTCCAGTAACAAGATTGCGCGGCTCAACTTTATCAAGCCATCCGGTTGTCAAACCGCGTGAAAAAATCATTTCGAGTCTTGTTGTATCTTGCGGTATTATTTTGTTGTTGTCATTTTTGTTGTCATTATTTTTGTTATTGTCGGCGATGTTATTTTGATTTTTTTGTTTTATGTAGTCGAGCGCTTTGCGGTATGTACGCGTAACTTCGGCGACGTATTCAGCGGGTTTAAGACGACCTTCAATTTTAAGCGAATTTATTCCGGTAGAGATTAGTTGTTCTAAAACCGGCAGCGCTGATAAGTCGGAAGGACTGATAAGTTGTAAAGGGTTGCTTGTGCGATTAGCGTTGATCAAAGAGTACGGCATACGGCAAGGTTGTGCGCAACAACCGCGATTAGCGCTGCGACCGCCAAGAGACAAACTCGCATAACATTGACCCGAAAAACTAATACAAAGCGATCCGTGAATAAATGTTTCGAGTTCAAGCCTTGTAGAATTTCTAATACTGCGGATTTGTTGTAACGATAATTCACGCGGCAATATTATACGTTTCAATCCAAGAGAAGCGGCAAGGTTGATTGATTGCGCCGATGTTAGCGACATTTGGGTTGAAGCGTGTATTGGAAGATGCGGACAAAATTGGTTAGCGAGCGCCGCCAAGCCGAAATCTTGAACAATAATTGCGTCAACGCCGGATGTTACTATTTCACGAAGTAAAGATTCAATTTCGGGAAGTTCGTCGTCGTGGACTAATGTATTGAGGGTAACGTAACCGTTCATTGAGCGGTTATGGAGGAGTTGCATAATTCTTTTAAGGTTGTCGAGCGGAATATTTTTCGCGCGTGTGCGGGCGTTATATTTGTCGGGTATAGCGATACCGAAGTAAACGGCGTCGGCGCCATTTTCAAGCGCCGCATGCAACGACTCCTCATCGCCCGCAGGCGACAAAAGTTCAGGCAATTGTTGAAACATAATTGTAATTGTAATAGATAATATACTCGTACTTGAAGTTTTTGATGGAAAAGCGTAAATGCGTAAAAGCCTGTCGTCTGATAATTAATCAGACGGCGGTAAATGAAAATTCAAGTAAGAACAGTTTAAAATTTTCCTTTGTGTTCTCTGTGTCTTTTGTGGTTAATAAAAATAAATTTGTGATTTGTAGAAATTATCTTAATGATTATACACAGAATTTTTTTAATTCGGAATGAGAATTAAAGATTTTTATTTCAAATTAAAAAAATCTTTCTAGTAGTAACGCAGGCGTTTCGCCTGCAATTTGTCTGAACTATGATTTGTGTGATTATTGTGATTTGTGTGATTAGTATAAAAATCAAGTTTGCTTTTAAAGCGAATCATAGACCACCGGATCGCGGGCGTCTCGCCTGCGATCCTTCAATCCGTCCCTAAAAAATCTTTCTAATCTGCGTAATCTGTGGACAAAAAAAATCGATCCGCAGATTACACAGATTAAAAAGATTATTTTAAATTTGAAATCAAAATCCTCAATTCCGAATTCCGCATTCCGAATTCCGAATTTCTTCAGGGGGGCTTGTGGGAATTTTTATATGTGTTAAATTACTGCCCTTTGTTGCAAAATGAATCAGAGATTTGTATTGTTTTGCAATTTTACAATCTTTTTGATGAGCCAAAAATTAGTTGAGATTGATGGTTGTAAAAAATGATTGTGATTTTAATTGCTGGTTATGTTTTTGGTTAAAGAGATAATTAAATTATTTTAATTTTTCTTAACTTTA
>JAISLW010000433.1 GCA_031277105.1 Planctomycetaceae bacterium | reverse complement strand
AGGATCGCGGGCGTCTCGCCTGCATGCGGTTGTACTCAACCGCTAATGAGCGAGGTTTTGATCTCAAGCGCCTTTTTGTTTGCCTTGCGGCAAAGTGCAGGCGGGACGCCCGCGATCCGTTGGTCTCGTCTGCATTTCAGAATCGCAGGTACTTCAGGATCGCAAACATTTCGCCTGGTGTTACTTCAGGTTCGCAGGCGGAACGCCTGTACCACAGGATCGCGGGCGTCTCGCCTGCAGGCGGTTGTACTCAACCGCCGATGAGCGAGGTTTTGATCTCACGCGCCTTTTTGTTTGCCTTTCGGCAAAGTGCAGGCGGGACGCCCGCGATCCGTCGGTCTCGTCTGCACTTCAGGATCGCAGGCGAGACGTCTGCAATCCATCGGACAAATTTTTTGTTACAAAAAATCTAATCCCAAATCCCAAATCCCGAATTCCAAATCCCGAATTCCGAATTCCGAATTCCGAATTCCGAATTCCGAATTCCGAATTCCGAATTTCCCTTAATTTTCGTGAATATTTATTTATTTTTTTGACCGCAATAAAACCTCAATGCGCGCATAATCTCTACGCAAACCTTTATCATAAAATTTTGACAAAGGCATATTTTGAAAATTACTAAGAATTTTCGTAACGAAAAAAACGCTTATTGAATCGCCTTAAATTGATTCAAGATTTATTGAGTAAATTTGAATTTTTTTATGCGATTAAATTGTTTTTTTGCGGTTCTTAAACTTGTTAATTAAATTACGTTTTTATAACGTTACGATTATTTATTTGCGTCCGTACTTTTACATTCTGCCAGTACTAATAACACAAAACCTGTTACCAGATGCGGGTCGTTTTCCATCCATTGCGGCGCGGCTTCATTTATCCACGAACCGTTTGCTTTCTGCGAAGCGATCAATTGGTCGGTTAGTTCCGCCTTCCAATCATGTTTTTTACCGCTTGCATCGACAATTTCGTTGTCGCCTATTACGCCTAACGCTTTCGCCATCGTATGATAATAATAAAATAACCCGCGTTGTCCCATGCCTGGATTTTCAACCACGCTGTAGTTTTTCGTAATCCATTCGTATGCGGCTTTTACGCGTTTGTCTTCCTTCGTCAAGCCCGCATAAATCATGCTCTTCAAGCCCGCATAAGTCATCGACGCATAACTCCTCAAACCGCCGCTTTCAGTCTTGCCCGCCGAACTACTGCCGGTCGTCGAAGTATAAATAAACCCGCCGTCCTGATTCTTTGCGGCAAAAGGCAACTTGTTATGTTCCGATTCAAGATTCTGATTGCGTGAAACAAAAACGAGCGCCTTTTGAATAGCAGGATCGTCTGCGTTTTTACCCGTCGCTTTAAGAGCGTCAAGAAAAAATTGCGTATTCGACAAATCAGGTCGCGTATCGCCGCCATAACCTAACCCGCCATAACGCGGATCGTCCTTGTCAATATTACGCCCCTCAACATACTGCTGCCCCAACAACGCCTTTTGAGCGCCCGCAAGCAATTCGTCATAAGGCGCCTTGACGCCGCCTTCAGACTTGATCAACTTATTCGCCGTAGCAAACGCCAACGTCGCTACGCTCGTTTCATAATTTTGAAAATGAGCGCTAGAATAAATCCCGCCATCCGTCTTTATCGCCGCCTCAAGAAACGCTAATCCCTTCTTAATCACAGGCTCGTCAACCTTAACGCCGCTGTTCAAAAGACCAGTCAATATAACCGCAGTCGGCCCAATCCCACTACGCGGCGACGCCGCCCACGAACCATTTTCGGCTTGCTTCTCGCGTAAAAACGAAATCGCTTTTTCAGTTGCCGCTTTAAGTTTAATTTTCCGCTCGTCAGTTGAAAGCGGCGCAACTTGCGCCGGAGGCGGAACAGGCTTGTCATCCAATTCGCCAAAACCGCCGCGACCCTCGCCGCCACGACCTTCGCCGCCACGACCCTCGCCGCCGCGCGATCTGCGATCGCCTTGACGTTCTGATTGACCAGCGGGTTTGGTTTCTTGCGCAGTTAGTTCTTGCAAATATATTGCAAAAATTACGACAAAAAACATTGAAAAAAAGATCGCCGTCAATAATCCAAAAATATTTACACGTTTCATATTTTAATCTCCTTTAATGAAAATTAGTTTGTTAAAAAATTTTGTAATAGTTCACTGAAATTTTAAGGGACAAGTGGGACAAGTGACGATTTTTTGTTACAAAAAATCAAATCAGTGATTCGTAGGGTTAAAACCTTACGCTATTTTGGATCGCCTTTATCAGGGCGAAAAAAATCTGCTTCCCTAATCCCTAATTCCTAATCTCTAATTCCGAATTTAAAATTTAAAAATCTCGTGAACTGTTACAAAAATAACTATCAAATTGTCCGGTTAAAAAACGTATTTGACCGTAAAAGCAATTTGATGATTTTTTGTACGAAAAAAGATATTCGCACAAAATTAAAGCAATTTGTAAACGATAAGAATCAATAAAGAATCAATTCCGTAGAACTATATTTTTCGCAATTTGTACAGAAGTTGCGACGATATTATTTTCTGTTGGGTTTAATCGAAGTTGATTTGAGTAATTTTGTATTATTTGTTCGAGCGCTTTAATATTTTTTTCGAGTAATTTTGCGAATGATTTTGGGTCGCGCGGTTGCGTTTGTGTTATGATGATTTCGCAGCATCCGATGGCGCCTAATTCAATTTGATTAAGCGGCGCGCGGTTGTTTGTGTTGTTTAGCGATTGCATTCGCAATCGGCTTACTATTTCAAGATTATCTGGCAATGCTACTCTTAAAGCGACTTCGTGATTGGTCGGCAAATGTAAATTTTTATTTTGGCGGTAATGTTTACTTAAAAAGTCTAGCGCCCGCAATGCGTTATTTGTATTGAAATTTGAATTAGAATTTGAATTAGAATTATGATAAATATTGCCGGACGGATTTTTTTGATTTGTAGCGTTTAATTTATTTAGCGCATTTAAAAAGAAGGCGGCGTCGATTTTATTGTTTGCGGATTGCGCTGAATTTATTCGGACGGCGGCGGGATTGGACAAGTTGTTTATTCCTGATTGGATTATTTTTTGGGATTGCGATTTGATCCGCCGTTTCAATTCCGGCGAAAAAGATTGATTATTTTCAATAGAGTACAAATATTGTTTTGAACGTTTGATCAATTGTTCTTGCACACCTGATTGCGTTTGTTGCGAGTCGGTTGAGATAAGTTTATTTGATCTTAAATTATGATTTTTCGACTCCGTATTAGAAAACTCTTTTCCAAAAATAGATAATTCATTGGCAAAAATAAAAAACGAACAAATCAGAATCGCCCAAAACGCCCTAAAAAAGAACGCCCCAAAACCAAAACCGATTTTTCGTACAAAAATTGCCTTCATAAATAAATTACCAATCAAAAATAAAAAAACGCAAAACAAAAATATCAAAGAAGCGGGAATTATCCCACACGATCAACTTCTGTCAAGTAAGGGGGGAAATTCGGGATTCGTAATTCCGAATTAAAGATTTTGATTTCAAATTTAAAATAATCTTTCTAATCTGCGTAATCTGTAGATTTTTTTTAATTTGTCCCGCTACACCCTACACCCTACACCCTACACCCTACGCCCTATTCCCTATCCTCTAAAATCTTTTGCTTAAATTTTCGTGAACGGTTAAAAATTTATTTTCCCTAACCTCATTTTTACCTTATTTTTCTGAACAAAACAACCTCAGTAGCAACAAAGCCCCCACAAAACAAAC
>JAISLW010000379.1 GCA_031277105.1 Planctomycetaceae bacterium | reverse complement strand
GCGTTTATTTTTTGGATTGGAATTGTGTTTATATTAGCCTCATCGGGGCGACAATACAATTAAAATTATTGTTACAAAAAATGTAACCGTTCACGGAAATTTAAACGCCAGGTTTTAGGGTGTAGAGAGTATCGGGACAATTTTCGTAACAATAAATCTACCCCCCACCCCTTATCCCTTAAAACTCGGCGCTTCTAAAATTTTGTGAACGGTTATGATTTTTTAGTTGCCTACTTGGACAAATGAATTTTTAGAAACTCATATTAGGGTATCTCTAAAAATTCATTTTTTTGCAAAAAGGTAGGCGGTGTTTCGCCACTGTGTTTATTTTTTGGTCCGCAATGGAGTTTATGCTATCAATAAATTTTAATATTTCACAACGTATAAAATACATATATTTTACGTTATGAATTATTAAAATTTAATAATTATTTTGTACGTAATGCGGCGTTTCGGCGAAACGCCGCCTACCTGACAAATGAATTTTTAGAGATACTCATATTAGTTATTTTTTGAGGTGTTTATGTTATCTATTTATGATATTGCGAATGCGCCGCTTGTTGAACTTATGCTTGAGGCAGACAGGTTGCGTTCCGGCGTGTTTGCCAATCATGTTGACTTGTGTGCGATTGTCAATATTAAAAGCGGACGTTGCGATATGAATTGTCGTTTTTGTGCGCAGAGCAAACATTATCAAACCGGAGTTGATACTTATCCTCTTCGCGATACGTCCGATTTGATAGAGTCAACACGGACAATTTGGAAAAACGACGTGAGACGAGTCGGATGGGTTGCGAGCGGTTGCAAGTTGTCGCAGTCCGATCTTGATAAAGTCTTGATCGCAGCAGATAAGTTGGCATTGCGGAATAAATCAAAAACATCTGACAAATTATCATCCAAAACCCCATCAAACGGATCAAATACATCAAACGAATCAAACACATCAAACGGATCAAATACATTGAATGAGTCGAACACATCAGACGTATCTAACCCATCTGTCGTATCGGGCGGGGGTGAAGCGGGCGGCGTTCTTTGTTGTGCGTCGTTTGGTCAACTTGATACGGAATCGCTTAAACGTTTGCAATCTGCCGGATTTGCTCATTATCATCATAATCTTGAAACGTCTGAGCGGTTTTATCCTAATATTTGTACGACGCAACGTTGGCGCGACCGTCTTTCGACGCTTTATAGGGTGTTGGATTTGGGTTGGGAGGTTTGTAGCGGCGGTTTGTTTGGGTTGGGTGAAAGTTGGGAGGACAGGATGCAATTGGCGTTGACGCTTAAAAGGCTCAATGTTAAATCAGCGCCGTTGAATTTTTACAATGCGGTTGCTGGTACGCCGTTATCGTGTAGTGAATCGTTGGGAGTAGATGAGGCGTTGCGTATAGTGGCGCTTTTTCGGTTGATGTTGCCGGAAGCGTCGATTAGAATTTGCGGCGGGCGACCGAAAATATTTGCCGACCGCGTAAAAGAACTTTTCCATGCCGGCGCCGATTCGCTTATGACCGGAAATTACTTGACAACAAACGGCAATTCACCAGAAAACGACAAAAAAATGATTACCGAAGCCGGATTTATCGTTACAAAAAATAACGATGCAATTTAAACTAATCGTATTGATATTTTCGTTGACCGTCGCCTGCGATCCTAAAATGCAGGCGAGACCGAAATGCCTGCGATCATGAAATGCAGGCGAGACCTGAAATGCCTGCGATCCTAAAATGCAGGCGAGACCAACGGATCGCGGGCGTCCCGCCTGCATTTTGCCGCAAGGCAAACAAAAAGGCGGTTGAGATTTTAAGCTCGCTCATTAGCGGTTGAGTACAACCGCATGCAGGCGAGACGCCCGCGATCCTGCGGCGAGTGCGATCCTTTAGCGCCGACATTCCTTTTTTTTGCAGGCGGGACGCCTGTGATCCTTGAACAAATGAAATTTTAGAGAATATAAAAGAATCGTAACCGTTCACGTAAATTTAAACTATAAATTTTAAGGGGTAGTGTGTAGCAGGACAAATATTTATTGTTACAATAAATCTATCCCATAACCCCTACACCCTAACCCTTATACTGTTCGTACTTGAAATTCAGCGATTTATACAGATCGTACTTGAATTTCAGCGATTTAAAAGCGTCAAAGCCTGCCGTCCGAAAGCTAGGCAGGCGAAGGTAAACGAAAACTCAAGTGCGAGCAGTTTAAAAGCGTCAAAGCCTGCCGTCCGAAAACTAGGCAGGCGAAGGTAAACGCAAACTCAAGTACGAATAGTTTAAAACCTAGCGTTTAAAATTTTCGTGAACGTTTACAAATTGCGAGTAATTAAAAGATGAAATTGATTTCGTTACAATCTGGTAGTAATGGCAATTGTACGTTTGTTGAGTCGTGCGGTATTCGGTTATTGTTTGACGCGGGTTTATCAGGCGACGCGACGGCAATGCGTTTAGGGAAATTTGGGATAGATATATGTTCGATTAACGGCGTTTTGATTTCACACGATCACGTTGATCACGTCAAGAGCGCCGGAGTTTTACATCGAAAATTTCAATTGCCGGTTTGGATGACGCATAAGACTTTCGAACAGGCGTCGCAACAACATAAACTCGGTCGTTTTGAGGAATTGAATTTTTTTAAGTCAGGCGAGCGTATTATTTTCGGCAAGATTGCAGTTGAGACGAAATTGACGTTGCATGATGCGGCAGACGGCGTTTGTTTTGTTGTGGACGACGGCTTGCGTCGTCTTGGCGTAATGACAGATTTAGGACGGACGAAGTCAATAACGGCAGCTAAACAAAATAACAATTTTAACCAAAACAACGAAATAGTTGACAATAAAATTGCTTCGGATGACTCGAAACGACAACGTTTTTTTGAAGGTTTTGAAGAACGACAAAATACAATTTTTACGGAAAATTATTATGAGCAAATTATATCAACGCTTGACGGTTTATTGATTGAGAGCAATTTTGATATTGGCATGTTGGCAAACGGTACTTATTCGGCGCCGTTGCAAGAAAGAATTCGCGGGCAAGGCGGACATTTATCGAATTGGGAAACGGCGAATTTGATAAAAACAGCAGGCAAAAAATTACGATGGGCGTGTTTGGGACATATTTCAAAAGAGAACAACACGCATGATTTAGTTTTAGACACGTATCGCGAAATTGTAGGATCAAAAATACCGCCGGCTATTGCAAGCAGGTATGAAGTATCGGAAGTTTTGGAATTATAATGGAGGAAATGCCGAATGCGGAATTTGGAATGCGGAATTAAAGATTTTGATTGCAAATTTAAAATAATCCTTTAATCCGTTTAATTAGTACTCACGTTACGCAGGCGGTCAAATTCAGACCGAATATAGTTACTATATTTAGCCTTGTTTCTGCGTATGATGCGTAACATGAGTGATTATTTTGTTTTTGATGTATAGTTGCAAAAAATATTCGCCCT
>JAISLW010000374.1 GCA_031277105.1 Planctomycetaceae bacterium | reverse complement strand
AAAATTCGGATTTTTGTTGAAATTTCCGAGTTTACATATTCGCCCCCCCCCCCCCTGTTTGCCTATCTTAACATTAGTTGTAAAGTCAATATTCATATCGACTTCGGCAATAAACAACTTTGTCGTCAAATTTGTCACTTTCATCGTTCTACGCCTGTTCAATTAAAAGGTTAAGTAAGTTTTTGTAAAATTTATTGCGCTACAAAAATTTTCCATTGACAATCAGAAAATTAACACGCAATAAACAACAAATTTAATCGCAACAAATTCTAATCCGCAAAAAACTTTTTTGCATAAATTAAAAATTAAATTCGCCGCAATTAAACCAAACGCATTTTTCGTTACAAAAATTCAAGAACAAAAAAATTCGATCCACAGATTACAGATTAAAAAGTTTATTTAAAAAATTTTTCTAATCTGCATAATCTGTGGACAACAAAATTTGATCTCTTTTGATCTCAATTTTTATAACACGATGGCGGTAGTATAAACCATTCTGCAAAATAGCACAAGACCAGTCTGCAAAAAAAATCGTAATTTTTTAGAATGTTGTCAATTGGTTATGTGTATTATAAAGATTATTTTTTATTTTTTGTTGCTGTTAATATTATTGTTATTAGCGTTCCTAGTGGTGGGATTTTTTCGGTGAAGCATGAGAATAATAATTTATCGTTGTCGGCGCTGCTTTGCATTGGCACGTCTAAAATTGAACCTACAAAATTCGATAATCCAAATAACTCGCCCGTTTCATTCGCAACATAATGATCGTTTCCGTTTTCATCTTTATATTGCACGCTTCCAGTGAAAACCCATTGCGTTTTCATAATTTTTTTGTCGTCTTCTTTGCTATTTGCGTTATCCCAAATCCAATCTTGCGCCGGCGCTTCTTTTATTTCTCCGTTTTTATCTTTCCATTTAAGTTTTATTTCAATTTCGTCTCCGCTTGGCGGTGTAAATTTTGGTTTCATTTGCATCGGTTTTCCGCTTTCAGCGCCTATTGCCAACAACCCCGCATGAATTAACTCCGGCATAACACGAATAGAAACAATAGATTCATGTTCCTTTGAATTAGTTTTGCAAGCAAAAAGTTCAAGCATTCCCTCGCGCAACACGACGCGTCCTGTAATAATCACTGCTCCCGCGTCCTTATCTATCCAAATTCTATCTTTCGGATGAAGTTGTATCAACTTATCCGCATTTGCGACCAACGGAATAAAACGTTCCTCTTCTTCTACTAATTTTCGCAATTTTTCCGCTTCTTCCCGCAATTGATTCTCATAAATTATACGAAGTTCTTCCTCCGTCAAATCGTCCACTTTAGATTTAGATTCAGTTTCAGACTCTGATTCTGTTTTTGATTCAGTTTCTGATTTTGTGTTTTTGTTTATATTGTTGTTATTATTTTCTTGTTGCGGCGTTAAATTTGTTTGCGGGTTAATTGGCGTTGACGGCGGCGTAATTTTGACGGTTGTTGTGTGGCGATTAATTGTTGGCGTAGAAGGTTTGAAAAAAATTATCGACGAAAGAATTATCAGAAAAACAATAATAACGCACGGCACAATAATATGAATTGATCCGTTACGTCGAATATGTCTAATATTTTTATGAGACGACAAAAATAATTTTGATTTTTTGTTCATGATAGTTGTTTGGAGGTTAAGTTGTTTAATTTAAATTTCAATTATTGGTAACTGTTCACGAAAATTTAGGCGACAAGTTTTAGAGATCACCTTATGTGTTTGTATTTGAAATTTGCGATTTAAAAGCGTTCAAGTCTGTCGTCCGCAAGTTAGTCGGGCGGCTGTCAATGTAATTTTACGTAGGGCAGTTTAAAATTCATTTAATCCTGTTATATACGTGTGGCAAAAAGGGCAGAGGTGGTATCCCATATCGATTTCTCTTTCGCAATTTGGGCATTTTTTGAAGTGTGGCATTGAGACGGACGAGCTTGGCGTATCTTTGCTTTTTAGGTTAATTGTTTTGCTTTTTTGTTGCGTATCAATATCGCTTAGTATGCTCATGATGGCGCTTTCGGTGATTGGTTTTGGCGGTATTCTTACGGCGGCGTGGCATATTGGGCATTTTCCTGTTTTTCCGGCGTTTGATTCTTTTGCCGTTAAATTGTGTCCGTTTGGACATTTTAGTTGAATAGTCACGCGGTTCTCCTTTCTTTATTAATATAAATTAAAAATAAATTGAATTATATGCCGCTCGTACTTGAAATTCATTGATTTAAAAGTACGATCAGTATAAATAACTAATCCGTCTAACGATTCCTCAAAGCGGTCTATTTCAGATAGCGGTTTTATTGTCGCCGAATTACTCGCAAAAATATGAAATAATCAAAAAATAAACTACACAATCATACACTCATTTTTAATAAAATCAAACAGGTATCCAAAATGAAAACTGAATCTCAAACATGCGTAAACTTGAAATGTCCTGTTTGTAACAGGTCGTTTGATATTAACTCGTCTGGAGTTGCAATGCCGTTTTGTTCGACTCGTTGCAAACAAATCGACGCCAAACGATGGCTCAACGAAGAATACGGTCTGCCATACGAAACCGAACAAAATCAAATAGAAAACGAAATATTAAACAATATGTATGGATTAGAGGATAATGAGTAGTGTGTAGGGAATAGGGAATAGTTTTTGAGAAATTTAGAGAACGATTTTTTGTTACAAAAAATCGTCAGCCGGATCGCAGGCATTTCGCCTGCATTTCAAGATTGCGGGCGTCTCGCCTGCATTTCAGGATCGCGGGCGTCTCGCCTGCAAGCGGTTGTACTCAACCGCCTTTGAGCGAGGTTTAACATCTGGGCGTCTCTAAAAATTCATTTATGTCCCATTAGGGACAACATGTTGGTAGAAAAGCAAGGTCAAAAATATATTTGTCCCGCTAGGGACAACATGTAAATAGAACCTTAACCTTTATTGCGTCCTTAACGGGACGCTAAAATTTTGTATCATCTTTTCTACCAACATGTTGTCCCTAACGGGACAGATCGGACAAATTGGAAGGATCCCAGACGCCTCGCCCGCGATCCGTTGGTCTCGCCTGCTTTTCAGGATCGCAGGCGTTTCGGTTACAAAGAGTCAACGTTAAACGTAAATTCAAGTGTGAACGGTTTAATAATTATGTCTGCTGAATATTATGATTTTATTTTGTATTTTCATTATGTTTTCCGGCTGGTCGGGTGGCGTTACCTTTTTGGTTGTGTTCGCCGAGTTCTTTTATGAAGTCGTTGGCGGCGTTTTTTAATCGTTTTGTTATTTCTGGATATTTACCGCTAACATCCTCCGTCTCACCCACGTCGTTTTGCAAGTCATACAAAACCAGTTCCGTCTTTTTTTGCGCATAAATTCCTGGCGTTCCATCGGCGCCTTGTTTTTGACCTTTCATCGTTCTGTATTGATGCGGCAAAAT
>JAISLW010000345.1 GCA_031277105.1 Planctomycetaceae bacterium | reverse complement strand
GGGCGTCTCGCCTGCATGCGGTTGTACTCAACCGCTAATGAGCGAGGTTTTGATCGCAAGCGCTTTTTTGTTTGCCTTGCGGCAAAGTGCAGGCGGGACGCCCGCGATCCGATGGTCTCGCCTGCATTTCAGGATCGCGGGCGTCTCGCCTGCATGCGGTTGTACTCAACCGCTAATGAGCGAGGTTTTGCTCTCAAGCGCCTTTTTGTTTGCCTATCGGCAAAGTGCAGGCGGGACGCCCGCGATCCGATGGTCACGCCTGCATTTCAGGATCGCAGGCGCTTCAGGATCGCAAACATTTCGCCTGGTGTTTCTTCAGATTCGCAGGCGAAACGCCTGCATCCCAGGATCGCGGGTGTCTCGCCTGCAAGCGGTTGTACTCAACCGCTAATGAGCGAGGTTTTGATCGCAACAGCCTTTTTGTTTGCCTATCGGCAAAGTGCAGGCGGGACGCCCGCGATCCTTCTCAATCTTTTTGTTACAAAAAAAATTGTCTCACTTGTCCCTCCTGTCTCACTTGTCCCTCCTGTCCCACTTGTCCCTCAAAAAAAGTTGTCAATAGGTATTTTGCTAAACTGATTTTCGCGAACTGTTACGTTTTTTTAGAACCGTAATGTTGCGGTTGCGGTTGTGGTTGATGTTGCGGTTGTTGTTTGTGTTATGTTTTTTGTTTCAATATTTGCGGGTAGGAAACCTGCTAGCGAGCGGCATCTTGACGGTTGTTGTAATTTTTCTACTGCTTTCGCTTCAATTTGCCGTACTCTTTCGCGCGTTACTTTGAATATTTTTCCGACTTCTTCCAACGTATAAGAATACCCGTTTTCCAATCCGAATCGTAACTTGATAATTTCCCGTTCTCTTGGAGTCAAAGTTTTCAATATTTTTCCGATTTCACGTTTTAATAATTCATTCGAGGCTGTATGTTCGGGTTTGTCAAAACTATTGTCCGCAACAAATTCTCCAAAACAACTATCCTCGCTTTCGCCAATAGGATGCTCTAAACTAATCGGTTTCGTTCCCATTTGCGTTATTTTATAAATATCATCGACCGTCATTCCCAACGCATCCGCTACATCTTGCGGACAAGGTTCGTGACCGGATGCTTGATACAAAGAACGCGTTGTTATTCTTATTCGCGTCAAAGCGTCTATCATGTTTACTGGTATTCTTATCGTCCGCGCCTGTTCGGCAATTGAACGCGAAATCGCCTGTCTTATCCACCACGTCGCATAAGTTGAAAACTTGAACCCGCGCCGGTATTCAAATTTATCTACCGCTCGCATTAAGCCCGTGTTGCCTTCTTGTATCAAGTCAAGAAAATTTATACCGCGATTACGATATTTTTTCGCAACCGAAATCACCAGTCGCAAATTACTACGCGAAAATTCACTCTTTGCCCGCTCGTACTCGCCCAAATAATGTCGCATTAGTTCGCAACGTTTACGCAAACTTCGCGGACTTTCTTGCGTTGTTACTATCAATTTACGTAATTCTTTTTTGAGCATTTTTTCGCGTTCGGCAGGTAAATTTAACGACGTATCATTCAACATACGTTTGATTTCGTCCATCCGTTCCGAAGTCGATTCAAGTTGTTTCATAATCGCATGAACTCGCCGCGTCCGCAAACTTAACTCTTCAACCAACGCCAACGCATGATGTCGATGCCGTATAAAACGCTCGCGATTATCAGACTTATCCGCCGCCGAAGCCGACTTGCAAACCATTACGCCAAACTCCGAAGTCATACGTTCCAGCACCGGCGCAAGCGTCCGTAAATTATGCGGCATCCTGCGTTGTATCTGTTCTTTTGAGAGCCGTTCCGTCAACGACATTTTAATTGTACGTTCAAACGCCAACTCGCCATGATACACCTTCGTCAACGCCTCAAAAGCAGATTGCAACCCCAGCGGCGACCCCAAAACCATACGCCGAAACGCACGACGACCATTCTCTATCCGCTTCGACAACTCCACTTCCTGCTCCTTCGTCAGAAGCGGAATATTAGCCATCTGCGAAAGATAAAGCCGAATCGGATCGCTACTCCATCGTTCTTGTTCGGGGGGTAAATTGTTTAAAGATGTTTCATTAGGTTCATTATTTTCAGAATTGAGATCGAAATCATCGTCGTCTATTTCGTTGTTAGTATTTTCATCGGACAATTTCGTTACGAAAATTGCGTTTGGCGTTTTTGTGTTAGGCGTTGTTGTCAATTCGATATTATCCGCCGTAATATTGTCGTCTTCATAATCATCGTCGTCGGCGTCCGTTTCCAATCCAACTATATCCAAATCTAATTTGCCCGTCGCAATACGCGCAAAAAAATCATCTTCATCGTCTTCGTTGCGACGGTCGCGATCCGTCCCTAAACCGTCAAGCGCATCCACCGCCCGAAATACTTCCGTCAAATCGTCCTCGTGAATATGATTCACAACTTCGTCGTAATCCGACCTGTCCATTTTGTTGCCCGTTGCTTTATTGCACGCCGCATCGCGATTAACATTACATTCCATTGTTTAACTTCTCCTTTTTAAACTTGGTATAACATGGACGGCATAACATTGAAAATAAAACGACAATAACAAACCATTAGCTATCGCCGCAACAAAAACGTAAAGTCGCCGTCCTTACCGGCTTCAACGCTTTTGAATTTCGTTAAATTTATCAGTCTCAAAAACAAGTTTAGCAAATTCACACACGGAAATTTTGAAAAAAAAATTTCGGAAACATGAGAGACAAAAGGTACAAGCGGGACAAGCGGGACAATTTTTGTTACAAAAAATATATTCCCCGCATTCCGAATTTAAAAAACTACACCCTACACCTTAATCTCTACATTCTAGTTTCCGGTTTCAAATCTTTCTTTTTTTTCTTCTTGTAATCGTCTCAATGATTCTTGCATTTGTAGTAGCATTTGTTTTTTTTCTTCTTCTGTTTTTGAGTTATCGCGTAATTGATTTACGTCGTTTATATTATTTCTTTCTGTGTCTCTTCTGTCAAAACCTTCCATTATTTCTTGAATTAACCGCAGTCGCATATCGGCGTCAAGTTGTTTTTCCGCCAAATTATCTTCCGCAATTTCATCGTCGAAATCAGATGCGAAGTCGTCTTCGTTGTCGTTTTGCGATTCATGTTGTGAATTTTTATTTGAAATAGTCAGTTGTGAATTTTGCCCTGAAAATAATTTACGTTCTCCCGAATCTGCCGTATCTACAAGATAATTTTTCATTCGCGGATCGTCAAACATCACAACTAAATTCGCAAACGTTACTAATTTTTCACGCTCGATCAATTCATTGCATTTATTGTAAATTGCAATCGTAACCGGCGACCTGCAACGTTCAACCGGAACTAAATCCCAAAACTCATAAAACGTCGTCCCGTCCACAAGCCACAACTCCAACATCTCCCGCTCAAGCGAATCCGGCATAAAATCAGCCGTCGCCCACAAGCCGTCGGCGCCGTTGTCGTTATTATTGTTGTCGTTTTCGGTATTATTTTGGTTGTTGTTTTGATTTTCGGATGCGTTGTAAATTCGTTTATTTATTTTTTTTCTTTTTTCTTGCAATCTATTCCAAATCGACGTTTCCGATATTCTAAAGCGATGCGAAAGATTTTGAATAGTTTTTTCGAGACGGATTCTAATTGGGTTATCTGGCGCCGCATTATTTGTCGGCGTTTGTGCGATTAGTTCTATGATTGCGTCGAGCGCTTTTGTCGCGCCGTTTATGTCTCTTTGCAAATCGACGCCGTTGGTAAAACTACGAAACGCATGTTCTAACACATCTACCGCTTCCGAACTTAACATCAATTCAAACGCTTCGGCGCCGTTTGTAAGCAAAAAATCACACGGGTCTTTTCCATCCGGCAACGTCAAAATTGATAAATCGACTCCTTGCGCAACAAAAAATCCCATTACTTGTTCTGCTCGTTTTCGTCCTGCTTCGTCGCCGTCGAGTACGAGTATCATTTTGTCCGCAAAACGCCGCAAAATCCTAACATGCTCATTGCCTAACGCCGTACCCAAAACCGCAACCGAATCGCTAAAACCAAATTGATGGGCAATAATGCAATCCGTGTAACCTTCCATGATTATTACGCGGCGCGTTTCTTTTATCTTCTGGCGGGCGGCGTCAAGTCCGTACAAAGTATGATGTTTTGAAAACAACGGCGTTTCGGGCGAATTGATATATTTGGCGGGACTATCGAGTTGACCGTTTGGAATAATGCGTCCGCCGAATGCTATTGTTCGACCTTGCGTATCGCAAATCGGAAAAATCAACCGTCCGTGAAAACGATCATAATAACGCGGCGGGTAACGTAAATTTTCGGCGTGTGAGTTTGGGTGAGCGTTTGTGGATTGCGGTTTATTTTGGTTAATTAGGTTGCCGGCGAGTTCGAGTATTTGTAATTTTTCGGGGATTGCTTTAACTTTATTTATTAGCCAAGTAGACTCAAAAGGCGCATAACCGATTCTAAATTTCTTTATACTTGCCGCGTCAATTCCGCGATCGGCGAGGTATTGTCGGGCGATTTCGGATTCTTTATTATTTAGTAATTCGTGATGATAAATTTTTGCTATCCAGTCAGTGGCGGCGTAAAGTCTTTTGCGGTTTATTTCAACGAGTTCGGTTGTTTGTGGTTGAATATTTTCAGGGTCGTCGTAATTTGTCGAAATGGGCGATTGGATGAAAATCTGCCGTCGTTTTTTGGGCAGGGCGATACCTGATTTATCCGCAAGAATTTCAAGAGCGTCTCTAAAACCAACGTTCTCTATTTTCATTACGAATGAAAAAATATCGCCGCCGATATTGCAAACCCAGCATTTAAATGTTTGGCGTTCGGGGTTGACTTGTAGGCTGGGTTTGGAATCATCGTGCCAAGGACAACGTCCGACATAGTTTCTACCTGAACGGCGAAGTGGCACGTATTGCTCAACTAGTGAAACTATATCAATTGCGTCGCGAATTTTTTCTTTGATTTCTGTGAGATCGTCTTGATATATTGGGGACACGTTGAGTTAATTTTGACATTTTGGGTTAATGTTTGGGGACTTCGCAAATGAATTTTTAGAGTTTCCAAATTTGATTATTTTGATTATATGAATGTGTGTTAATTGGCAGTCGAATACAATTCCCAGTTAGTTTTGGGAGTGTACCAAATTTTTGAAAATTGGTCAAGACGAGTTTTTTAAAATTTTTACGGCTCATATTTTGGCGATAAGAAAAAATGTTAAACGATTAAATTGCAATAAATAACGTCGATTATAACGCCTTCAAAATTTCATTATTGTCTTACGTTCCGCAAATATCCGGCAAAAAATTTTTAAAAAATTTGTAACCGTTCACGAAAATTTAACCGTTAGGTTTTAGGGGTTAGGGTGTAGAGGTTAGGGTGTAGGGGATAGAGGATAGGGGGTAGTGGATAGGGGGTAGGGAGTAGTTTTTTTAGAAAACTAGATAACAGTTTTTTTGTTAAAAAAAATTGTCAGAAGGATCGCGGGCGTCTCGACTGCTTTTCAGGATCGCAGGCATTTCGTCTGGGTTCCTTCAGATTCGCGGGCGAAACGCCTGCATCCCAGGATCGCGGGCGTCTCGCCTGCACGCGGTTGTACTCAACCGCTAATGAGCGAGCTTAAAATCTCAACAGCCTTTTTGTTTGCCTTTCGGCAAAGTGCAGGCGAGACCCCCGCTATGCGTTGGTCTAGCCTGCTTTTCAGGATCGAAGGCATTTCGCCTGGGTTCCGTCAGATTCGCAGGCGAAACGCCTGCATCCCAGGATCGCGGGCGTCTCGCCTGCACGCGGTTGTACTCAACCGCTGGTGAGCGAGGTTTAATATCTGATCGTCCCTAAAAATTCATTTCTGTCCCGTAGGGACAACATGTTGGTAGAAAAGCAAGGTCAAAAATATATTTGTCCCGCTAGGGACAACATGTCAATACAACCTTAACCTTTATTGCGTCCTTAACGGGACGCTAAAAATTTGTATCATCTTTTTCTACCAACATGTTGTCCCTAACGGGACAGATCGGACAAATATTTATTGTTACAAAAAATACCGGATCGCAGGCGAAACGCCTGTGTTTCTTCAGATTCGCGGGCGAAACGCCTGCATCCCAGGATCGCGGGCGTCTCGCCTGCATGCGGTTGTACTCAACCGCTAATGAGCGAGCTTAAAATCTCAACCGCCTTTTTGTTTGCCTATCGGCAAAGTGCAGGCGAGACGCCCGCGATCCGTCGGTCTAACATGCATTTCAAGATCGCAGGCGTCTCGCCTGTGTTCATTCAGGATCGCAGGCGTCTCGCCTGTGTTCATTCAGGATCGCAGGCGAAACGCCTGCGTTCCTTCTCGATTTTTGTTAAAAAGAATTGTCCCACTTGTCCCTCCAAAATTGCCAAAACGTAATTTAATAAACAAAATTTCCGTGAACGGTTACAAATAAGGTTTGTTAAAATTAAAATTAAAATTAAAATTAAATCAATAATGAATTTTAGAGACGATCCAAAATTATCCCCTAAAAAATATTTCGTGAATGGTTAAGTTTATTTTTTGTAACAGAAATTAGGTTTTAAACTGTTCTCACTTGAGTTTGCGTTTATCGTCGCCTGCCTAGCTATCGGACGGCAGGCTTTGACGCTTTTAAATCGTTGAATTTCAAGTACGAGCAGTATATATTGTGATGGAAATTTTTTCGCCTTATTTACCTTCTCGTTATTTTTCGTGTTATGAGCCTGATGTTGAGACGGGTTTAATTGGGGTTGGCGGTATGTTATATGAGGATTGGCTTATTGACGCTTATACTCATGGCATATTTCCTTGGCCGATACCTAATCCGTATGAGTTTGGCGGCGATGACAAAGATATGCTTCTTGCGTGGTTTTCACCTGATCCGCGTGCGATATTTGAGTATGACAAATTTCATGTATCGCGTCGTCTTGAGCGTTTATGTAATTCGGGGCGTTTTCAAATTAGGACGGATGCAGATTTCAGCGGGGTGATAAGGGGTTGTAGTTCTGCGCAAGAGCGCCAAAATGCAACTTGGATTACGCCGCAGATGATTGAGGCTTATATCAATTTGCACAAGGCGGGTTATGCTCATAGTGTTGAGGCGTGGTGTGGGGGGCGTTTAGCGGGAGGCGTTTACGGAGTTGCGATAGGGGGATTATTCGCTGCAGAATCAATGTTTTACGTCGAACCGAATGCGTCAAAAGTTGCGCTAGTTGCGTTAATAAAGAAACTCAAAAAATTAGGTTTCATGTTAATTGACATTCAAGAAATTACGCCAAATACGCAACGTTTCGGCGCTATCGAAATTTCACGCAAAAATTACATACAACGTTTACACGAAGCGCTAAAATTAAAAATAAAATGGGAATGATATAGGCGATAGGGTGTAGGGTGTAGGGTGTAGTTTTTTAATGCGGAATTCGGAATGCGATTATTCTGACGATTTTTTGTTACAAAAATTGTCCCTCCTGTCCTTCTTGTCCCACAAAATCATAATTCAAAGATTCTCTCTGTGTTCTCTGTGTCCTCTGTGGTTAATAAAAATAAATCTGTGGTTTTTAAAAGTTCCCTTGTAGTTTTATTGAATTTTATTTGGTTGAATCTTCCCGTCTTGACGTGTTGTCAAAGTCTGATACAATTCCCCGCCTCATTGATGTTGGTGTTGTTTCCCGAATCGTGTTGGGATGACAAAAACAGGGAATCCGGTGATGGTTTTTGACCAAAATCCGGAGCGGTCCTCGCCGCTGTAATCGGTTGATATATAATCGTAATTGAATTTTACGATTTGTATAATATCAGTAAAATATCATTTTCTAAATAACCATTGTCCAAAAGGACGAGAAGGTCGATATTTTTAAACTGTTCGTACTTAAAGGTTGCGTTTAGCGCCTCCTGCCTAGCTTTCGGGCGGCAGGTTTGACGTTTTTACATCGCTAAATTGTAAGTACGAGTAGTATAACCGAGAGCCAGAAGACCTACCAATATTATTTATTGTTTCTTGAGCGACGGACAAAAGAAACATTAATTTAAGTTGTCAAAATCTCTTATTCCAGAATCATAATCTATACGCAAAAAAACAATAATAGTTTTTTGCGCATACCGGTTTCGTTGTACGTAAAGTCGCCGTAACCGTCCCGCTGAAAGTTTGCGCAGGCGCGGCTAAATCGGCGGCAAGTTGACGGAAATATTACGTTACAATTTACGATGAAGGTACGCGCAATTACAATCAAATTGTTGTCCGATTGCGGATAAATTTTTTCGCGACAATAAGATTTTTTGACGGAAAGGTAAGGACAATTTAATGTCAATTAGTAAAAAATCTATCGCCGAAAAAAACATCGCAACAAACGAAAACCAAAACCAAAACGTAAACCAAAACCAAAACGCTGACGTTTACGAAAAAGAGTACAAAACGAATTGTACTAAACAACATTTTTGTAACGAAAATGTTGAAACAGAAAACGATCAAAACAGCCCAGACTGTTTTGCAATCAATTTCTCCAATATTCCGATAGTTCGGCTATTTGGTTTTACGTTGGTAGAACTATTAGTCGTAATAGCGATAATCGGAGTTTTGATAGGATTACTCTTACCCGCCGTACAAATGGTAAGAGAAGCCGCAAGACAGACAAAATGTAAATCAAACCTAAAACAAATCGCATTGGCGCATATTACTTATTTAGGTTGCAACGGTTCATATACGCCAGGCGGTTACGGCGCTCGTAACTCGTATAGAATTGATAATCCGGCAAAGAAATGGAAAGACCCAAATTCTACTAATCCAGATACGCCGCCGGCTGCCGGTGAAAAAATTCGTCCTATGATTGGTTGGGGCTTGTATCTTTTGCCGTTTATTGAACAAGAAAACGTTTATGCAAAATACGATCAAGAACTTTGGATCGATCACACGCATAATAAAGAAGCCGTTCAAACAGTTATTCCGGTTTACCTTTGTCCAAGCGCCGCAAATACTGCATACGTGTATCCTTTTTCGAATAAAAATAAATATATGACAACAACGTTGACGGTTCAAGCTAATACTGTTCCTAGTCCAACGAGCGGCGATCCTCCGGCGTCAATAGACGGAACATATTTTTCGTGTGCGAGAACTCATTACGGCGGTTTGCAACATTCATCTTATAATGGAATAAATACTACGGTTATTCTACAACCTGCAAAAAATGGCATGTTGTTTAATATTGATAGCCAAACGCCAAATCCAGTATCAGAAGTACCTGACGGAACATCAAATACAATGATGGTTTCAGAAAGCGCTAAACATTATCAAAATGCGTGGTGTTCAAGCGCTAACACTTTTAACCATAATATTGAAAATAAACCGTTTAATCGGGAATTATATTTTGAGGCTGTGCCAGGTTTTCGTAGTTATCATCCTGGCGGTCTTCATGCTCAATTTGTGGATGCGTCCGTTAGATTTTTATCAAATAATGTCAATCAAATTACAGTGCATCGTTGGGTAAATCGTATGGACGGCGGAGTCGTTCCTGAACCGTAACGTTGTAATCTGATCAAAAAAAGATCATAACCGTTCACGAGATTTTAGAAACGTAGAGATTTAGAGGATAGGGTATAGATTTATTGTTACAATAAATGGGTATCTCTAAAAATTCATTATTGATTTAATTTTACCAAACCTAATTTTAACCTAATTTTTCTTAACTTAACAACCTCAGTAGCAACGTATGACAACACAGAACAAGCAGTCTCGGCTGCAATTTGCCGATAGGCAAACAAAAAGGCGGTTGAGATATTAAACCTCGTTCATTTGCGGTTGAGTACAACCGCCTGCAGGCGAGACGCCCGCGATCCGGTGATGCAGGCGTTCCGCCTGCGAATCTGAAGAAACACCAGGCGAAATGTTTACGATCCTGAAACGCCTGCGATCCTGAAATACAAGCGAGACCAACGGATCGCGGGCGTCCCGCCTGCATGTTGCCGATAGGCAACCAATAAAGCGGTTGAGATATTAAACCTCGTTCATTTGCGGTTGAGTACAACCGCCTGCAGGCGAGACGCCCGCGATCCGGTGATGCAGGCGTTTCGCCTGCGAATCTGAAGAAACACCAGGCGAAATGTTTGCGATCCTGAAACGCCTGCGATCCTGAAATACAAGCGAGACCAACGGATCGCGGGCGTCTCGCCTGCATTCCGGCATATTTTGTAACAATAAATATTTGTCCCGTTAGGGACAATATGTTGGTAGAAAAAATGATACAAATTTTTAGCGTCCCGTTAAGGACGCAATAAAGGTTAAGGTTGTATTTACATGTTGTCCCTATCGGGACAAATATATTTTTGACCTTGCTTTTCTACCAACATGTTGTCCCTAATGGGACAGAAATGAATTTTTAGAGACGCCCAGATATTAAACCTCGCTCATTAGCGGTTGAGTACAACCGCCTGTAGGCGAGACGCCCGCGATCCGGCGGCGAAGGCAAGTTACTGAA
This sequence comes from Planctomycetaceae bacterium, assembly GCA_031277105.1. Taxonomy (GTDB): domain Bacteria; phylum Planctomycetota; class Planctomycetia; order Pirellulales; family Thermoguttaceae; genus WRKP01. Next base: position 4,147 of record JAISLW010000345.1, on the reverse strand, counting down.
AAACTAACCTAATATAAAATCGCTCATTATCGGTTGAGTACAACCGCCTGCAGGCGAGACGCCCGCGATCCGGTGATGCAGGCGTTTCGCCTGCGAATCTGAAGAAACACCAGGCGAAATGTTTGCGATCCTGCTGATAATTTTTTTTAACAAAAAACTGTTCTCTAAATTTCTAAAAAACTACTCCCTACTCCCTACTCCCTACCCCCTACACCCTACTCCCTACCCTCTACACACTACTCCCTAAAATCTTTTGCTTAAATTTTCGTGAACGGTTATTTTAATTTTTATCCGGTTGTTAGAGTTGCACTGGTCATTATTATGCTTGGTATTTTTTCAAATAGGTGTTTTCGTAAAATGGGTCCGACATCAATTGGTACGGCGTTTATTGCTATTTTTGATTTTCCTGTTTTTACTTCTATCCAATATACCGATTCTTCTTCCAAAGATTGATTTATCCATGTATCGATTTCATTGCGTATAGATTCAATTTTATCTTTTATTGATCGAAATTCTTGTCGCTCGCCAGGGTCGATTAATTTTTCGATTATGCGTCTTAGTCCTGTCATAAGTTTACTCAATCCTTCGGACAATAAATTTTTAACGATATTTTTTTCTCGTACTCTGCCATTGCCGCCTGGTCGCTCGTTTACCCAATCCGCAAGTTCGTCAAAAAAAATTTCCGACCTGGCCAAACAATCCGTAACAGTTTTTCGCAATTCGCTAAACTCCACTTTACAATTACTCGCCACAGCGCCGTATTGACGATTTTTCTTTTTACCGCCTCTTTCATCATCGGCATTTATCATGTTGCCGTTTGCGCCGCCGTCCGAGTTGCCGTCCATTTTGCCGTCCGTTTTACCGTCCGTTTTACCGCCTCCTCCGTTTGAACCTTCGACAACAAGCAATCCCTTTTGTAAACGCTCATTGTAAAGACGATGTAAGTTATACTCGACTTGATACTGCGTTACTGAAATTCCAATATGATCCGACGCGACTTGAGCGACCGTATGCGCCTCGTCAAAAATTAACATGTTATACTCCGGCAATATCCCGCCGCTATGCATCCGCAACGCAAGATCGCTAAAAAATAACGCATGATTTACAATCAATATCTGAGCATTCATAATCCGCCTTCGCACTTTATTATAAAAACAGTCGTCGTAGGATTTACATTTTTTGCCCAAACAATTTCCAGTTTCGCAACATATTTCCGCCCAAATTTCCCAGTTCGGTTCCGGCGTCAAACTTGATTTTGAACCGTCGTCAGTCTTCGATAACCATTCGCGTATCCGTTCAAATTGACGTTGCTGGAAATCGCCAAAAAGCGTCCCCGCCCGCTGCGACGCTAACCGAAAACGACGCAAACAAACATAATTACTACGCCCCTTGACCAACACCGCCGTAAACTCAAAAGGTAAAACTGAACGAAGAAACGGAACATCCTTTTCCATTATCTGCTCCTGCAAACTAATCGTATGCGTCGATATAACAACCCGCAAAATCTTATTAGCCGAATTATTATCGCCCGACAATTCGCCTACATCATCAACGTCGCCATCATCAACATCCCCATATTCAACGCCCCCGTAAACGTCTGGATACTCATACTCAAAAGGAACGTCACGATCAAAAGGAATATCAAAGTCAACTTCCCGATTAGACGACGTTTTATCGGGAATTTCTTTATTCGTAACCGCAATATTTTCAGACGACTTATTTATTGTTACGTTAATTGGATTTATTGTTACGTTAATTTGCGGCGTTTGATTTGTTATATTTTGTGCGTTTTGATTTCCCGCTGTTTGCAAAATTGCAGGTATCAAATAAGCGAAACTTTTACCTACGCCCGTCCCCGCCTCAACTAAAAGATGACGCTTCTCAATAAATGCAAGATTGACAGCCTCCGCCATCGCAAGCTGCTCCTCACGCAACTCATAACAATCAAGACGCCTAGCAATAGAACCGCCCAAACCAAGAATATCATTCGGAGTCAACATCTTTATTTAAAAGTTAAAGGAAAAAAAATTCGGAATACAGAATTAAAAATTTTGTAAACGTTCACGGAAATTTAAACGACAAATTTTAGGAGATAGGGTGTAGGGGATAGGGTGTAGCGAGTAGCGGGACAATTTTCGTAACAATAAATATTTGTCCCTAACGGGACATGTAGGGTATAGATTTATTGTTACAATAAATCTACACCCTATCCCCTACACCCTACCCCCTAAAATTCTACGCTTCTAAAATTTTGTGAACGGTTACAATTTTTAGAAGTTGCCTAAAACATAAGGCGGATTCTATAAACAAAAGATTTTTTGTCCATTAGGGGGAATTAAACTGTTCGCACTTGAGTTTTCGTTTACCTTTGCCTGCCTAGTTTTCGGACGGCAGGCTTTGACGCTTTTAAATCGCTGAAATTCAAGTACGAGATGTATAAAAAACATAATCGCTTGCATAGATTTATGCGATAGATTTTATATTTTTTTTGCCGATTTCGCTTTTTTTCTTGCGGGTGAAAATTTCCACACTGGGCTTGTTACAGTTGCGTGTATTTCTTTGGCGAAATTTAACATTCCCCTAAAACCCGCCAGCGCAATTTTGCGTTCGTGATTGTGATCGCAAAAACCAATCCCTAACTTAAACGCAACCGGACGTTCCTTAACGCCGCCGATCAAAACGTCGGCGCCCTTTTCCAAAATGAATTTTGATAACTCAAGCGGATTAGTATCATCGCAAATAATCGTTCCCTCATTCGTAATCTCTTTCAAATAATCATAATCTTCCGGCGATCCCGTTTGCGATCCCACAACCACAGTTTCCATCCCAAGATACCTCAACGCCTTGACTAACGAAAACGCCTTAAACGAACCGCCAACATAAATCGCAGCAGTACGCCCCGCAAGATCACAACGATACTTTTCAAGTTGCGGCAAAAGATTAGAAACTTCATCCCGCACTAACAATTGAGTACGCCGCATTATTTCAGCGTCTTGAAAAAATTCAGCCGCATCATAAAGCGCCCGCGCCATATCATCTATCCCAAAATACGAAACACGAATAAACGGAATCCCATACGCCTCGCGCATCCGTTGAGCAAGATACGTCATCGAACCCGAACACTGAACCACATTAAGTTTCGCCAAATGCGCCCGCCCAATCTCCACAACACGACCGTCGCCCGTAAAACAACACACAACTTCTATCCCCATCCGCCGATAATAATCCTTGATAATCCACGTCTCGCCCGCAAGATTAAACTCGCCCAATATATTTATCGCAAACGGAGAAATACTCGAAACGTCATCATCAATCACAACCCCGCCGCTAATTTTATCTTTAACATTACAACTATTTTTTATATCAACATTGTCGTTATTTTTTATGTCAACATTGTTGTTATTTTTTATGTCAACGTTGTTGTTATTTTTGCCAATTAGTTTAAATAGCGCTTCGCACGCTGCGCGATAGCCGTCTTTTTTCGTTCCCTTAAATCCTTCCGAATGAACGGCGATTACAGGTATTCCTCGCTCGCGTTCAACTTTCGCACAAACCGCATCAACGTCGTCGCCAATCAAACCAATAATACACGTACAATAAACAAACGCCGCCGCAGGCTTGTACAACTCTATCAATTCACATAACACCGAATACAATTTCTTTTCACCGCCATAAATCACTTCGTTCTCTTGAATATCCGTTGAAAAACTTATCCGATGCAACTCCGGCCCGCTTGACATCGAACCGCGAATATCCCAAGTATAAGAAGCGCAACCTATCGGACCATGAACCAAATGAACCGCATCCGCAACAGGATAAAGAACAACACGCGAACCGCAAAAAACACAAGCACGCTGACTAACCGAACCCGCAACACTAGCCTTGCCGCACGATATAGAATAATCGTCCACGCCATTCTCAAAAACTTGCAACCGCCGCCCATCCAATATCTCAAACATAATTTAAAAAACCTTGCTGAAAATTCAGAATCCTGAATCCTGTAATTCAGAATTACAAAATAATCTTGGTAACTTCTAAAAACCACAAATTTATTTTTATTAACCACAGAGGACACAGAGAACACAGAGGAAAATTTTAATTGCAATCAAAATGTTATTGAATATTATAATTGACGTTGTATATAAAA
>JAISLW010000215.1 GCA_031277105.1 Planctomycetaceae bacterium | reverse complement strand
TTGTTATAAAAAATGCCGGAAGGATCGCAGGCGTCTCGCCTGCATTTCAGAATCGCAGGCGATTCAGGATCGCAAACATTTCGCCTGGTGTTTCTTCAGGTTCGCAGGCGGAACGTCTGTATCCCAGGATCGCGGGCATCTCGCCTGCAAGCGGTTGTACTCAACCGCCGTTGTGCGAGTTTAGGTCTCAACCGATTTTTTTGTTTGCGGCAAATTGCAGACGAGACGGCTACGATCCTTATTTTTTGTTACAAAAAATCGTTTGCTGGATCGCAGGCGGCGGTAAATGCAAATTAAAGCGCTAACAGTTTAAAAAAAGGGGGTATTGATCGATAAGATTTTATTAACTATATTTTTTACCTGTTCTTTGACAATTAGAAAAGTCTATCATGGCGGATAACAAGTAATGAGACTCAAGAGATATTGAGTTGCGAAAAAAAATGTGAACTTTTTCTGTTTGCGTTTTGTTTGATAATTTACGAACATTGACGCGTCAGAATTTTTGTAACGATAAAAACAATGAAACGTCTGTCCGAATATTCGTTACAAAAATTAAAACAGAGCGAATCACAACTTCGTAACGAACATTATCGGACTTTACAAAATCGCCCAAATAACCGTTAAAAACGGGTCAAAAGAGGAACTCTACTTCACCTTTGACGGTCACGGAAGCACAAGAGTTTTAACCGATTATATCGGCGCAGTAGTAGAATTATATTCATACGACGCCTTCGGCAATGCTCTAGCCTTCGCCCCATCAACTGCACTTACGGAATTTCTATACAGCGGCGAACAGTTCGATTCAAAGATCAACCAACAATACTTACGTCAACGCTATTACGATCCATCAACAGGAAGATTCAACAGACTAGACCCATTCTTTGGAAACCAATTTGATCCACAATCATTCCATAAATATCTCTATACTCATGCGAATCCCATAAATGGCATAGATCCATCAGGAATGTTCTCTCTAGGCGGATTTGTTGGTTCAATAGCTTCTGGATTTATGAGTGTAAGTAGTACCGTTTCAGGAATGACATCTCTTGGATTTGCAAAATTTACACTTGCAAGCGCCGCTATTAATGGAGTTTTTGGAGCAGTGTTTGCATCTGGAGAAACCTTATTTGATCCCCAATGGACTTGGCAACAACTGGGACTAAATGCGTTACTCGGTGGTGGTATTGGAGCGGCATTAGGTGCACTTGGTCCTCTCGGAATGCGATTTGTTCCATTAGGTGTATCGCTCATGGGTATTGGTGCAAGTGCAGCAACTTATAGTATAAGCGATGCATTGTTTAAGGGAAAGATTGGCTTGGCATTTTATCGTACAGCAACTTTAGGATTTGCCATTTATGCGAACTCTGTTTTGGCAAAAAGTTTTTTTACTCCTCAAAATTATTTTCGTCCAATGAAAGTTGACGACAACGGTTATCCACTTGTTGGTACAGGAAATGCACAAGAAGGACCTACACTACATCCTAGAATTAAAGGTACGCATATTGATGTGATAGCAGATATGAATGGCAATGTATTACCCTATGATCAGGGACTATCAGTTTCACCAAATACACCATCAACTTTAGGTAAAAGCCTACTTCCCCAATCATGGGGTGGAACAGCTAAAAATGAAAGAGTAATGTTTAGGATTGTCTATAGTGAAAATTTTCAACATGGAACATCTCAAAATCCGTTACCAGATGGTTTAACAATTGTACCTCAACCTGAAGGTTCAACAACACATTCTGTTATTGCTCCTTCGCGGGTTATGCCAATCCAAGCTTACCTTAATCTTGTTGTTAGTACTTTACAATCATGGGAGGCAGTACCACCTCCCAACCCATAATAGTAGTTAAGAATATATTATGAAAAAAATTGATCTTTCATACCTTTATGAAATCGTTTATTCTTCAAAAACACCTGAAGAAAAATATTATAAACTTGTAGAAGCAGCAAGAACGGCTAAAGATCAAGGGATGTCTCGTCGTGAAACAGGAGATTTATTTGGGAAGTTGTGGGATATTGATGATAGTGTTGAAGCAGAATTAGACGGATATATCAGTAGTGTTTTGGAAATAATTTATGGTTATTGTCTTGAACAATATAGAATATGGCCTGGCGCATGGGATGAGAGAAAAGGCAAATAACTGAATTAAATAAGATCACTCATCAATGTTAAAAATAAGAATGATAGTTTTTTTGAAGTATGACATTTTATGGATTACAATTAGATCGAAGGTCAACAAGAACGCATTGGAGTTTTCCAAAGCGACGAAGAGATATTCTGTATATTCATCTTGATCGTCAGATTGCAGTTAATACCTCAAGCGGATTAAGATCAGAAACGATTTATAATTCAAAAGGTCAAGTTGAAAAATCTATTTCAAATATCAAGATAAAATCAGATTGAACTTTCGACTATTATGAATCAATAACAACCGTTAATACTTATAATTCGCTTGGTCAACTTATTAAAACTGTAACAGACGGACGAATTGTTGAATACGAATATGATAATCTCGGACGACAAATTGCAACGATTGATCATCCAATAAATATTAACGGTGAAGTTGTCAGACACCGAAGCGAAACAGTCTATGATGATCTTGGTAGAGTCTCAATTTCGCGTACCAATGTAAAACAGTTAGCCGATGGAACGATAGATCACAGTAATGCACAAGAAATAAAATACATTTATGACAATCATGGAAACGTAGTCAAAACGATTTATGCAGATGGTACATTCATTACAGCGGATTATAACGATCTCGGACAAAAAATTTCTGAAACAAATCAGCTTGGTCAGACGCGATATTTTGAGTATAACGTCAAAGGTCAATTGATTGCGGTAATATTACCGGCAGTTTTTGATCCGGTTAGCGGAAAATCTGTCAGTCCGAAATATGAATATCAATATGATGATTTTGGAAGACAAATTTTAATCCGCGATCCAAACGGACATGAAACACGTTTTGAATATGACGCTTTCGGAAATCAAATTTCAAGAACATTACCGCTTGGATTTGGCGCAGATGGAATATTAGGAACTGCGGACGACGACATTTTACCGGAAGGCGATTTTACAGAGCGTTTTGAATACGACAGCAACGGACGCATCGTAAAGCAGATTTAATGAAGAAAAGGCACAACAAGAATTTCAAAAGTTGAAAGATTTAATACCATCTGATCAAGTTACAGATTTAATTAGAGGACTTGAACATAGATAACATTTTAATTAAGTATGCGAAAAAAAGATATGTCTGCAATGGTTGTTTTTTTACGATGCGAAATGTTCCTACCTTTTGCATATATAGAAGTACGTATCGCAATATTGCTAAGTATTATCACAATTTTGGTAAACATTTTCGTTGAATACTATATTAAAAGATTAAAATCTCGTTTATTATTCTGCTTATTGTCCATAATGTTTAGTATAATATTACACTTTTTATTGCTCATTTTTTTTATTGTAGCAAATTTTATAATATACCCAAAACCGATTTCGTTTTTATTATTAGTTGTTCCTAACTCAAACTACACATTGTTAACAAATATAATATTTTACTTTTCGATGATATTTGCTATGGAATTGTTTGCAAGAGGAGTTGTTTTGTTAGCTTGTTGTCATGCGTCTTATTATCGCATGTGATGCTGCAATAGCCGCTTAAAAACTTATACATGATATATTAGGATTATGTATAAATTTTTTGGCAAATGCCTACTATTCACACTTTAAAATGTGTTTTTTAATTTGATTTTTTGTAACGCTAATTTTAATTATTTTTCGCCCTGATAAGAACAATGCGTACAGCCCGCCGCAACACGGCGGGGGCGTGATTATCAAATAACGAGCGTCCTGAAAGGACAATAGAATGACGGATCTAATTGTTTGTAAATTTAATCAAATGATCTTTATTTATAACGAGAAATAACTTTATTTTCCATTGCTCTTTCAGTGCGTGTTATTGATGGTAAATTCGTACCCGCCGTGTTGCGGCGGGCTGTTACGCACTGCCTAAAAAGGGGCGAAAGGCAACGTAATTTATCGATCAAAAAATTGTGAATCGTCTTTTTTGGGGTCATTTATTTGGTTACTTGGTGGACGGGCAGATATTGACAGCGAAGTCGAAAAATATAAAAACATTGACCTAATGATAAATCAACTATTATATCTATAATTTATGCGAGTGTCATACCTGCAATAACCAGAGAGCGCCCTATGATTCAAGAACGGATTAAATATATGCCTCAATATTATTTATCTACATGGCATCTCTATAAATTCATTTGTTCAGGTAGGAGGGTGTTCGCCGAATACCCGCAATACGTTTTTTGATCGCTACTAAATTTTATTATTTCAAAACGTCTAAAATATATCTATTTTACACGTTATAAGTTTAATAATTATTTTATGCGTATTGCGGTATTTCGGCAAAATGCCGCCTACCTTTTTACAAAAAAATGAATTTTTAGAGATACCCATAAATCTGTGCTTTTTAGAAGTTACCTCAAATAAATTTTTGACCAGTTTTAAATTTCTTTTTTTGTGATAAAATACGCAATTTGCATGATTGCGGTATAATGGCTGAAATGTTAAAAAAAATTATAAAAAAATAATATTTGCGTAAATTTTTTTGACGTTGCTATAAAATTATTAATTGTAATAATATATGATATTTTAACTGTGATTTATCGTTTAGAATTTATGTATATTTTGATTACAAATTATGTTATTGGGCGAAAAATTCGTATTGACATGAAAGTATAAAATTTGATATAGTTCGCAATATTACTTGACCTGTAATTTTACGCAATATTCAATAGGCAACTTCTAAAAACAAATTTTTTATTTAACCACCGAGTAACACAGAGAAAAATTTTTTAAACTGTTAGCGCTTGAATTTGAGTTTACCATCGCCGCCTAACTATCGGACGGCAGGCTTTTACGCTTTTCAATCGCTAAATTTCAAGTAGGATTACGTATAAAAAATATTTTAAATCAAAAAATCAATTATAATATTGAATAACATTTTGACTCAAATTAAAAATATCCTCTGTGATCTCTGTGGTTAATAAAATAAATTTGTGATTTTTAGAAGTTCCAATATTGAATGTTGCTGAACAATGTAAACGTGACGGCGGGAAGTTGTCTTAATTATTTTATAATTTTGGCTTACCGTCTTATTGTAAAAAATGACAATATTACAATCGACCGATATTGGCGTGCCGGCGCTAAACGAAACAAACATAGCGGTACGCACTAATGAATTTTACAACGCCGAATCTGTTGGGCAAAAACTCAACATCGAACTCGACTTCGGCGTAAAAACAAATTCAACTGAATCCAAAAATAATGACGACGTAACTTCAATTCCACAACATATTTTAGTTGCGCCTGTACATTATGAAGCCGGATATTCGTATCCTCTTTTCGTCTGGCTGCACAATTTTGGCAACGATGAACGCCAATTGGTGCGTCTAATGCCGCAAATCAGTTTGAGAAATTATGTTGCGGTCGCCCCGCGCGGACAATTTGTAACAACGCCCTCAAATACAAATTCGCAAAATAACACAACAGAAGACTGGGACGATTACAGCATAAACGCTTTTCTCAAACGAACTAATCGCACAAAAAACTCTTACGACTGGTTATTTGACAAAGACGGAGCGGAAGAATCAGAACGAAGCGTTTTTGACTCAATTGCTGTTGCTCAAAAGAGTTGTAATATTGCTTCAAACAGGATTTTTATTGGCGGAGTTGGTAACGGCGGCACGATGGCGATGCGTTTAGCGTTAATGTATCCTAAATATTTCGCAGGAGTTGCGGCTTTTGACGCCGTTATGCCGGAAAAGTATAACGTCTTGGGTAATTGGAATTTAGCAAGAAAACTCGCAATTTTCATCGGCACAAATCAATCAGGCAATATTTCTCAAAATTCTTTGTCAAAAAAACTTCAATTATTATATTCGGCAGGTTTCAAATTGACCGTGCGCGAATATCAAACGGAAATGGGAAAAACGGTTAAGGATTTACCAAAACAGATATTGCAAGAAGTGAACCGTTGGATGATGGGTATAGTTTGCGACGAAAGAGAGCAAAAAAATAATAACGCCGAATCAACGCCAAAAATAACAGACGAATTGTAAATCAAAACTAACCTAAAATTAATTTGTAACCGTTCACGAAAATTTTTAACAATAAATTTTAGATGTTAGGGGATAGTGATTAGTTTTTTTAATTCGGATAGACGGAACGCAGCCGTCTCGCTGCGTTTCTGTGGATGTTTTTTGTAACAAAAATTGTCCCTTCTGTCGCTCTTGTCTCATTTGTCCCTCAAAAACTGCCAATCGTGTTATTAAACAAATTTCGTGAACATTTACAAAAAAATTTAAGAGTAAAAATTTTAAAAATATGACTAGACGAACTAATAAGCAAGTCAAACGCGTTAAGCAAGTTAAAAGCGTTAAGCAAGTCAAACGCGTAGGTAGTGTTAAGCGTGTCAAGGGCGTAAAACGCGTAAATCGCGACGGTTTTATTGCGGGCAAGCGTTGGGTGAAAGGTTCGGTCAGGCGGCGTAGGGGCAAGGGCGATGTTGTTCGCAAGAGTATTTTTAACACGGAGTCTGGCAATGAGCAACGTTTACAGAAGGTTTTGGCGGCGTATGGATTTGGGAGTAGGCGTCAATGTGAGGAATTTATAGAGCAGGGTCGGGTGGAGGTTGATGGTGTTGTTGCGAGTCTTGGGGTGCGGGTTGACAGGTTTAAGAGTGAGATCAAGGTAGATGGCGAGCGTTTGGGGCGTGTCAAGCCGGTTTATATTGCGTTATTTAAGCCGAAGGGTTATGTTTGTACGGACAATGATTTGCGGGGGCGACCGCGTGTGATTGATTTAGCGCCGGTAAATTATGGTCGTCTTTTTTTGGTTGGTCGTCTTGACATGGACAGTGAGGGTTTGATTTTGTTGACGAATGATGGCGCTTTGGCGGAGCGTTTGACGCATCCGCGTTATGCTGTGCCGAAGGTTTATAGGGTTCAGGTTGCGGGCGAGGTAACGGGCGAGGTTGTGGAAAGGGTGTGTGAGGGAGTTTATTTGGCGGAGGGTTTTGCCAAAGCGACGAATGTAGTAATTAGGGGACGGCGCAAACAAAGTACAATATTAGATTTAACTTTAGCGGAGGGTAAGAACCGCGAAGTACGCCGTTTATTTGCCAAACTTGGACATAAGGTACAGATTCTGATTAGAATTTCGGTCGGCGGAATAAAGTTAGGCAACATGTTACCTGGCGAATGGCGACATCTAACAACACAAGAAATAAATAAACTCTACGGAAAAAAATAAAACTTGAGTAACTCTTCATGAAAATTTAAGCGCCAGGTTTTAGGGTGTAGTTGGTTAGGGAGTAGTTTTTTTGAAATTTTGAGAACAGTTTTTTGTTACAAAAAATCGTCAGAAGGATCGCGGGCATTTTGCCTGTGTTCATTCAGATTCGCAGGCGAAACGCCTGCATTCCAGGATCGCGGGCGTCTCGCCTGCACGCGGTTGTACTCAACCGCTAATGAGCGAGGTTTAGATCTCAACAGCCTTTTTGTTTGCCTTGCGGCAAATTGCAGGCGAGACGCCTGCGATCCGTTGGTCTGCGGTTCGCTTAAAAAGCGATCCATAGATTACGCAGATTAGAAGGATATTTGCGGGACAAAATGGGACAGATCGATGGATCGCGGGCGTCTCGCCTGCATGCGGTTGTACTCAACCGCCAATGAGCGAGGTTTATATCTTAACCGCCTTTTTGTTTGCCTTGCGTCAAAGTGCAGGTGAGACGTCTGCGTTCATTCGCAATTTTTTGTATTTAACCACAGAGACTCCAGAGTTCACAGAGAATAAAAAATTTTACAAAATAATTTTAGATCAGAAATCAATTGTGATATTAAATAATGTTTATTAAATAACGTTTCGATTCCAATTAAAAATTTCCTCGTTCTCTGTGGTTAATAAATTTTCCCCAAAAAAATAATAAACAAAATAAAAATTATGACTATTAAAAATAACGACGCATTGGATATTAGCAGTTTAATTAACGCAATTGATTCGTTGGATTGCGCGTTGAATGTTTATCATCGTTACAAGGAATCTGATGAAGAGTTACGAAAAACGTTGCGGGCAGGCGTGATAAAAAATTTTGAATTTACATACGAATTGTGTTGGAAATTTATGAAACGTTGGATCGAGCAAAACGTCAGTCCCGACGCAGTTGATGGCACAACACGAAAAGAATTATTCAGACAAGCGGCGGAAAATAAATTGATTACCAATGTTGAAACGTGGTTTACGTTTCACCGTGCAAGAAATGAAACTTCTCATATTTACGATCTTCAAACGGCAGAAAATGTATTTAATGTTGCGCGGGAGTTTATTCCTTTTGCAAAAGATTTTCGTGATAGGTTGGAGCGACGGTTATGATTTGTGTTTCAAATAAAGAACTAAAAATAATTTTGGATATTATTGAAACGTATGCGTCAGATTGTGAAGTGTGGGCGTTTGGGTCGCGTTGTAAGTTGGCGGCAAAAGATTATTCCGATTTGGATCTGGTTTTTATCGGCAAGTAAAAACTCGGAATAAACAAAACCGGTCAATTACGCGAAGCATTTCAAGAAAGCGATTTGCCATACCGTGTCGACGTAATAGACTGGAACACAATATCAGAAAATTTCAAAAATATAATAAATAATAAATACGAAATAATCGCACACAAAAAATAACAATGACAAAAACAATAAACACGAACCAGTGGAAAAAAATAAAATTAGGCGATGTTTGTAATGTACAAACAGGACCATTTGGAAGCCAATTACATCAAAAAGATTACGTTTTAGATGGAACGCCAATAATAACAGTCGAACATTTGGGGTGTCGTAAAATATCACGTCAAAAATTACCATGCGTTTCTGATGAGGATGTTACCAGACTCAATAAATATACACTTATTGAAGGTGATGTTGTTTTCAGTCGAGTAGGATCAGTTGACCGTGCTTCCTATGTAATGAAGGAAGAAGAAGGTTGGCTTTTTTCAGGACGATGTTTAAGAATTCGACCGATAGATCAAAATGTAAACTCAATGTTTTTGTACTATTATTTTTGTCAAGATCAATTCAAGGAATATGTAAGAAAAATATCTGTTGGCGCAACAATGCCATCGCTGAATACAAAAATTCTTTCAGATATTATTGTTTCCATTCCGCCTCTTCCTATTCAGCGTCGTATTGGCGAGATATTGGGATCGTTTGACGCAAAGATTGAATTGAATCGCCGCATGAATACAACATTAGAACAAATAGCAACCGCTCTGTTTAAAAGTTGGTTCGTA
>JAISLW010000135.1 GCA_031277105.1 Planctomycetaceae bacterium | reverse complement strand
GCATAATTCCTGCGTCGCCGACAACTTCCGGCAATGACGAAGTATTTGACGTAATAACCGGAACACCGCATTGCATCGCTTCTAATGGCGGTAAACCAAAACCTTCATAAAGAGACATGTAACAAAAACAAACAGCGCCGTTGTATAAAAATGGTAAATCGGCATCGTCAACATATCCGGTAAAGATAATTCGTTTTTTTATTTTTCGTGGCAATCGGTTATAAGCAGTATAGATTTTTTGGTCTATCCACCCCTTTTTACCTGTCAAAACCAATTTTAAATTGGGAAATTGACCGCCATATTTTTCGATGAATGTAGCAAAAGAGCAAATAACATGGTCAAAATTTTTCCGTACTTCTAATGTTGCCACTGATAAGATATAAATAATGTTATCTGGCAAACCATATTTTTTTAGTACGGATTTAATCTTTGTTCTATCTGTACTATGATCAAAACGTTCATCTGCTCCAAGCGGAATTACTGTTACTTGATATTCAGCAATGTGTGGACAATGATGTAATAAATCAATTTTTGTACACTGCGAATCTGTCAAAACACATACATCTGGAGTAATATTATGCCAACCAGTTGCTTCAAGAGACCAGTTTTTAGGAAACATAATGGGAAATATCAACATCGTCAAATCGTGAACCACTTGTAATTTCTTAATGGATGGATTGACGCCAATTTCTGGAATGATCGCATAATAGGAACTAAAATAAGCATCAGAATTACGAATTAAATGTTCAAATAATGGTGAGCGTTGACGGTTTTCTGAAAAAGTGGTTGTTACTTGATGGGGTGAAATAAATTTTCGTTTAATGATTCGTGCATTTTCAATCAAGTTATCCAACCAATCAGATTGAGGAATGATTTTGTAAACGAACTCTTCCATGTATCCAAAGAAAGATTTTGATCGTTTTTTTGACTGCAAACATAACGGTAAAATATAATGTTCTACATATCTACTTTGAAACGGAATATTATTTTGTCCTAAAATATTATAACAGTTTCTCAATGCTTCTTCTTCACAATTATTAGAACAAATCAGCGTAATCTCAAAAAGGTTTCTCTCAATTAATCGCCGCAAAACTTCAATAGTAAAACGAGAAATACCAGTCATTTCTGTTGCAATACCAAGAGTACCTATATCAAAAATAAGTTTTTTCTTTGTCATAAATCTAATACAGTATAGTTTAATAATCTATCAATATTTTTTTGAGATATTGGCGGTCTTAAATTTTTTTATAAAATTGACGACAAATTTTATAATATTACGTTTGGATGTACCTAGAAATGAACGAATACGCCGTCTTATAAACATCAAAAAAATACGCCAATCTCTAGTTATACAATAATAAAAATAGGTAACAGTATAATCAATGTAACGTTCACGGCGCAAATAATCTTTTTCATCCTCGTCAAGAAATTTTTTTAATTTTTCACGAAATTCTAACTTTAGTTCGTTTTCAATTTTCGGATAGAAATTAAATAGCAAATCAATCTCAAATCTTAAAAAGCGTGTTTTACATAATTGGTAAAGATTTTTCTTTTTGAGTAGTAATCTATATTTTGTTAAATCATCAAGAATTTTTTGAAATTGTTTTTCTTGAAATGATGATAAAGAGTTTTCCCGTACGTAATAGTGATAAAGTACCTCAGGAAGAATAGAAATTTTTGTTGCTAATAGTAACCCTTCCCAATAAAACAATGTGTCTTCGCGATTATGAACTTGTTCGTGGAATTTTAGATCGTTTTTCCTCATAAAATCCATTCGCCATAATTTTCCACATACAGTGCCAAAACTTAACAATGTTTTTTTTTCTTCCAACGTGATTTTATCGTCAAGAGAGATTATATTATCACAAATATTATGGTGACCATTGGGAGTATCATAAAAAAATAGGACAAAATCAGCGTTTGATTGTTCGGCTTTGGCATAAACTTTTTCGCATAATTTTATATCAACAGTATCATCCGAATCCACAAAAAGTATGTACTTTCCTTTTGTATGTTTAAGACCTACATTTCTTGCCGAAGAGACGCCTGCATTAGGTTTATCTATAATCAAAATTCGGCAATCACGGCTGGCATAGTCATTAAGAATTTTAAGCGAGTCATCCGTCGAACCGTCGTTGATACAGATAATTTGTATCTCTTGCATCGTCTGATTGACAACAGAGTCAAGACAATCGCGTAAATACAATTCAACATTATAAACAGGAATAATAATTGAAATTTTAGGGACTATCGTATTCATTAAATTTGTGATTTGTTTATTAAATTATGTTTGGCAATTTTTGAGGGACAAGTGGGACATTAGGGGCAAGTGGGACAATTTTTTTATAACAAAAAACTATTATCTAGTTTTCCAAAAAACTACTCTCTACTCCCTAACCCCTAAAATCTATCGCGAAAATTTCCACGAACAGTTACGATTTTTTTTTGTTTTTAATAATAAGCGTTTTGAAAAAATTTATGATATTACGTTTCGACGTACCGAGAAACGAGCGAATACGCCGCCGTAAATACATTAAAAAAATACGCCAATCGCCAGTTATACTATAATAAAAATACGTAACAGAATAATCAATATAACGCTCGCTACGCATATAATCAATTTCATATTTACTCACTGTTTTTTTTATTTCATCAAGAAATTTTGGTCGCCGTTCTTTGTCGATTTTTTGATAGGTATTAAATAACAAATCTATCTTTAGTCTTAAAAAAATTTTAATAAAACTTTCATATTCGTTATGACTTTTAAGAAAATCGAAAAACATTGAAAATATTTTGAATAGATCATAACGTTCAAGACCATTTTTTGACGTAATTGAATCATTTCGTTGTCGATAATAGTAGAGTGGTTTTTGTAGTATGGATATTTTATTTGCGAGGATTACTCCTTTCCAGTGTACGAGGTTGTCTTCAAAACATAATCCTTCGGGGAAAAATAATTTATTGTCTAATAAAAAATCTGATTTCCATAATTTACCCCAAGCTGTTGGATAATTTATAATTGTTTGTTTTTCTTTATTTGTTATTTTGTCTTCCGGCGTAATTCCGTTTAACATTGCTAATGTTTCTGATTTTGCGTCAAAGGGGATTTGGAAATAAAACACGACGATTTCGGCGTTTGTTGTTTCGGCTTTTTGGTATGTTTTTTCGCACAAATCGTACTCTATCCAATCATCCGAATCGACAAAGAGCGTATATTTGCCTTTGATATGCGGATAAGCGGCATTACGCGCAGAAGATAATCCGCCGTTAAGTTTATCAATAATTTCAATTCTAGAATCGCATTTAGCATATTCATTTAGAATGTTAAGCGAATTATCCGTCGAGCCGTCGTTGACGCAAATAATTTGTATCTCCCGCATCGTCTGATTAACAACAGAATCAAGACAATCCCGCAAATACGACTCAACATTGTAAACAGGAATAATAATACTAATAAACGGTGGTGGTTGCATAAACAATTTAACGGGATAACCGTTCTCGTAAATTTAAACAAAAGATTTTTAGGGGGAGTGTGTAAGTTGTATCGGGACAATTTTCGTAACAATAAATCTATCCCCTACTCCCTATTGCCTATCACATAAAACTCAACGCTTCTAAAAATTTCGTGAAAGGTTACAAAAATAATACAAAAAGAAAATGGAATTGTAAGATATGACGTTTTTTTGGCAATGGGCGCGTCGTTTTTTGCTTGCACTTAACCTTTAGGTAACTTCTAAAAACCACAAATTTATTTTTATTAACCACAGAGGACACAGAGATCGCAGAGGAAAATTTTAATTGCTATCAAAATGTTATTTAATATTATAATTGACGTTGTATATAAAATAATTTTTTGAAAATTTTCTTCTCTGTGAACTCTGCGTTCTCGGCGGTTAAATAAAAAACTGGTTATTAGAAGGCGCCTTTAATATTTTCCGTATGATTTATCGTCTAGTATGATTTGTACGTCGTCGTTATTTTTTCCGCCGCCCCATTCGTCGCCTTCAATTGCTTCCGAAGGGTCGGAGGTAATTGTTTTTTTATTTGCGTTTGATTTTGCGGTTGTGGCGTTTGGCGAATATTTTGCGGGTTCGTGTTTTTTGATTTCTGTTTTTTTATTGTCAATTTTATGCGTCAGGTTAAAGATGGGTTCGTTTTCGTTATTATTATTTTTGTTTATATTTGACGTTGTTGTTTTACGGATTTTAAATTGACTTATCAATTTTTGTAATTCATTTGCTTGTCCGCTCATTTCATTTGATACGCTTGCTGTTTCTTCAGCGTTTGCGGTGTTTTGTTGCGTAACGGCGTCGATTTGGTGCAAACCTTGCGAGACTTGTGAAACGCCTTGCGCTTGTTCCGTACTTGCTTTAGCAATATCGCCGAGTAGTACGGCGACTTGTTGCGACTGGCGTACAATTCCGTCTAGCATTTCTGCAGTTTGACTTGCGATGTCGGCGCCTTCTGTAATTTGTTTACTGTTGTTCTCAATCATTTGCGTAGTTTCTGCGGCGGCTTTTGCGCTTCTTGACGCAAGATTCCTAACCTCTTCCGCAACAACCGCAAAACCTTTACCGTGAACTCCCGCCCTCGCCGCTTCTACCGCCGCATTGAGCGCCAGCAAGTTAGTTTGAAAAGAAATATCGTCGATAACCTTGACAACTTTTTGAACGTCTTGCGAATTTTTTGTTATTGTCTGCATTGACTCGATCATTTTTTTCATCATATCTTGACCGATAGCTGCGGAATCGTTTGCTTCTTTTGCCAACTTGCTCGCTTCATTTGCGTTTTGTGCGTTGCTGTTAGTTTGTCCTCCGATTTCACTCATTGACGCCGTAATCTCTTCAATACTTGCCGCCGATTCAGTTGCGCCTTGCGATAAACTTTCACTTGCCGCCGCAACTTGCGAAGCGCCCATCGCAACTTGATCAACGGCGCTAGCAGTATTATTAAGCGCAACATTGACCTGCTCCAACATTGAGTTCAAGTTAATATTCATCGCATCGCGCTCGCTACGGACTTTCATTTTATGTATCCAATTACCAGCCGCAAGCTCCCGCGCTAAACTTTCAACATTGCCAAACTCCGCAATTATCGCCCGCAACGCATTAGATAAATCGCCGACTTCGTCTTTCCGTCTTAAATATTCCGGTTCGATCTCTATTGCGAGATCGCCAGTTTGCGATATTTGTTTCATTGCGTTTACAGCGGCGCTCAATCCTGTTGAAATATTTTTTGTCAAAATAAATCCGGTTATAATCCCGAAAAATATCGCCGCAACGCACACAATCGCAATAATTTTATTGATAAACGCAATCAAATCTGTTACCGATTTCGACGTCGCATTAACATTTTTTTCTACGTTGCTAATTATATTAGCCGTATTGGCGGCGATTTTGTTAGAGACTATATCTTGTTGTATTTGATTTTGGTTTAGTTCCGTAAGTTTATTCAAAAAAATGACGTTGACGTCGTACCAACTTTTTAACGCCGTAATCGCCGTTTCAACTAATTTAATATCGTCGGGCGCCGTCAATTTTTCTTTTAACTGTATCATTTCTTTTGTAATATCGTTTAGCAAACCGTCCATTTCTGCGCGTAAATTTTTTTGTTTTTCCTGATCGGTTGTCAATTCATAGTTTCGTGTTGCCAGACGTATTTCTTGGGTTTGGCTTAAGATTTCGGTTGCGAGTAGAAGTATGTCAAAATTTAATTCGTCGAAATATTTATGTTGTTTGCCGTCGACGTCTATATTTTTTGATTTATTTTCGGCTTGTTTTTTTGTTTGTTCGGTAAGTTTTTGTAAAGAGTCTCGTAAAATCACGTAATTAACGTTTCGATTTTTTTGCAAGTCTTTACATGAGATCAAAATATCCGCATATTGTTTATCTACGTCGTTGTATTCTTTGGCGTTTTTTGCAATCTCTTTAGATTCGTTGATATTTTTTTCATCGTTCATTGTTTTTTGCGATTCTTCGCTTATGTTTTTTACGT
Organism: Planctomycetaceae bacterium; assembly: GCA_031277105.1. Lineage (GTDB taxonomy): Bacteria > Planctomycetota > Planctomycetia > Pirellulales > Thermoguttaceae > WRKP01. Next base: position 12,758 of record JAISLW010000135.1, on the reverse strand, counting down.
CGTTTGTATATTTTTCAACTTGTTCATGTAATATTGGATTCTTTTGAATTGAGTGTTGTGCGGAAGCGAGTTGCGCTTCGTAAGAGTTTGTTGTCATTTTATTGGTTAATGAGAATACGTTAATTTGTTTTAACATGGAATTAGTTTGGTCGTTAATTTGCCAAAGAGACCAAAGTCCGCCGCCGCCGACAATAATAAGCAAAATTATAAACAGACCAAAACCAACTAATAACTTAAATCCAATACGTAAATTCGATAACATTTTTCACCTTACCTTTTTTAATCTGTTCGTACTTGAATTTGTATTTACCATCGCCGCTCAACTACCGGCAACAGAATTTTACAATTTCATATCGCTGAATTTTCAAGTACAATCCATATAAATATGTTTAAGTTTTGTAACAGTTCACGAAAATTAAGTAGAGATTTTTTACTATTCGCATTAAAATTCACTCATGTTTTTTGACAATACATAACTATTCGTATAAATATTTTTTGATTCAAAATTACGTTAAATTTCGCCCCATCGGGACAATAAGCATTAGCGTAGGGCAGCGTCCTATGAAACGTAATGCAAAAAAACATTAGCCCTGTAAGGGCGATAGCCGTCAGGCGTTTCATCAAGCGTGATCGTGCTTGCGCCCTTACAGGGCTTGTATTTTGGAGAACATTTTACGTAGGGCGCCGCCTTACGCTAATGCTTGTCGCCCCGATGGGGCTAATATAAACGCAATTTCGATCCAAAAAATAATCGCGTACTGAATAGTTATGTTGATCAAATAATTTTTGTTACAAAAATTATCGCTAACATCATGTCTATTCCAAATATCCCGTCGCATTTTCGATACGCATTTTATTAAACTGATCTCCGTGAACGGCTATCAAGTTTTACCGTACAATACTGTACTGTGTTGTATTGTATTGAGCGACTCTAAAAAGTTCAAATTATTTTTTCAAATTTATTCTTTCTGATCTATGCGATCTCTGTGGTTAATAAAAAATAATTTATACGTATCGTACTTGAAATTCATCGACAATGTCAAACCGCAAAATCATGCCGGTCGATAGATAAGAATAAAAAGCAACGATTAAACATAAATTCAAATATACAGTTCGTACTTGAAATTCATTGATTTAAAAGCGTCAAAGCCTGCCGTCCGAAAACAAGGCAGGCGAATGTAAACGCAAACTCAAGTACGAACAGTTTAAAAGTATTTCAAAACAATTCGTGTTTATTTTTTTGCATTTTGATCTTGACAGGTTGTTTATTTGAATTTGGATTGAAAGTTTTGTAAACGTTCACGGAAAAATTTTTTAACAAATTAGGTATTGGCGATTTGTAAGTATTCAGTACATATTTATTTTTTGGATCAAAATGTGTTTATATTAGCCCCATCGTGGCGACAAAATACAATTATACTGCTCGTACTTGAAATTCAGGCAAGTTCTAAAAACTCATTTGTTCAGGTAGGCGGCGTTTCGCCGAAACGCCGCAGTAGAATTTATGTCGCTAATAAATTTTATTACTTCACAACGCCTAAAATACATCTATTTTACACGTTATGAATTATTAAAATTTAATAATTATTTTATACGTATTGCGGCACAAAAAATAAACACAGCGGCGAAACGCCGCATACATTTTTACAAAAAATAAGTTTTTAGAAGTTCCCAAAATAGAGTTTTAAAATCAGGATAACAAATTATGTCTCTTTGGAAAATAGCGTGGCGTAGCATTCAACATCGTTCATTAGCGTCTGGTTTAACGGCGTTTTCGATGGGTCTTGGCGTGGCGTTGGTTGTTGCGGTGATAGTGATTTATGGCGTGTTAGACCAGACGTTCAAACGTAGCGCTCAAGGTTATGATCTTGTTGTTGGACCTCCGAAAGGTTCGGCGTTGGATACGGTTCTTGGCGCTGTTTTTTATTCTAATCAGCTTAGCGATACAATTCCTTACAACTATTTCAAACAAATTGATACCGGTCGATATTCGTCTCATGTTGAAGTAGCGATTCCGTTGGCGATAGGCGAGCGTTTGACGGTTTTGCGGGGGTTGCAAGTTATAGCGACTACTCCGCAGTTCTTTACTAAATTGCGTTATTTGAACGACAGACCGTACACGTTTTACAGCGGCGATAATCTTAAACCCGGAATCCAATTTGACGCCGTACTCGGATACTCCGCCGCAAAATTGACCAAACTTAAAGTAGGCGATAAATTCAAAGCGACGACAAACTCAATTGTCCCGTCCGATAAATATTCCGACCCGTCGCAATTTACAGTCGTTGGTATTCTTGACCCGACGGGAACGCCCAATGACCAAGCGGTTTTCTTGAATTTAGAAGGTTTTTTCATAATGGTCGATCATTTTCCGCGTTCTTCGGTAGATGAAATTTTAAAACGAACTTCGGAAGATAAAGGGATCCTTTACGACGATTTTGACAAAAATAATTTGCGCAACGAAAAAGATAACTTGCCTAACGACAAAAATAATTTGCGCAACGAAAAAGACGCTAAACCCAAAAATAATCTCAACGCCGATACGACTAACCCAAATAAAACCGCCAATACAAAAAATACGGAAGTTAGCGCCGCCGCAGAAACAAAGTCTAAAAACGATTTGCGCAATGCGGCGCGGCGTAAAATTGACGAGCGGCGTATTTCGGCAATTTTGGTATTATTGAAAAAACAGGAACTTAAAGGCGAAATTAAAACGATAGATGAACGCGGCAATACCGTATTAGAAATAAGCGACGGTCTGCGGGGCGGCGAAGTGATGGATACGTGGACAACGGCGTTGGCGGGCAGGTTGATTGCGGATTTATCGGTGCAAGTAGCGTCGCCGACGCGTGAAATTTCGCGGCTTTTTGAGTTAATTGTTGGACGCGTTCAGATTGTTTTGGTGATTTTTTCGGTTCTAGTAGTAATTGTTGCGGGTATAGGAATGATGGTAAGTATTTACAATTCCATGAACGAAAGACGGCAAGAAATAGCAATAATGCGGGCGCTTGGCGCTAAACGCAGTACGGTAATGTTGGTGATATTATTTGAATCAATTTTGTTATCGTTGTGCGGGGGGGTGATTGGGGTTGTGATTGGTCATGGTTTGATAGCGGTTTTGGGACCGATTATTTCGAGCGCCGTAATGGTAATAGTCAATCCGCTTCATTTTCAAGCGGCGGAGTTGGCGTTAATTCCTTGTTTATTGCTATTGGCGTCTTTAGTTGGCTATTTACCGGCGGTAGTTGCGTACAGAACTGACGTCGCACAATCGTTAAATCCATAATATCCTAAACAATCGTTAGAAAAAACGCAGGCGAGACATCCGCGATCCATTGGTCTCGCCTGCATCCCAGGATCGCGGGCGTCTCGCCTGCACGCAGTTGTACTCAACCGCCGTTGAGCGAGTTTATATCTCAACCGATCTTCATTGTTTGCCTATCGGCAAATTGCAGGCGGGACGCCCGCGATCCGTTGGTCTCGTCTGTTTTTTAGGATCGCAGGCAAGTTTATATCTCAACCGCCGATGAGCGAGGTTTTGATCTCAAGCGCCTTTTTGTTTGCCTTTTGGCAAAATAGACGATTACGTAAATACTTGTTATAACTTGATGATAACTATCAGAATTTAATTAAGAGAAAATTTTTTTCAAAAATAATGCAAGTCGTGCTAGCGACTAACCGATAACTTATACTGTTAGTGAGATATAACCTTTTTTTTGGTTTTCTTACTTGTTATATTTTTTTTTGAGTCCCCGTTGTTGAACGTGTTTTTTGGTTCGTTTTTTTCACGTGAAGGCGCGGGGATTGGAATAATAGTATATTTGTCGGTTTTCCCGGGGGGGATGGGTCCGGTGCGATGATTTTCCGTTTTGTCGCCCGGACTTTTTTTTGCGCGCTAATATCAAAGTCAATTGAGTATCTCTAAAAATTCACTTTTTGGAGAACCGATCAATCATTCTCTAATTCTCTAAAATTTTAATACGCTCTTTAACAAACCTAATTTTAACCTAATTTTCTGAACAAAACCTCGCTCATTAGCGGTTGAGTACAACCGCGTGCAGGCGAGACGCCCGCGATCCTGGGATGCAAGCGTTTCGCCTGCGAATCTGATGGAACACAGGCAAGACGCCTGCGATCTTTCAGACGATGATTTTTTGTTACAAAAATTGTCCCACTTGTCTCTCAAAAATCGCTAATACGTATTTTGCTTGACGTATTTTTTCCGTGAATATTTACGATTATTTTATTGATTTGAACAAAGAATTTATTGCGGCTTTTACGTCGAACATTAGGCTTAATAACAACGGTACAATTAATAACGAAAAAATAGTTGAACACACAAGCCCGCCAACCACCACCGAACCTATGCCATGATACAACTCACTCCCCGCTCCACTCTTTACCACCAACGGCAACATTCCAATAATCGCCGTCGTTGTTGTCATAAAAATTGGTCTCATTCTCGTTCTTACAGATTCCCTAATCGCTTCCCTGTATCCTAACGCTTCTACGGTGTCTTCTTGCGATTCGCCAAAACCGCGCATGAAATTTAACGATTGATGAACCAACAAAATCGCATTGTTCACCACAACGCCAATCAATAACACAAATCCCAACATCGTCAACGTGTCTAATTGTTGCGACGGATCATGCCAACGCATTAACGCCAATCCGATAAATCCCCCGACCATCGCAAACGGCACGCTAAACATAATTACAAACGGATAAATAAAACTCTCAAATAACGCCGCCATTAAAAGATACGTAATTAATAACGATAAGAAAAAACGACTCGCAATTAAACTCAAGACCGATTCTAAATTTAACCCAGTCCATCTTCCCAACACAGCCGCTCTCGCTTGCGATAACTTATCCGCATTGCCTGCCAGACGTATCATTATGTCCGGCGTTAAACCGCCGTCGCGACGGCATTGTTCTACAATTTCCATTATCTTTTTTTGCGCCGTTTCAAGAGCGACTTCCAGCGGCGGATTAACCGTCAACCTTATCGCCCGCTCTTGCTCGACGCGTCTTATTTGTTGCGACGCTTCCGCTTTTTCTATTGTGAACAATTGCCCCACTGGAATTATTTGACGACTATCATCCGAGTCGCGTACCACTACCGGCAACATCGGAAACTCATCCGGCGTTATCTCAATATCAGGATCGCGAATTAACGTCAAATCAATACTATCGCCCTCGAAGTCAAAATCGCCGACCCTAATTCCATCTATCATCGCCCGCGCCGTATAAGCCAACGATTGCACGCCAAAACCTAACTCTTTCGCCCGCACTTGATCTACAATTAGTTGCCATTCAGGTCCGTTTAAGTCGTAATTTTGCGGTTCGCTTCTTACGCCGGAACGTGAAAATTCACGCACGAGTTCGTCTTCAAGATAACGCGTCGCCAATCTTAAACGCCCCATCTCCGGTCCTATAACTTCAATTTGCACTGAATTTGAACCTCCTCCGCGTCGTCCGAAAATACTTTGTTGTAGCGCCGAACCTGTTGCGCCTGGGATTTCGTTCATCATTGTATTTATTACTGATTCTAGCGGTTTTACGAGTTCGGGGTCGCTGCTTGTTACGGTCATCATTACGCCTTGATTGCGTGCGATAATATAAAATTCGCTTATTGGCGCGATTTTAGTTTCTAATTTATTATTTCGGCGGTCATAGATTTTTCGTATTGCCGTTGCTTCTTCAATATTTTTTGCGTCCCAGTATGGTTTTAGGAATTGTTCTATTCTGCGTCCGACGAGTTCGTTTTGTGGCAATGTATAAGACGGCGGCAATTGCATATTACCGTTTAGTACATTTTTATTACCAGTTGGCAAATAACTCGCCGGCGGCATCAAATAAGCGCTAAAAATAATCGCCGCAACAGAAATTACCGTAATTATAACTACGCGCAAAATTATCATTGCCGGATTACGCAACATCATCGTATAGATAAAATTTGAATACTTTCGCGTTGAATAATTGCATAGATTGACCAGCCCAAAAAGCCCCTTAAACAACTTTGTCATCATCAACTCCGGCGGCTTATTCGATTTATCGCCAAGCCAATTAGCCGCCGAAACCGGAATAACTGTTATTGCGACAAGAAGCGAAATCAAAACCGACGCCGAAACCGCTATCGCTAAATCGCAAAAAAGTTGTCCTGATTCTTCTTCTATTGTCAAAACTGGACCGAACACCGCTACAGTTGTCAACGTCTGCGCAAGCACGGCGCCCCAGACTTCGCGCGTGCCGTCGTAAGCCGCCTTGACCGGCGACTTGCCCGAATGCAGATGCCGGTCAATATTCTCAAGCACGACAACCGCGCAATCTATCACCATGCCAATCGCAAACGCTAACCCCGCAAGCGAAATCACGTTGATATTACGTCCCGCAAAATACATCACGACAAACGTGCCGACAATAGAAATCGGTATCGCAAGAGATACAATAAACGTAGGTCTAACGCTGCGTAAAAAAATCAATAAAACAATTATCGCCAAAATACCGCCTTCAATCATATTTTGCTGCACCAGTCCGACCGCTTTGTTGATATAATTTGAGTCGTCGTAAATCATTCTGAACCTTATTTTGTAGCGGTCATTTTTGTAATTCGACAACAAGCCGCCGCCAAATCCATTCGCATCAGGGTCGCGGTTGAGTTCTTTAACCAGTTTATTAACTTCGGACATTACGCTAAGAACATTCGCGCCCGTGTCGCGGCGGAAATGAATCGACATCGACGTCTGACCTTTGCTCGCGTTGAAGTACGTGTTTTTTTGTAATACTAAATACGGCGTCGCAATATCGCGCAAGTAAACCGGAGAACCGTCGATGTACTTGACAATCACGTTGCGAATCGGTTCAAGATCAGAATAACGTCCTAGCACTCTTACGCGGACGTTGATGCGACCATTAGCCAAGTCGCCTGCAGACTCGTTCAAATTATCCGCAATCAGCGCCGCCCGCAACTCATCAACCGAAACGCCGGATTGAGCAAGCACGACCGGATCAAATCTAATCTGCACTTCATGTTCGCGACCGCCGTAAACTTGCACTTCGGCTAGTCCTTTGATGCGTTCAAATGCAGGTTTAATAAATCTATCAGCGTAATCATAAAATTCGGACATCTCAAAATAAGGATCAGTTTGAGATTGCAAAAGTCCGATGCCAATAGACTCGTCTGTGTTAGCGCTAGCGGCGCGGATTACGGGACGGTCAACATCATCGGGGTATCTTGGAACTTCGTTTAAACGGTTAGAAGTCTCTTGAACGGCGCGACTCATATCGTAACCAACTGTAAATTCAAGTTCAATACTGCCTTGTCCAAGCGAAGCGTTTGAGGTCATTTTGTAAAGACCTTGCAACGTTTTAAGTTTCTTTTCTTGTTCCATGATGATTGATTTCTCAATCTCTTCGGGGCTGCGTCCTTGCCATGTTGTTCGTATTGAAACAACAGGACGCTCAACATCAGGCGTCATTTGAATAGGAACGTCTGTCAACGCCAATATCCCAAATAATAACGTCAACAAAACGCCAACCGCTACTTTAACGGGATTATTTATCGAAAATTTAATTATATCCATAACTTTTAAGTTTTTTTGTTTGTTTACTATTCGTACTTGAAATTCAGCGACGATTTAAAAGCGTCCAAGCCTGCCGTCCGAAAACTAGGCAGGCGAAGGTAAACGAAAACTCAAGTGCGAACAGTTTAAAAGCGTCAAAGCCTGCCGTCCGAAAACTAGCAGGCGAAGGTAAATGCAAACTCAAGTGCGAATAGTTTAAATAGAGAATTTTTCGTAACAAAAATTCAGAATACGAATTCGCGATATAAAAAGTTACAAGCCGAATTTCATAAACTATTCGTAATTTAAAAAAGAAAAAATGTTATTCAGCAATTCTATACGGATCATACTTGAATTTCTGCGATGTAAACAGCACGTATTTGAAATTCAGCGATGTAATACGTATGCGGTTTAAAGCAAGCGTAATATTATGAATTTAAACCAATTATTGTCAATTACCGGAGATAGATTGTTAAATTAGAAATAAAAAAAGCATAACCGTTCACAAAAATTAGGGGGTAGAGATTAGGGGATAGGGGTAGGGTGTAGTTTTTTAGAAAATTAGAGAGTAGTTTATTGTTAGAAAAAAATTGTAAGTAGGATCGCGGGCGTCCCGTCTGCATTTCAGGATCGCGGGCGTCTCGCCTGCATTTCTGGATCGCGGGCGTCCCGCCTGCATTTCAGGATCGCGGATGTCTCGTCTGCATTTCAGGATCGCGGGCGTCTTGTCTGCATTTCAGGATCGCGGGCGTCCCGCCTGCATGCGATTGTATTCAACCGCTAGTGATGGAGGTTTTTAAATTGTTCGTATTTTAATTTGCGGCAACTGTTCACGGAAATTTTTTAGCGACTTAAGTATTGGCGATTTGCAACTATTCAGTACATATTTATCTTTTAGATCGAAATTGGTTTATATTAGCCCCATCGGGGCGAAATACAATTACAATTATCGTTACAAAAATAATACGCCTACTGAATAGTTACAATCTTTTTAATCTGTGTGTGTAATCTGTGAATCGCTCTAAAACAAATTATTTACAAATGCGTTAAAAAAACTATTGACCGGAGTTAATAATCTGTTAAATTGTTTGCCCTTCAATTTAAAGTTGAGAATTAATTTAGGCGCCGATATAACTAATTAGAATAAATTTTAAACTGTTTGCACTTGAGTTTTCGTTTACCTTCGCCTGCCTAGCTATCGGGCGGCAAGCTTTTACGCTTTTACATCAATGAATTTCAATTACTAGCTGTATAGCGTCCCGTTAAGAACGCAATGAATCGAGTCTATAATATTTATAATATTACAGTGAAATTGCGAAAAAATGGAAAATGGATTAGGGAATAAGAAACAATTTAACCCCTTAACATTTATTTGGAGAATAAAAAATGTCAAGCGACGTATTTCAAATTATATGCGATAATTGCGGTAGTAAATTGAATGCGAAAGTTGGAATAATAGGTCAAACTCGTAATTGCCCAAAATGTAAAAAACCTATCTTGATAGAACGCCCCGCCCCGCCGCAAAATAACTCAACCACAATTACAACAAACAACGACGCAACCAAAAATCAAACTTTAACACAACCAATAACAACTCCGTCAATCATAGTTGCGGGACAGTTGATCGACGATTTGCCGGAACGATTGGATTATCGTAACCGTTACATTATTATTAGTCCGGATCGCATTATCGCAACATGGGAATCAGGACGCGGATGGCAAGTAAACGTAGGTAACGGTTTCGCATCCGCAAAAAAAAATATCACGGCAATCCCAGATCAAGGAACTTTCGCATTCGCAGAATTAGTAATCAACAACACCGAAAATAATATGTCGGCAATAGGCAGCCCCACCGCAATAAATATTTTCAAAATCTCAATACGCGGAGCATTGACGGCGCTGTATCGCGACGAAAATGAAATCTTGAGAAAAATAGATTGCAAATGGAATTTGACAAAAAATCAACAAACTATACTCTGGAACCACCTCGCAAAAAACTTCACCGCCGAAACTATAGCGCCCGCAAGATCGCTAATAATGAACTAATTGCAGTCTATATGCCGCTCGTACTTAAAATTCACCGATTTTAAAGCGTCAAAGTTTGCTATCTAATAGATAGGCTGGCGAATGTAAACGCAAATTCAAGAGTGAATAGTTTAGAAAATTCACGGAATTTTAAGCGATAGATTTTAGAGGTTAGGAAGTAGGGGATAAGGAGAGTAGTTTTTTAGAAAACTAGAGAACAGGTTTTTTGTAACAAAAAATTATCAGAAGGATCGCAGGCGTTTCGCCTGCAAAAAAAGGAATGCAGGCGCTAAATGATCGCACTCGCCGCCGGATCGCGGGCGTCTCGCCAGCAAGCGGTTGTACTCAACCGCTGGTGAGCGAGGTTTTGATCTCAAGCGCCTTTTTGTCTGCCTTGCGGCAAATTGCAACCGAGACGGCTGCGTCCTTTTCAATTTTTTGTTACAAAAAAAATTGTCCCCTTTGTCTCTTAAAAATTGCCAAAACCTAATCTAATAAACAAATTTTCGTGAACTATTACAAAATGTCAAATCATTTTTTTAGAGACGCTTTATTGTTTTAATTCATCTTTTAATTTTGTGTTTTTGTCGTTTATTTTTTGTACTAGATTTTTTCTGAAGTCGAGTAATTTTTGTTTTAATGTTTTATCGTTCAAGGCTAAAATTTGTATAGCCAGCAATCCTGCATTTCTGGCGCCTCCTCCTCCAACTCCGACGGTTGCAACTGGAATATCGCCTGGCATTTGAACAGTTGACAACAAAGAATCCAAACCGCCGCAAAAATCAGTTTGCACTGGGATCCCAATTACGGGTAATGTTGTATGCGACGCCGCAACACCCGCTAAATGCGCTGCGCCGCCGGCTGCACAAATCAAAATCGCAATACCGCGCGACTCCGCCGATTCCGCATAATTTTTAACCAAATCCGGCGTCCGATGAGCGCTCATAACATTTAGCTCATACTTTACCCCAAACTCATCAAGAACCTTCGCAACGCCGTTAATCTTGACCCAATCACTGTCGCTACCCATCAAAATTCCTATCGACATAATTAAAATCTCCCTACAATTCTACGCAAATTACAAAAAAATTTCGGCGATTCAAAAACGTAAAATTCTTTACGCCTCTGAACCGCCGAATTACAACACACAATTTTACAATTGTAAAAATTTTAGTCAAACAATAAAACTAAAATTTTTTGTAACCGTTCACGAAAATTTAAGCAAAAAATTTTAGGGGATATGGTGTATCGGGACAATTTTCGTAACAATAAATCTATCACCTACACCATATCACCTAAAACTCAACGCTTCTAAAATATCGTGAACGGTTACAAATTTTTAAACTTTAAATTATTCATACTTGAATTTGAATTTGCCATCGCCTGCCTAATTATTGGACGGCAGGTTTTGACGCTTTTACATCAAGAATTTCAAGTACGATACGTATAAGTCATGCGGCGTTTCGCCAAAGCGCCGCATATTTTTGGTCAAATGAATTTTCTAGCGAATATTCCGCAACAACTAACTATCATGTTTCAGGCTGTGTTGGCGGCGTTGATGGCGTAGTTGGCGTTGTATTTTCTTGATTTCCGCGTGGGAATCTGCGTTGTTGCGTGTTATTATTTTCGGGAGTTCCGGAGCCTGGTTTCCACGAATCGTTGTTTGGTCTGTATTCATTATTTCCGCGTTCTCTTCCGTTTCTGTTGCGATCTCTGTTATTCCTTTCGCCGCGATTACGTTCGTTGCGTTGGGGTTGCAAGTTTAATTGTTTCGCTTCAGCGGTCAACTTTTCAGCAAGCGCTTTTTGTTCCGGCGTCAATAACGCTAACAATTTTTGTTTTTGTTGTTCGCGTCTTTTTTGCATCTCGTCGCGTTGTTTTTGCACGTCTTCGTTTGTGGGGCGGCTGTTTGGTCGGGCGCCGTCGCGTGTGAATATTCTACGAAATTCGGCTTGGTTCTCTTCTTCAATTTGTTTAAATTTCGCCTTTTGATCTTCGCTTAAATCGAGAAAGTCAAACGACCGCGCATTAAGAAATCGTGATTCTAGACCTCCCGTAACTTGAAAGGGAAGGGTTTTGAATTTTGTTTGTTGTTCTTGTGTTAGTATTTCATTGACTTTTTTTTGCGTATCAGCCTGATATTTTTCGACGGCTTCGCCGAATTTTTTCAGGTCGTCTTGTGTTGGTCGCGTGTTGTTTTCGTTGTTATTTCTTGGGAATCGTGGGAAGTTGTTACGTTGTTCTTCGGCGATTTTTTGAAGTTTTGTCGTTTGATCTTCGGTCAAGTTGAGGTGTTTTTTAGCGTTTTCGTTTTGTAATAAAATTCCGAGTCCGGATCCGCCTCCTAAAAAATTACCGCCTGCGCCGGGACCGCCGAAATTCCGTCCGCCGCGATCTCCGCGATCATTACGGTCGCCTCGCTCGTTGCGATTACCGCGTTCACCTCGATCTCCGCGCTCGTTTTGTCCGCGATCGCGGTCTCGATTTCGTCCTTCGTTGTTCGGTTGGGCAAAAATATCAGCCGTAGAGATTAATACCAATCCCACTACAAGCATTGCCCCAAAAAAACATAAAAATGTCTTTCTCATAATTTTTTCTCCATTCTCCATTTTAAGCTGACTGCTTTAACTTCAATTTTCGGCAAACGTCTCCGCTCATCAAAAAGCAGATTTAATGTTCTTTAATCGCCGGATATTCAAGTACAATCAGCATAATTTAACTTAAACTTGTAAATTGCCAATTCCATTATTGGCAAAACCTTTTAAACTGTCCGTACTTGAATTTGCGTTTACCTTCGCCTGCCTGCCTAGCTTTTGGGCGGCAAACTTTGACGCTTTTAAATCGCTGATTTCAAGTACGATTAGTATAATCCGTCAGCCCAACAACATCGTCGAGCAAAAAACAGATAAATGCGTTAAACACAGAAAACTTGCAAAGGTTTCGGAATTTTACAAAAAAATATAAGTGTACTTAAATTGTCGCCGTTTTTTTGGGCGGCAGGTCTTTTATGCTCTTAAATTTCCAAAATCAAGTACGATACGTATTATATCGGGGGGGCTTTGTTTAACTTTTTTGGTTGGTAGAATATTTTTTTAATTGTCCACACTTTAATTTGCGTTTAACATCATTTGCCTAGTTTTCGGACGGCAAACTTTGACGCTTTTACAT
>JAISLW010000125.1 GCA_031277105.1 Planctomycetaceae bacterium | reverse complement strand
TCCCGTTAGGGACAACATGTTGGTAGAAAAGCAAGGTCAAAAATATATTTGTCCCGCTAGGGACAACATGTAAATACAACCTTAACCTTTATTGCGTCCTTAACGGGACGCTAAAAATTCGTATCATTTTTTTTCTACCAACATGTTGTCCCTAGCGGGACATTTAGGACAAATATTTATTGTTACAAAAAATGCAGGATCGCGGGCGTCTCGCCTGCATGCGGTTGTACTCAACCGCTAATGAGAGACGTTTAATATCTGGGCGTCTCTAAAAATAAACGCAAGTAAAATTAGTTTAAAAATTGCTCTTGACGTAATTTTTGAAAAATTGGATAATTCGGTCTGAATTGTTTAATGAGTTTTCAAGTATTTCCGATAATAACGGCTATAACGTTTTTGGCAGTCGTATAAAATTTACCAATTATTCCAAAATAATTTCAAAAAAAACCGATCTTAATATGAAAAATTTGTTTGTTAAAATAGACAGGATACGTAAAATCAGCCCAATTCGTGTTAAAATAGCGAAGGGGGGGGGGGGGGGCAAGATAGAATTTCGAAAAATTTGCCCGAAATCCGCTTCAAATTTGCTGCGATATAATTTTGAGCAATGCCTGAATCTATTTGGCGTTTTTCGTTCTATTATTTGGTTTGAGTTTTTTTGGGGCAAGTTTCCAAAATATCTTTATCTCAAATTTATTTTTTCTTCTGCGTAGAAAATCCAATTATCGCTAAACGATCAAATTCATACGCTTAAATTTGAATCAGTACATTGTGTAATTTTTGATTCAAAAATAAATTTCCTACTGACTAATAACCAATAATTTTTTGTAACCATTCACGATATTTTTTTATTATTTAATATTTTCGTTTAATTGTCTTCGTCCCGATAGGGACGGTACCATTAATAGTGATCGTTTTAACCGCAGGTCAGAGACCTGCGGTTATGAAAATACCGTGAACGGTTACAATTTTTTTACCAATTAATTTACCTTTTACCAATGTTACGCCAAACACAAAATTTACGATTTACTAGCGCCGGAGTCGACGGTAATGATAATGATACTGTTGAAATATCTGTTGTTGCGCCTGTTTATAACGAGTCGGAAAATGTAGCGATTTTTGCCGAAGCGGTTTCGGCGATGTTATCTGAAATCACGGAATTTTGGGAGATTATTTTTGTTGACGACGGCAGTTCTGATAATTCATTGGAAGTGTTGCGGAATTTACGTACAAAAAATAACCGGATTAAGATCGTTAGTTTTTCGCGTAATTTCGGGCATCAAATTGCGCTTTCGGCAGGTTTGGAATATGCGATTGGAGACGCTGTAATTGTGATGGACGCCGATATGCAACATCCGCCAGAATTGATTCCGCAAATGGTTAAATGTTGGCGTGAAGGTTATCAGATAGTTTATACGATTCGCGAGTACAATGATGAAACGACTTGGTTTAAAAGAAAATCGTCGGAGTGGTTTTATTCGTTTTGTAATTTTGTTTCGGACGTAAAATTTATAGAAGGCGCTGCGGATTTCCGGTTATTGGATCGTAAGGTTGTGGATCAATTTAATGCAATGCCGGAGCAATCGCGTTTTGTTCGCGGGATGATACGGTGGTTAGGGTTTCGTGATATTTGTTTGAATTACAAGGCGAATCCGCGACTACATGGCGTTTCAAAATATAGTCTAAAAAAGATGTTTTCGTTTGCGTTTGACGGGATTACGAGTTTTTCTATTTCGCCGTTACGGTGGATAATTTATTTTGGATTTTCTGTTGCGGTGATGAGTTTATTTTATGCCGTTTATGTTTTATGCGAAGTAATTGCGACGGGCAACAACACGCCAGGATGGCCAACGTTGATAATTGCGATTTTATTTCTCGGCGGCGTGCAATTGACATCGATTGGAGTCGTCGGCGAATATGTAGGACGAATTTACATGGAAGCAAAACGACGACCGTTATTTGTCGTGCAAGATAAATACGGTTTTGACGCACAAATAGAAACAATTACATTTCCACATAACAAACGAGCATGACAGTATATTGCTTGTATTTGAAATTTAGCGATTTAAAAGCGTCAAAGTTTGCCGTCCGAAATCTGTCGATAGACGGCGGTAAACGTAAATTAAAATAAGAACAGTTTAAAATTCCAGTTTAAAAAATTTAATATGAAAATATTTGAAACAGCAGAAAATTCCAGTAACAAAACGGCGTTTATAACTAATCAAAATAATAATTTTGTTGTGAATAATAGTTTTAGGCGTAACAATATTATTTTTGATCAATGTCTTTTGGTTGCGATTTGTTTTTTGCTTTACTTTCCGTTTCTTGGGAGTAACGTGATTTGGGATCGCGATGAAGGTTATTTTGCTGCGGTTGCTCAAGAGATGTTTGACAATGGCGAATGGATTGTTCCCACGCTTAATGACAATAAACTTTGTGATAAACCGATTCTGATTTTTTGGGGGATGCTTGTTTCTTTTTATCTTTTTGGCGTCAGTGAATTTTCAGTACGATTTCCCACGATCATTTATGGAATAGTAACCGTTTTGCTTGTTTATCACATTGCCCGTCGTCTTTTTGACAATCGTTCTTTGGCGATTCGTTCCGCTTTTATTTTGGCGACGATGTTGTTATTTGTTGTTGAAACGCGTGGAACGACTTGTGATGGCGCTTTGCTTTGTTGGTTGACGGCGGCAATGACCGTTTATGTTTACGGCTGTCGCGGATTTCAGAAAAATTTTGTTGAAGTGTGCGATAATTTCCAAATTAAACAATCATTGACTGAACGACTTATTTTGTGGTATCCGCAAAATTGGATAATAGTTGTTTTGATTAGCGCTTGTTTGGGAATGGCGACTCTTGCTAAAGGTCCTGCCGCCGCAGTGATAGGTATTGCGGTCATTGGACTTTTCCTGATAGTCAAGGCGTTACCTGAACGAATGGTCTGGAATCCGTTCATTTGGTTTTTATCATTTTTGCGAATCAGTTATTTGATGCGACCGTTGACTGTTATTGTTGTTATTGTTCTTATTGCGGGACCTTGGTTTGTTCTAGTTGGTTACAAAACAGATTGGGAATGGACGAGGTTATTTTTTATTGTCCACAATTTTGAACGGTCAATTATTCCAGAACATGGACCTAATAAAATCCCGTTGTATTATTTGGTAACTTCGTTATTCGGAACTTTTCCCTGGTCAATTTTTTTTATTCCGTTGTGTATTGATTTGTTTTATCGTATTCGCAATGGAACTGTTTCAAAAAATGCTTACTATTTTATTCTTTGTTGGATATTTTTGGTTTACGTTATTTTTTCGATAGCGAGTACTAAACTTCCGCATTATGTTTTTCCGGCTTATCCTGCTACCGCAATTCTTATCGGCGGATACCTTTTTAATTGGCGGTGCGGAAATGATAAAACGGGCAAAATTTGGACGTTTATTGTTCCTTACGTATTAATTGTTACGGGAATTGGAATCACGATTGTCTTGAATATTTTATACGCAAAATATTTTCCCAATGAATCGGCGGCAATAACATTTGTTATTGGTTTGCTTCCGTTGATTATGGGCGTCGCCGGCGTTTGGGCGTCTTGGAAATGCAGTCGTAAAACATTGGACGTTATTTACATTATTCTTGCAATTATATTTATTCCATTGGTTTTTCAATGGACAGCCGCTCACGTTTCCCAATATGCTCCTCAAAGAAACGGTTTGTTTCGTCCTGTACAAACGGCAGAAAATTCAATTGCGCCGCCAATTTTACTTTGTACGGAAGGTTGTCCGCCAAGTTGGTTTTTTTATTATGGAAAACCAATACGTCAAATTACAGCCGAAACGTTGCAACAAGATTATGAAAAATTAGGAAGACCTCCAGCGCCTATATTTATTGAGTTTTTGCGTAACAAATTGATCAAACAGGAAAAATTGCGTCCGCGATATTTTTCTAATCGTCTAAAAACGTCTTTGGATAAAGGACAATTTTACATTGTAACGAATGAAAACGACTACAACATAATTCAACCTTTATTCGGTAAATCAATGAAAGAAATCCATCGTATGCGCCGCTTTATGAAACCGACAGATTTACTGTTATTTGCATTGGAAACATTGCCGGAGCCGACATCTATTGAGTCAGACAACGAACAGATTACGCCGTAGAAATTTGATATACTGTTCACACTTTTTAAAATGCGTTTTGGCAATCATTTTACGTATGGCGCAGCGCCCTACGCTAATGCTTGTCGCTCCAATAGGGCTAATATAAACAAATTTCGATACAAAAAAATAAATACGTACTGAATAGTTAAAAATCGCAAGTACGTAGTTTATTATAAATTATCGTGAACAGTTACTAAAGATCAAAGTTCAGACAACATTGGTCCATTTGTCCCTCCTATCCAACTTGTCCCTAAAAAAAATCGCCAACACGTAATTTTACTAAAAAAAATTCCGTGAATATTTACAAAAAACGACATGAAAAAACTCATTATCAATGCTGATGATTTAGGATTTTCTCCGGCGGTTAATTCGGCGATATTGCGGGGTGTGATTTTGGGTAATATTACGGCGGCGAGTTTAATGGTCAATATGCCGTTTGCGGAAGATGCTGTTGCGGGCGTTCAGAATTATTGTAACGATTTATCGTTGGCGTTACATTTCACGTTGACCAGCGGCAAGCCGGTATCAGAACCGTCGGCGATTCCGTTGCTTGTAGATTCAAGCGGAATGTTTCGATGGAGTTTTTTTGGTTTAATGCGGATGTTGCGGTCAAAAGATAGCGAGCAATTTATACGTCAAATTCAAATTGAATTTTCCGCTCAAATGCAGCGTATGGATAATTTCGTTACAAAAAATCGTCTTCGTTTTAATCATCTGGATTCGCATCAACATATTCACGTCATGCCGCCAATTTTTAATTTATTGCAAGAGGAATCGGAAAAACGTAAATTATTGTTGCGGATACCGCGAGAAAATTTCGGCAGTTTAAAAAGAGTTATAAAACGGTGTTACGCATGGGCGCCGCAAGGGTTGATAAAACGGGCAATTCTTAATTATCATTTGAAATATGCAAAACAAAAAACCGGATATTTCGGAATACTTGAAAGCGGCAAAATAGACGATTATTCGTTACAAGAAATAATCCGCATAATAGAAAAGGACGAAAATTTTGACCAATATGAAATAAATATTCATCCGTCTGATTTTTCTGTCGCGCCAAACGACGATTTATTATGTTGTTCGCAAGGCGACTATAAGTTCCATCATTCGCAACTACGAAACAAAGAATTTCAAACCGTACAAAAACCAAACTTAAAAAATATAATTAAAAAATATAACATTAAATTAACCGGAATAGAGTAGTTTTTTTGTAACTGTTCACGGAAATTTCAACGATAGATTTTAGGGAATTAGTGTAGGCGATAGATTTATTGTAACAATAAATATTTGTCCTACATGTCCCGCTAGGGACAACATGTTGGTAGAAATGCAACGTCAAAAAATATATTTGTCCCGATAGGGACAACATGTAAATACAACCTTAACCCTCATTGCGTCCTTAACGGGACGATAAAAATACATATCATTTTTTTCTACCAACATGTTGTCCCTAGCGGGACAAATATTTGGGCGTCTCTAAAAATTCATTTGTACTAGGTAGGCGGCTAAAAAAATTAAACGCTGTGCCGAAACGCCGCCTACCTTTTTGCAAAAAAATGAATTTAATGTTTTCGTTTAATTGTCTTCGTCCCGATAGGGACGGTACATTCATAACCGCAGGTCTGCGACCTGCGGCAAAATCCGCGCATCCTTGCTGCCCTGAAAGGGCAGGACTTTATTGAGATTATTTAACGATACGGATCGTACTCGAATTTCATCAAGTTAAAAGCGTAAAAGCCTGCCGTCAGATAGTAGGCAGGCGAAGGTAAACACAAAGTCAAGTGCGAATAGTTTAAAATGTCCTGCCCCTATCAGGGCAGTGTTCGATGTTGACTTTTAACCGCAGGTCTGCGACCTGCGGTTAAAATCCGCACATCCTTGCTGCCCTGAAAGGGCAGGACTTTATTGAGATTATTTAACGATACGGATCGTACTCGAATTTCATCAAGTTAAAAGCGTAAAAGCCTGGCGTCAGATAGTAGGCAGACGAAGGTAAACGCAAATTCAAGTGCGAATAGTTTAAAATGTACTGTCCCTATCGGGACAGAGTTAGATGTTGACTTTTAACCGCAGGTCAGAGACCTGCGGTTATGAAAATACCGTCCCTATCGGGACGAAGACAAGTCATTAACCAAGAAAAGTCATTAACCAAAAGTAAATAATAAACAAAATATAACACTGAATAGTTAAAAATAAATTCAAAAATATTAAAAAATACCGTGAACGGTTACAAAAATTTTTACTAAAAAAAACTTTAAATAGCACGATGTCAGAATCACAAATTAACGTTACAAAAATTACGAATGATATTTCGTCCAAGACGGCAATGATTTTGTTTTGGTCGGTAGTTGGATTTTTTGCAGCTCTGTGGGTAATCTTGCCTGCGATATTTCATACTGGATATCGTAATATTGATGTAATTGAACTTCAAGGAATTGCGAAAGAGTGGGTTTGGGCGACGGATGAAGACGTTAATCGCAAGGGCGGTATGATCGTTTGGAATATTTCGGAGATTAGCGAAGCGGACAATTACGTGCCGGATTGGGTTTACAAGCGTTTTCCCAAAGCCAAAACAATTCCCGAACCGATAATTTTAAGTTACAAAACCAGAGCCAAAGTCCCGCCGTTAAAAATAGGCGTTGCCATCGTACCGCCGGAAAATTTTGAAATAAATAGATAGTTTTTTAATTCGAAATGCGGAATTAAAGATTTTGATTTCAAATTTTTAAATTACTTTTGTCCCATTCGTCTCTAAAAAAATTTGTAACCTTTCACGGAGATCTTTTTAAACTATTCGTACTTGAGTTTGCGTTTACCTTCGCCTGCCTAGCTTTCGGACGGCAGGCTTTGACGCTTTTAAATCGCTGAATTTCAAGTACGAGCAGTATAACAAAATACATATTGACAATTCTTTTGAGGGACAAGTGGGACAATTTTTGTAACCAAAAATCTGTTCTCTAGTTTTCTAAAAAACTACTCCCTATCCTCTACTCCTTAATCCTTAAAATCTATTGGTCGTCTCTAAAAATTCATTTGTCCAGGTAGGCGGCGTTTCGCCCAGTGTTTAATTTTGGGCCGCAGTAGAGTTTATGACACTAATAAATGTTAATATTTCACAACGCCTAAAATAATTTATTTCATACGTTATGAAATATTAAGATTTAATAATAATTTTATGCGTATTGCGGCGTTTCGGCGAAACACCGCCTACCTTTTTACCAAAAAATGAATTTTTAGAGATACTCTATTGTTAAAATTTTCGTGAACGGTTACTATTTTTTTAGGATTAAGTTTTTAATTTTTTCTTTTTCGGTTTTATTGAAACCGAAAAATAATATAAATATTGAATAACAAATTGCACTTAACAATCCGGTCAACAATAATATTTTATAATCCGGTTTTAGAATTTGTTGTGAAATTATATACGGAATGACAAATCCTAAACTTGCTACTAACATATACGAAATAATATTTGAATAATATTTGAATAAATTTATTTTTCTAATTTGCGCAACATAAATTGGTATAATTATTCCCCGCACTGGAATCGACGTCAAAAAATAACCTAACGCGACCCCAGTTATTCCCCATCCCAACTTGATAAAAATAATCATTAAACCAATCTGAATAAAAGCGGCGACAAAATTACAATACGCTAAAAAATGATGTTTCGCTACCGCAAATAAGAATTTTGTATTCGGCGCATGCGCAAAGATTATCCAATGTTCGGCGGCAATAATAATTAAACTATCATACGCAATAAGAAAATCTTCTCCCATCCAACGAACAATAAAATCCGGCGACCAAACTACAATTCCAAAAAACATAAAACTCGACGAATACGTACAAATTTTATAAGCCAACGCCATCGATTCATCTATCAAATCTTTTTCGTCATTCGCATAAAGATACGTCAACCACGACATAAGCCAACCGCCGGCAATAGTTGACATCAATGCCGAATACAATTCGCAAAGTTTAACGCTAATCGCAACAAAAGGCGTAACAGCGCTAACCGAAAGCATCGCCCCAATAACAAAAATACCCCCGCGCGTCGCCACCGTATCGCCGACAAAAACAACAAATGTACCAAACGCAAAACTAAATAACTTCCGTATCAATTTGACATTAAACAATAACAACGAAATCATAAATTCAGGAAACGCAATTTTTGCCAAACGATACATCAAAAATATATTAAATATAACTATCCCAAAATTGACAAAAGAAATCGCATACAAACGACCGCCAAAATAAACGACGACAAACGTCAAAAACGTACCCAATAAACGAATAAATACGTCGCGAGTTCCCGTCAAATGTTGTTTCATTGTACCGTTCACAACGCCAAAAAATATCTTCGTAATAAAATTTAACCCAAACGCTACGCCGTTGATTAACATTACGTGAAAAAAAAGCAGCCTGTCTTCCATATCAGGATAAATAAAATAAATCGCAACCGCCGACAAAATTATAATAACAGCGCCCACAACGCCAAACAACAAAAAAAGAAAAAACGCCGTGTTTGCTATCTCAAGACAATCACGCTTTTCACCACGCGAATAATGCAACGTAAAAAAACGCGATACCGCCGAATCGATCCCCAAGTCAAGAAGCATAAAACAACCAATAAACGTGCCTATTATCTCATTGATCCCGTAATGCCGCAGCCCCAATGTCTTCACCAAAAATGGAGTTAAAACTAAACCAATAATTACCCAAATGCAAAGATTGATTATATTCAAACCAGCGCCGCCAAGAAGACGCTTAATATGCTTTTTAGATTCTTTAGTCGTTTCCATAATTTCACAACTTAAACTGTTAGCGTTTAATTTTCAACCCGCCCACAAACAAAACACAAATTTTTTTAAACTGCTTTTGCTTAAAATTTACGTTTGGGTATCTCTAAAAAATTCATTTTTGGAGAAACGATCAATCATTCGACGTTTCTGTAAAATTCTAATACGTCTTTAAACAAACCTAAAGGTTAGGTTATAAAATAAATATTCTAAAATATTCGTAACCGTTCATGTAAATTTAAGCAAAAGATTTTAGGGAATAGTGGATAGGATGTAGGAAATAGATTTATTGTTACAAAAAATACAGGCTCGCAGGCGTCTCGCCTGCATCCCAGGATCGCGGGCGTCTCGCCTGCATGCGGTGGTACTCAACCGCTAATGATCGCGGGTTAGGTCTCAACAGCCGTGTTGTTTGCGTGTCGGCAATGTGGGGGCGGGACGCGCGCGGG